>JAQBWH010000043.1 GCA_027624625.1 Verrucomicrobiota bacterium | reverse complement strand
GCCAACAAGAGTGAAGTGCGGGAGGAAGGAACGGAGGACCGGGTGGGGATAAACCGAATATGGGGGGAATTCATAAAAGTTAGTAAACCCCACTCCCCCGAGATTGTCAAATGATTTTTTCACGAATGGCGCATGGATATACATAATGCCTACTTGGGTCTCAAACCAGCCTTGAGGACACCACCAGCAAGCACCGCCCAGCACCAAAAAGATGGACCTTGCGGACTTGGCGGCGTCGACCTCAAGTTACCCGCTGGTCCACGTCTCCTAACATTGCATCATTAATGTGCAGCACAGCGAATCAGGTAAAGTATAAGAACGATCAGCTTCTCAGTATGCTCGGACCTTACATGGAGGGTAGTTCATGAATCCCCCGTGGTTGCCGGCTGCCGCTCGCACGGCTCCGGAAGGCGCGGTGCGGCCCGCCAAGGTGAGCGGTCTTTTCTTCCGAGCAGCAGTCCAACTTGGCGAGGCAAGATCTTAGGAATTGCCCAGCGCAACGGGCGAAATGCGGGCGGGGCCTCCGGCAACTGCGCTTTCTGACCACGACCCTTTCCGCCGAAGCCTGGTCCACCCCCGGCGAACCACCCTCGGAAGGTGGACCAGAAACGAGGTGCCGCGGCCTCCCCGATGGGCCGCACGGCACCGGCAAGCTCTCTCCAACGGATGTGGTTTAAGGTGCGACGATCGCTGCTTGGACGCGATAAAATTCCCGGTTGGTCACCGGAACGACAAATCCTTTACGAGAGTAAAGGTCCGGCAGGCTGATCCCGCTCTGATCGGGGGAATTCGTGACCACCACAGCCGAGTTGGTCCAGAGACCGACCGCGAGATCGGAGGTGGCTTGAACCACATAAGTCGCCGTGTTGGCATCGTCCAAAGCGACGTAGCTGAAGGAGACATCTCTCCCGACCATCGTTGCGGTGAGCAAGGCTCCGGTGCCGATCGTCGGATTCCCGTCAAAGGCAAACTCCTCGTTGTTGTCGAAAAGATCGCCGTCAGGATCGTCCGTGCCAGCCGTGCTGGTGAAAGCGGGATCAACGTTCTGCCAGTAAGCAACCCAAGCATCGTACGGGGCGACCCCGCTGCTGGTGATGGCGAGTTGCCCCGCGGAAAGGAAATTATTGGTTACCCACGTCAGGCCGCCGCTGAGCGACGGAAGCGAAAGCAGAGGATTGCCATTAATCACACCGGCGACAAGGTCGAAAGTGTCGCCGCTGGCAGGCACGTAGCTGGAGTCAACGACCACCGCGACGGTGCCAGAGAGATTGGCACCACCCGAGGCGATAACCTTGTCGTTGATGGCATTGGCGAAGAGGCGGAATCGTGCCGTGCCGGGCACCCCGAGCGCCGTGGTGACGGTGAAAGTGCCGTTGGTCGCCGCGCCGGTATAGGTCGCCCAGGCGCCGGGCGCGAACGTGCCATTGACCGTCACGGTGCCCGCGCTGCCGGTGCCCCCGAGCGTCGCGCTATCGGCCACAGTAACCTCACTGGCCACAGAACCGTTGATCGCCAGCATGCCCTCGTCCACCGTGGTGGCCCCTGTGTAAGTGTTGGTTCCCGAAAGAGTCCAAGTGCCCGTCCCGCTTTTGGTCAAAGACACGGTGCCGGAGGAACTGTTGGAAATAACACCCGCTATTTCCCCCTCACCGCTGGACGAACCATCGAGGATGAGGGTTTTCGGGCCCAGGTTGGTCGCAACCACATCTGCCGTGAACCTCAGGACCCCGAAGCCAGACTGGTCAATGGAGGAGAATGTTGTGTTGGCGATTCCGCCAAGCCAGAGCGTCTTATCGCTTGTTT
This sequence comes from Verrucomicrobiota bacterium, assembly GCA_027624625.1. Taxonomy (GTDB): domain Bacteria; phylum Verrucomicrobiota; class Verrucomicrobiia; order Chthoniobacterales; family JACTMZ01; genus JACTMZ01. Next base: position 13,718 of record JAQBWH010000043.1, on the reverse strand, counting down.
CCCCGTCACCCAAATATTTTAAAGTGGCCGAGGAATTGGCATTGGTCGCCGTGCCGAGAAAGATGGTAGCGCTGGTCCCCAGCGGGCTGTTATTGCCGGCCGTCCCTACAACCGCCACGGCCAGCGTGCCTTGCTGGAGAAAGAAACCTCCCTCAAAAGAGTTGTTTAGGTTGGCGGGATAAGCCGTGGCGTCGGCCGTGTTCATCCTCAAACCACCCGTACCGGAAATGATTCCGGAAACCTTGTTAGTCAGAGACTGTTTCGAGGTCGCGGTCAGCGCCAAGCCAGCAGTGCCAGTGCCGCTGGCCACGGTGATGTCGTTGCTGATATCCAACGAAGTCAAAGCAATGAGTGATCCATTTTTTTCCCAAGTCAGCGCACCGGTCCCCAAAGCGGAATTGTTGCTCACGCTCAAGTTGCCGCTCCAAACCGTAGTTCCTCCCTGGTAGGCATTCGAAGCTGTTAAGGCCAGTGTCTTGTTGACGCTGTTGGTCAAAGCCAACGCCAAGTTGTTCGCCGGGTTGTTCGTGGCAATCGAACCGCCCAGGACCACGTTGTTGCTTTTCGCCATGATGTAAAGCACCTTGCTATTGTTGTTCGCCGCGTTGATCGCTCCGTTGATCGTCAGGACCCCGCCGGAGTAGTTCTCGATGCGCGTGTTGATCGTCGATCCGCTCAGCGAAATCGCCTTGTCCGAAACCTCCCCCACCGCATTGATCGTGCGCAAGGCGTTGGCGCCCGATCCATCGCCCATGGCAATCGTGCCGTTGGTCCCCAGCGAACTGTTGGCCCCGGCGTTGCCGATCGACCCAACAAACAGCGTGCCCGCGCTGGTGGTCACCCCACCACCGAAGCTGTTGTCCGTCCCGGTGAGGTAAACATACCCGGTGCCGCTCTTGCGCAGACCTCCCACCCCGCTGATCACTCCGGCAATCGTCGAGTTGGACGCCGTCGCACTTATCTGGGCGACCGACAGCCTCGCGTTGAGCACGAAATCATTGCTGAAGGTCTGAATCGTGGTTGTCGATCTGGCGAAATAAAGCACGGGATCTTTTGTGCCACTATTGTTGAACTCGAACGCTCCGCCCGTGAAGTTCATGGCAAACCCGCCCGTGTTCGCATTGGTCAAGGCATTGAGCACAAAGTTGGCTTCGGTGTCCTGCGTGATGGTCAAAGTGCCGCCCAATGCGCCTGCAAAACGAATCGCCGTGTTCGATGCACTCAACGGCGTCGCCGACCAGTTCGGACCAGTCGACCATGACACCGCGCCACTCGTGCTGCTGTTCGTGTATGTCACCTGCGCGCGGGCAGTGCCAATCAGCGGCAAGAAAAACACCACCGCCAACAAGAGTGAAGTGCGGGAGGAAGGAACGGAGGACTGGGTGGAGGGGGAGGTCATAGTGAAGATTAAGCACCCTGGCCGAATTCCGTCAACCCAATGTTGCCCCAATGTAGCATTATTTTGCAGGCAAACTAAACCTCAACATTGCCCACTCTGCGGCTGCATTGAGCCTCAAACGCAGCTTGCCTGAAACGGTCACCTGTGGTTTATTGCCGCACTAACGTGCAGGCGGCTGCTCATCATGAGGTCACGCTCCTTCCCGTCCCAAGCATTGACTAAATGAGCATCAAGACAAATTCGGGACCGCGTACCTATAAAGTCGGCACCTTGGTCTACACGCAGACCGCGCTCCTGACCGTCATGTTTTGGATGTTGCTCGGGGATCTCTGCCTCCAGATCATGGAACAGTTGCCCACTTCCATTGTGCCGCTGCAACTACGCTGGGCGAGCGCGTCGGACACCCTCATCGGCTTTGTCTCGGGCAGCCTGCCGGCGGTTCTCGGCATCCTGCTCAATCCGGTGGTAGGGGTGCAAAGCGATCGGTACCGTGGACCACTGGGACGGCGGCGTCCGTTCCTGCTTTGGAGCACGCCGCTCGTCATGGTCGCTTTGATCGGCCTCGGGCTGGCCAAACCGGCCTCGCAAATGCTGGCCGGCGCGTTCGGCGCCGGGTCGACTGATGCCGTGGAGATCGGTTGGATCGCCGGATGCATGGTGGTGTTCGTAGTGGCCAACACCTACATCATGCAGGTTTACCAGTTTCTCTTTGTCGATGTCATCCCGGCGGAGGTGATGGGAAAATTTGTCGGCTTTTACCGCGCCATCGGCGCGCTGGGCGCGTTTGTTTTCCACCGTTTTATGTTTGGAAGTGCCGAGACCCACACCGCGCTCATCTACATCATCTCGGCCGTCCTGTATGGCTCGTCTTTTCTCCTCCTTATCTGGAAGGTGAAGGAAGGGGGGTATGGCGAGCCGGAGCCCAAGAAAGGCTTCGCCACCTCCGCGCGTGTCTATTTCACCGAGTGTTTCCGGGACCCTTTTTACCTCAAAGTTTACTCTCTCGCCTTCTGCTTCTGGAGCGCCATTGTGCCGCTTTGGACCTTCCTTGTCTTCTTCGGCACGAAGCCCGGGCAGGATTTGGGCTACGCACCGACGCTGGGTCTGAACCTGACCGAATTCGGCGAAGTGCGGGGCTGGTGCTCGCTCGTGCAGGTGCCGATTTTTTTCCTCGTCGGTCCGCTCGTTGACCGCTTCCACCCGCTGCGCGTCGGCCTGGTCGGCATGCTGCTCACCAGCATCACTTTCTTCGCCAACTTCTTCCTCGTCCACGACCGGAGCAGTTTCACCTTCTGGCTCATAATCAATTTCGTGGCGCAAGCCGTCTACCTCGGCGCCTATCTGGCCATCCTGCCGCGTCTCCTTCCCCGCGCGAAATACGGCCAATTCTTCACCGCCAACCAGATTTTCGGATTCGCCGGCGTCGCTCTGGCCCCGGTGCTCAGCGGTTGGCTCCTCGAGACGCTGAAAGACTACCGCTTCATCTACGTGTGGTGCGGCGCGTGCACCCTCGCGGGGTTCATCATGTGCGCCCTGCTCTACCGCAATTGGCTGCGGCTCGGGGGCGACAAATCCTACCAGCCGCCGGGATTCGAAAATGCCGAAGCTGTCCCCGCCACCACAGGACACTGAACTTCATGCACCGCAAGACCGAGTCCAAAGACACCTTCGCCGACATCGCTTCCCAATTGCGGCCCGTCACACGTCCGGGAATGGCCGCGCCGCCGCGGCTTCCCGTGCCCGATGTTTCGCTGCCCTTGAAACCGGGCGCCCCACCGGTCGCGAGGCCCCTCGCGCGCAAGATAAATTCAGCCGAGGAATTGAAGACCGCGTTGGCCGGACTCCGGGCGCGCATGAGCCCGTTCCTGCAGGACTTGGCTCCCGCCGTCCCTGCTACGCGCGCCGTGTTCGGTATAAAGCAGTGCCAATGGCGCGAAGAAACACCATCCGACCGCTTGTCTTTCACCGATGTTCTCGCCGGCAAAGGCGAGTGGACCACAGTCGATCTGCCACACTACGGGCCGCCACTCGGACCCGCCGCCACGCTTTACCGCGCGGAACTGGATTTTCCCGCGGGGTTGTTCGCAGCGGAAAAAAGAATCCTCTGCTTCGACGGAGTCGACTACCGGTGCCAAGTCTACCTCAACGGTGTCTGCCTCGGCACCCACGAGGGATTTTTCGAGCCGTTCGAATTCGACATCACCGCTATCGCCAAACCGGAGGGCAACATTCTCCTCGTCCGCGTGGAGAACGACTTCACCATGCTGGGGCAGGCTTTTTCCGATGGCGACGCCGACGGCGACAAAATCTATGCCGCCACGGGCCTCGGTTACGACGATCCGGAGGAAGGATGGCATCACTGCCCCGCGGGGATGGGCATCTGGCAGGGTGTGAGGGTGGAAGGACGCGCCCGTCTCGCCATCACCGACATCTTTGTTCGGCCCCTCGCCTCGCTCGACGCGGTGGAAATCGAGGTGACCGTGGAGAACTACGGCGACAACCCGCAGGAGGAAGCATCATTGCTCGTCTCGATCCACGGCCAAAATTTCCCCGCGCAAGTCCACGTCGACCATCCGCACCAAGGCCAAGGCCGCTGGGTCCGAGGTTTCGGCGACCTGGAAAAAAACAATCCCGATTCCGAACCCGCCCGCATGGGCCGCGGTCGGAATTTTCTCTCGCTAACCCTTCCGCTGAGCGAGGCAAAACTTTGGGACCTGGAAACGCCCTGGCTTTATCAAGCGCAGGTCAAACTGATCGACGGCGCCGGAAAACTGCTCGACGCGGCGCATCGGCAATTCGGTCTGCGGCGTTTCGAGCAGGATGAAGCCTCCGAGCCCAAGGGCGAATTCCGGCTCAACGGACGGAAGATCATGCTGCGAGGAGCCAACACCATGGGCAACCTTGATCTCTGCGTTTTCCGCGGCGATACCGCGCGCCTGCACGACGACATCCTGCTGGCCAAGTTGACGAATATGAATTTCCTCCGTCTGACCCAGCATCCGGTCCAGCAAGAGGTTTACGAAGCATGCGACCGGCTGGGGCTCATGCTGCAGACCGATCTGCCTCTCTTCGGCAACATCCGCCGCAACCAGTTCCACCAATGCGTGCGCCAGTCCGCGGCGATGGAGCGTCTGATCCGCTCCCACCCCAGCAGCATTCTCGTCTCGTTCATCAACGAACCGTTCCCCGCGGCGCGGGCCAAACCCCACCGCTTCATGCAGCGTGACGAAATGGAGCAGTTTTTCACCATGGCCTCGCTGGCCGTGCGGCGCGAAAACCCCGACCGCGTGATCAAATGCGTGGACGGCGACTATGATCCGCCGGTGCGGCAGGGCATGCAGGACAATCACTGCTACTGCGGTTGGTATATCGGTCACGGTGTGGATCTGGGCAGTCTGCACCACGGGAACTGGATGGAGGTCAAAGAAGGCTGGTCTTTCGGGTGCGGAGAATTCGGCTCCGAGGGCCTCGATTCGCGCGGCGTGATGCAAGAATTTTACCCGTCGCCTTGGCTTCCTTCTTCAGCCACCTCGGAGTGGAGCCCAGAGGTCATACCGAAAGCCCAGTCGGCCAAATTTCATTACCTGTGGTATCCGACGCCGCGGACGAGCGATGAGTGGATCGAGGCCAGCCAACGGCATCAGGAGTGGGTCACGCGGCTTATGACCGAAGCCTTCCGCCGAATGCCCGGCATGAACACGTTTGCCATCCATCTTTTTATCGACGCGTGGCCCGCCGGCTGGATGAAGTCGATTATGGACGTGGACCGCGTGCCGAAGTACGCATGGTTCGCCTACCGCGATGCCCTCGCACCCTTGGCCGTGCAATTGCGCAGCGACCGCAGCGCGGGTTTTTCCGGGCAGACTCTGCCCGTGGAATTGTGGACCGCCTGCGATCTCGCTGTTTCCCCGCAGGGATGCCGTCTGGATTACGAGGTGACACGCGGAGAAACCATCATCGCCCACGGGAGCGTTCCGGCCGTGTTGAAGGAATGCGGCCCCTCGCCGCAGGGCGCCATCCAGTTGACGCTGCCCGATGTCGCGGATCGCGAGAACCTCACCGTAGCGGCCAGCTTGGTCGACTCCGACGGCCACGCCCTGCACCACACGTCGCTGACCCTCGCGGTTTTTCCGGCGCCGGATGAGAGTGGGGTCAGTCCCGCTTTGGCCGGTAACGATCCTCGCGCATTCTCGTTTTTGGAATCGCTCGAGCTCGGCGGTTCGACCGGCAAAAACGAGGACGTGATCCTCATCACGGATGTCTCGCACTACCTCGCGGCCAAGGAGGAGCTCGATCGGCGGGTGCGCAGCGGAGCCGCCGCCGTCTTTCTCTCGCTGCCCGAGGGGTCCCACACGATCGGTGACTCTTCGATCGCCGTGCACGCGGCAGGCATGGGTTCCCGGCATTTTGTTTCCTGCGCTTCGGGACACCCGTTGGCGGACGGCTTTCTTCCCCAGTATTTCAAGTTCTGGTTCGACGAAAGATCGGGCCACGCCTCGCCCATCCTTCACACGGTTTTGGATGGCGAAGGGTGGACACCGATCCTCCTTTCCGGAGACGGCGGATGGAGCCGCCCTTGGGGACCGGTTGCCGCCGCCGCAGAGAGACGAGAGGGCCGGGGTGTATGGCGCGTTTGCCAAGTGGACTTGCTGGACCGCGTCCGGACCAATCCCGTGGCACGTCTGTTCGCGCGTCGCCTCCTCCTCCCTGCGGGGCACCCGTCACTCAGGGAGCGCGCTCAGGAATTGCCGAACCCGAAGTAGTTGCGCGCATTGCTGTAGCAGATTTCCCGCACCATGGTACCGACGAGGCTCTCATCGTCGGGATCACATGAAGTTATGGCGGCACCTCACGCGGCACTTTGCCGAATTTTTAGATCAGCGAGTATTGATGGGTGGTTGGGTCTCCACGAGAGAACGGAATATCCCATCCCTGCTCATGCAAATTGCTCGTTAGCTCCGAGAGGTAAACGGCATCCGAGGGGGTGTGGCCGGCGGACCTGATGTTTCTTCAGTAGCCGCAAACCGCGGAGAACCTCGTCGTTGATGCTGCCGATGTGGCCGCGGAACGTCTTGGAAAAGCGCGTGAGCTTTTTTTCAATGTCGTCGACGTAGAGCGCCGAAAGCCCCTCGGCTTTTTTGGCCACGGCAAACTTGGCAACCAAAGCCGGCACGGTGATGGCGGGCAGCTTGGTCTCACGCACCGTGCGGGCAAAGGCAGCCGTGACGTCAGCCAAAGTTCCGCGGCCGCCGAGCGCATCGTGTGCCCGCGCCCACTCGGCTACCGCCTCGACCAGCGTCGTTTGCTCGCGACCGCGCAGCATGCGCATGGCCGCCGACCAGTCGGCGAACTCCGGGAGCGAAATCTCCCGCTGGTGCGGCTGGTGCTCGGTGCGGTCGCGGATGAACTTTTGCGCCTCGGCCTTGGCCGAATCCAGCGTGCGGCAGCGCTTTGCTTCCGCTGTCCGCCCTCGGTGGTGGAAAAGACGCAACCGCGGTAGACCATCCCGTTCTTCTTGTCCGTTCTTTCGAAGATCGGTATGGACATATTGCGCAATGAAACAACCACGGCAGGCTTCGGGTCAGTTGGCATGAAAATGATGCTGCGAAAACGAAAAGCACGAAATTCCCCTCACTAAAATCAAGGTTTTCGCAACCCTCCCTCACCGCCATTCCCACCGATGAAACGCGCCACCAGTCTTGCCCTGCGTTCGTTGCTCGGACTTTTTTTTCTCGCGGCCGGACTCTCCAAAGTTGGTCAGCCGATGGAGACACTCGCGGCGGTCTACTCTTACCAGATTGTGCTGCCCGACGGACTGGCCTTTGCCATTGCTTATGCCCTTCCATGGGTCGAAACCATCCTGGGCGTCGCCCTTCTTTCCGGACTCTTCTTGCTCCCGAGCGTTGCCGCCACCGCCGCCATGCTGATCGCCTTCACCGCTCTCACCGCGCAAGCCTGGTGGCGGGAACTGCCCATCGACTGCGGCTGTCTCGATCTGAGTGCATGGCATCCGTCGCTCGCCGCGCTGACCACGCCGGGCGGTGCCACCTTGCGCAACCTGTTCCTTCTCGGGCTTACCACCCTGCTCGCACTGATCGTCCGCTCCCCGCAGGACGGCACCACCGACGAAAACTGACGCTGCTCAAAGGTCGGTTGCCACCGTCCGCAAAATCTGGTGGCCTCGCACGAACTCCGCCTTGCTCATGGGCTTGCCGCCGGAAGGCTGAACTTCGAGCAACTGCAAAACGCCCCCGCCACCGCAGGGCAGGTGCAACTGCGCAGGATCGGCCGGCCCGGGACCGACCACCGCTTGGTGAACCTTAATCTCCACACGCCGGCCCTGCGCTGTTTCCAGCACGGCGGTGCACCCCGGCCACGGATGCAAACCCCTCACCATCCGCTCGAGTTCCACCGCGCTCCTGCTCCAGTCGAGACGGCCGATGGCGCGGCTCAACTTCGGGGCATAGGTCGCGGCGGTACCGTCCTGCGGAATGCGCGGCGCACTTTCTGCCCGGATCAAAAGCAGCGCCTCCTCGAGAGCCTCGGGAGCGAGGTCGGCCAGCCGGTCGTGCAGTGTCCCGGCCGTCTCACCGGACTCAAGGACGCATTCTTTGCTCAGCAAAATGTCTCCGGTATCGAGACCCGCGTCCATCCACATCACCGTGACCCCGCTCTTGTTCTCCCCGGCCAGAACCGCGGCATGCACCGGTGCCGCGCCTCGGTGACGCGGCAGCAGCGAGGCGTGAAGATTCAGCGCGCCAAGTCTGGGGACGGCGAGAAGCTCCGGGGGGAGAATTTGCCCGTAGGCCATGACGACAAACAAATCGGGCATCCGGCTCTTGATTTCTTCCACCGCCTCCGCCGAGCGAACGCGGGCAGGCTGCAGCGGGGCAATGCCATGGGCCAGGGCCAACTTCTTGATCGCGCACGAGTTGAGTTGCAGACCGCGGCCGGACGGACGGTCCGGCTGGGTGACCACCCCGACCACCTCGATGCCGGGCAGGGCGAGCAAAAGGCGCAGGGCGGGCAAGCCGATGTCGCCGCTGCCGAGAAAGACAGTCCTCATTGCCCCGCCGTCCATCCTACCTCCCGCGGGGACGCCCCGCTCCCCGCGCGCGAAGCAATTCTCCCGCTGTGACCTCGCGCTCCCCCAGAGAGTCGGCGCATCCGGTGCAAAGGTAGTCGTAAATTTCCTTGTCCGGCAAAACGAGGAGCAACCGCTCGCGCACCGGCATCGCTTGGCCGCACCGCCGGCAGTAGAGGCTGCTGGCCCGCAGGCTCTCGAATCGGCCGCTCATGTCACCGCGCTGAACCCTTCTTCGCCGAAATGGTTGCGGCGGTCCTGCATCAGCACCTCGACAATGTTGCCGAGGACGTCAACCGGCGAGAGCATGGCGTCGATATGCACAGTCATATCATTGCCATAGTGGGTCAACAAAGGCCGGGATTCCTCGTCGTAGGTCTCGAGACGGTGTTTGATCACCTCCTCGTTGGCGTCATCGAAACGGTTGTCCCGCAAGGCACGCCGCTTGAGGCGTTCGACCAGTTTGGAACGGTCCGCGCAGGTCAGATGAAAAATTTTCCTCACCCGGACAATGTCCTCGAGCATTCGCGCCTGGCTGATGTTGCGCGGGATACCGTCGAGCACGAGAAAATCGTGGTCGGGATGAAAGGCGTGCGACTCGACGCTTTGATCGATGCGGATCTTCCACAGCTTGACCGTTACTTCGTCCGGCACCAATTCGCCGCGGCTTGAATACTCGAGAAACTGCTTGCCCAGCGGGGTGCGCAAATCGAGTGCGCGGAAAACATCTCCGCAGGCGCAATGGTAATAGCCAGGCACTTTGCCCAGCACGCGGCCCTGGGTGCCTTTGCCACTGCCGGGCGCGCCAAAAATGAGATAGGTCTGGTATTTGCTCATGATTTGGAAAAACGACCATCGGCATTCTACGGCCCGGACGCGGAATGACAACGCAGCACTGCAGTTCCCGGCTTCTTGACACGGTATCTTCGCAGCCTTAAATAATCTCTCCTTTTCCCCCACCGTGCATACTGACGAACAAGTCCTCGAAGTCCTCCTCGACCAATTCCGGGTCACGCGGGATCAGGTCAGTGACGCCCACGAGAGGCACCCGGGCGCGCCCGTCGTTGATGCGCTGCTCGAGACCGGGGCGGTGCAACCGCGCGATGTCCACGGGGCGATCGCCCACATTCACGGCCTGAGTTTCGCGGACCTCAACGAGCCCGATACCACCCAACGCACCCGCGAGTTGCACGGGCTGATCCCCGGGGAGGTGGCGCGGCGCCACCGCATCTTGCCGCTCCAACAAACCGATCACGGTTTGCAGGTCGCCATCGGTGACCCCATGAATTTCGAAGCGTTCGACACCGTGCCTTTCCTGCTCAAAACCGAGGTCGAGTTTCTCTACGCTGATCCGGAGCGCGTCGAGACCCTCCTGGCCGACGTCTACCCACGGCAAGCCGGTCTGGTCGCCGCCGGGACCGAGGAGGAAGCCGGGGGCGTGGCCGGCGATGATGATGCCGGCATCATCAAACTGGTGCAGGACTTCCTCGAAAAAGCCCAGGAGATGCGGGCCAGCGATATTCATCTGGAGCCGCTGGAAGCTGGCTTTCGCGTGCGTTTCCGCATCGACGGCGAGTTGGAACAATACAAACTTCTCCCCCACACCCTCCAAGGTGCCATTATCAGCCGTCTTAAGATCATGACCGAGACGATGAGCATCGACGAGAAGCGTGTTCCCCAGGACGGTCGCATCCAGTGTCAGGTCCGCGGCAAACCGCTCGATCTTCGCGTCTCCACGGTCCCGACTTCGCAGGGCGAATCCATCGTCATGCGTTTGCTCGACCAGTCGACGCTCTCGATCACCCTGCCGGACATCGGTTTCATGAGCGACGATCAGGAGTATTTCCGCGGCCTGATCAAAATGGCCGACGGCATCATCCTCGTCACCGGTCCCACTGGATCGGGTAAAACCACCACGCTTTACGCCTGCCTTTCCGAGATCAACGACGAGAGCCGCAAAATCATCACGGTCGAGGACCCGATCGAATACGTCATGCCCGGGGTCAACCAAGTCCACGTTAAATCCGACATTGGCATGACCTTCGCCCGCGCCCTCCGCTCGATCCTCCGTCAGGCCCCGAACGTCATCATGATCGGTGAGATCCGCGATCTCGAGACCGCCGGCATTGCGATTAATGCGTCACTGACCGGCCACCTCGTTCTTTCCACCCTCCACACCAACGATGCCCCCAGCGCCATCGCCCGTCTGATCGATATCGGGGTCAAACCTTTCCTCGTCTCCAGTGCCGTGCGCGCCGTCATGGCCCAGCGCCTTTGCCGCAAACTTTGCAGCTGCAAGGAACCGGGAAACCTCAGCGAGGACGAAATGATTGCCCTCCGCCTCGATCCCGCACAACTTCCCGACGCCACCATCTACCGACCGAAGGGCTGCGAGAGATGTCGCTTCACCGGCTACCGCGGCCGGCTCGGCATCTTCGAAATTTTCAAGATCGACGACGAAATGCGTCAGATGATCAACCGCATGGGCGGCGGCGAGGACCGCTCCGAGCAGGTTAGCACGGTGCAACTCCGCAATCGCGCGCGCGAGCAGGGAATGCGGACCCTGCGGGAAGACGGGTTCCAGAAGGTTTTTGCCGGTTTGACCACCTTCGACGAGGTGCTTGCCGTGACGATGGGAGATTCCGAATAGCATGGACCCGCACCTTGTCATCACCACGTTGGTTGATCAGGGCATCTTCCCGGCAGAACAGTCGGATGCCCTTCTTCAGGCTGTTCTGGAGAGCGGACGCGCGCCCGAAGATTTCCTCATCGAGGAGGGCCACATCGACGAACACACTTTTTACCAGACCATCGCGCAGGCCATCGGCGCCAATTACATCGATCTGACCGACTTCGAGCTGGAAAACAGCCTGCGGGATAAAATTCCCGTCGGTTTGGCCCGTCTTCATCAGGCACTGCCGGTGGCCACCCTCGATGGAACGCTCTACGTGGCCATGAGCGACCCGCTCGACGCGCAAAGAATCGAAGAGTTGCGGTTTGCGCTCCACGAAAACATCCAAATCAGCGTGGCACCGGTCCGGCGCATCGAGGAACTCATCGCGAAGTATTACGAAACCATCGACTACGCGACAGAAGGGTTTGCCACCCTGACCCAAAAAGAACTGCGGGAAAAACTGAGCCAAGCTGGCACGGCGGTTTTGGCCGGCAACCTCTCCGAGGAAGACCGCGCCCAATACGTCACCCAGATCATCGATAATTTGATCGATATCGGGGTCAAGGCCAAAGCCAGCGACATCCACTTCGAACCGTTTGAGGACTTTATGGATGTCCGCATGCGGGTGGACGGCACCCTGCGCTCGCTCCTCACCCGTTCCGACCGAAAGGCTTACAGCTCGATCGGTCGAGAGTTGATCTCCCGCGTCAAAATCATCTCGAACCTCAACATCGCCGAAAGCCGCCTTCCGCAGGACGGCCGTATCCAGCGCAGCGTCACGCGCGACGGAAAACCCTTCTCCATCGACCTCCGGGTCAGCACGCTGCCGACCCAGTTCGGCGAAAGCGTCGTGCTCCGTATTCTCGACCGCTCGGCCGTCCAGCTCGATCTCGACAAGCTTGGGGTGCCGGACAACGTGAAGAAGACCCTGCGGGACATGATCAAGCTGCCCAACGGCATCATTATTGTCACCGGCCCCACCGGCTCGGGCAAAACGACCACGCTTTACGCCTGCTTGCGCGAGATCAACGAACCCAATTCGAAACTGCTTACGGCCGAGGATCCGGTCGAATACGACATCGACGGCATCATTCAGGTTCCGGTCAACGAAGGCATCGGTCTCGACTTTGCCCGATGCCTGCGCGCCTTCCTCCGCCAGGACCCCGACCGCATTCTTGTCGGCGAGACACGCGACCTTGAGACGGCGCAGATTGCCATCCAGGCCTCGCTCACTGGCCACTTGGTCTTCACCTCCCTCCACACCAACGACTCGACCGGGGCGATCACCCGTCTCATCGACATGGGCGTCGAACCATTCCTCATTTCCGCTTCGCTCGAGTTGGTCGTGGCCCAGCGCCTCGTCCGCCGCATCTGTTCAAAATGCATCGTCCCCTACGAACCGTCGGAGGAAGAACTTCTCCTCCTCGGACTTTCCGCGCACGAAGTGGGCGACAAGAAATTCTACAAGGGGAACGGGTGCGAGGATTGCAACGACACCGGCTACAAGGGCCGTCGTGCCATCTATGAAACCTTGCGTCTCAACGACACCTTGCGCGAGATGATCAACCAGCGAGCCCCCGGTGTGGTACTCCGCCAGAAAGCGATCGAACTCGGCATGCGCACCCTGCGCGAAGAAGGTCTCCAAGCCATCTTCGACGGCGAGACCACGGTGGAAGAGATCCTCAAATACACCTGAGAAAGCCCCACCTGTCGCCGAAACAGGGGTGTTTTTCCCGGCTGGACCCGTCTGGAACGACCGACCTGCAACGCGCCGAAAAGAACAGCGCCTATGGCTAGTTCAGGCCACTACTGGCCGACAGGCTTGCCCTTAAATACGTATTCGCTGCGGGAAAGGAAGCCGTCTTTGTCGACATCCCAAAAAGTGAAGCGTGACCTGAGCGCCTCGGCATCTTCAGTCTCCGGCTGCCCGGCCATGAATTCCTCGAGCGTCAACTTCCCGTCGCCATCGGTATCACGGCTAACGAAGTAGCCGATGCGCTCGGTTTCTTCCGCGGCGGAAACCGCTCCTGAATCCGTGGCGGGCGCTTCGGTTTCCTGCCCTATGACTGCGCAGGGCAGAAATAACGGGAGGATAAGAATGAAGAGACGGGACGTGTTTAATTTCATCGTGAGTTAATTAGTCGAGCAGCTTTATTTTGTGAAGCGCAAATGGAGAAATTTCGCCGTGGGCGCGTTGGTGCCGTTGGTCGCGGTGGAGAAAGATTGGTAAATTGTTTTGTAGCCCACCTGCTCGACCACTTGGTTGGTCACGGAATTGGTCGTCCAGTCGGCGAGGTTGCTCGAGCGCTCCACCACGGTGGCTACATCGTCTCTGGAGACCACCCGTGGGTATTCCAGGGTGAAGCCATCCGCGGCGCTTCCGGACCATAATGGCTCGGCGCCAGGCACCAGCGGATCGGTCCCATAAACATACTCCGCCACATTGGGCATCCCATCCTTGTCCGGATCCAGCAAAGGATCGAGGAGTGAGGATGGGACCCCCGGGGTGGTGTACGCCTGTTGCCAACTCGGATAATCCGTCGGGTAGGTGGATGGAGCAG
>JAQBWH010000005.1 GCA_027624625.1 Verrucomicrobiota bacterium | reverse complement strand
TTGTTGCTCAGAATCCAGGGCAGGGCCGAGGCGATGACGGCGCCGAGTCCGATGAACAGGCTCTGCATGGCGAAGCCTTGTTTGCGTTGCTCCTCGGGAAGTTTGTCCGCGACAAAAGCGCGGAAGGGTTCCATCGTGATGTTGATCGAGGCGTCGAGGATCCAGAGAAGCCCGACCGCCATCCAAAGAAAGGCCGAGTTGGGCATGGCCACCAGGGCGAAGGAAGCAATGATGGCGCCGATCAGGAAGTAGGGGCGGCGCCGGCCGAGGCCGTTCCAGGTGCGGTCGCTCAGGTAGCCGACGATTGGTTGGACGATCAGTCCGGTGAGCGGTGCGGCGATCCAAAGAAGAGAAAGTTGCTCGGGCTTGGCACCGAGGTAGGTGTAGATGGCCGACATGTTGGCCATCTGGAGGCCCCAGCCGAATTGGATGCCGAGGAACCCGAACGACATGTTCCAGATCTGCCAGAAAGAGAGATGGGGTTTCTGCATGGGGGAAACCGGAGGGTTAAACAAAAAGCCGGCGCCGGGCAAGCGTCACGGGCGGCGGCGCCACCAAGCGGCGAGAAGGCTGCCGAGCAGGGAGTGGCACACGCTGGAGAGGGCGGATGGCACGGCGGTGAGCGGTTCGGCGGCAAAACGTGTTTTGGCCAGCACGGCGCCGAGCCCGGAGTTCTGCATGCCGACCTCGATGGAGAGCGTGCGGGCCACGCCAAGGTCGAAGCCGGAAAGGCGACCCACGATATACCCGAGGAAAAATCCACCGCCGTGGAGCAGGCTGACGGCGAGGAGCAATTGGCCTCCGTGCGCGAAGATCGCAGTTGCGTTTTGGCCGATGATGCTGCCCACGATGAGACTGATGACGAGCACTGACATGATCGGCCCGGCCGGCAGAATAAATCCGGCGAGGCGAGGCGCCTGATGGTGCAAAAGCAAGCCGATCAGAATGGGGGCGAGGACCACTTGCGCGGTGGTGAGGAAAATCCCCCAGGCATCGACCGGCACGTAAGCGCCGGCCAGCCACCCGGTGAGCAGAGGCGTCATGACCACGGCAGCCAAAGTCGAGCACATGGTCATGAGGACGGAGAGGGCGACGTTGCCCCGGGCCAGGTAGGTCACGACATTGGAGGCCGTGCCGCCCGGGCAGCAGGCAACAAGGATCAGCCCGACGGCGAAGGGTGCGGGTAAGGCGAGCATCTTGCCCACGCTCCAGCCGATCAGGGGCATGATGGTGTATTGCGCGGCAAAGCCGAGGGCGACGGCACCCGGCAGGCGCAGCACAGCGGCAAAATCTGCCACGTTGAGGGTCAGACCCATGCCGAGCATGACCAGAGCTAGCCCCCAGACGATCCACGGGCCGCTGAACCAGGTGAAAAGAGAAGGCTGCCAAAGGGCGAGGAGGGCGGCCGCAAGGACCCAGGCGGGGAACCAGTTGGCAGAGACCAGAAGGAAGCGGCGCATGTGGCCGATCACTACGCGGCTTACGCCGCAGGTTTGACAATGAAAAACGGCCAGATTTACTGCAGGGAGATATGGCTATGAAACTAACTTACTACGGACACTCCTGTTTCGGCGTCGAGGTGGACGGCACGCACTTGCTCTTCGATCCGTTTATCACTCCCAACCCAAAAGCGGCTGCGATCGACGTGACCAAGGTTCCGGCCGACTACATTCTTCTTTCCCACGGTCATTTCGACCACGTGGCCGATGTGGTCGCCATTGCCAAGCGGACCGGCGCCACGCTCATCGCCAACTGGGAAATCGTCGATTGGTTCGCCAAGCAGGGGGTGGAGAAAGCGCACGCCATGAATCTTGGCGGGGCGAAACAGTTTCCCTTCGGCCGGGTCAAGATGACGGCTGCCACCCACTCGAGCAGCATGCCGGACGGCAGTTACGGCGGGAATCCGGCGGGATTCCTCGTGGAGACCGAGCAGGGCCATTTCTACTACTCCGGCGACACAGCCTTGACCCGCAATATGAAGCTGATCGGCGACAGTGCCTGCCTGAAATTGGCCATCCTTTGTATCGGTGACAACTTCACTATGGGGCCGGCGGACGCCGCCCGTGCCGCCGGGTTTCTCGAGGTCAAGCAAGTGGTCGGGGTGCATTATGACACGTTTCCCGAGATTGAGATCGACCGCAACGAGGCGACCCGGGAATTTGCCGACCGTCAACTGCGGTTGCACCTCCTTGAAATCGGCGGGTCGAAAGTTTTTTAAGCCAGCAACTCTCCGGGCTACCGGTCACGTTCTTGGTTGAGGGGCCATTCGGGGCGGGAGCGATCCTTGCCCCTCCCGTCAAGCGCCCGCCAATGTTGCCCGGACGGGTCCTATGCCGCAGCTGTCTCGAGGGGGATGCCTTGATCCCCGAGCTTGGCCAAGGTGAGGCCGCTGAAAACGGGGACGGTGGCGGTCATTTCTTTGAAGATACCTTCGAGGGTCTGCGGGGCTTCGGCCCCGAGAGCGCGGAGGAGGTCGCAAAGAATTTCCCAGTCGTCACGGGCTTGGCCCGGGGGTTGGGTCGCGCGGTTGAGGCGCTGGATGCGGCCTTTGACGTTGACCATCGAACCGCGCTTTTCGGCAAAGCCGGCACCGGGCAAAACAGCAGTGGCGAGCTTGGTTGCGGTGTTGGGCAGGATGTCGAGACAGACGATAAGATCGAGTCGGGCGAGTTCGGCCTCGGTCAGGCCGTAGTGCCGTGGATCTTCGCCGAGACAGAGGAGTGCTTTCACCGTGCCGTCGCGCACTGCTGCGGCCATCTCCGATGCTCGCGCTCCGGGGTCCGCGTGGGTGATGCCGAGAAGTTGCGCGCCGGCGGTGTTCGGGTTGCCGTCATTGCTGACCAAAATGCCGTCGGCTGTCTGCGGGCGGGGCACGACGTCGTGCAGGGTGATGCCGAGGTGACGGGCGGCTTTGCCCGCGAGCCACAGTTCCTCGTTGGTCATGCGGGCGGAGGCGATCATGGCGGTTGCGCCGCGGGGGAGGGCGGATAATTTTTCGGCCACTTGTTGGATGACTCGCGGCCAGGTGGATTTTTGCAACTGGCCGTTTTCGCGGAGTTGCGGTTGGACCAGACGGTCTTCGCGGTAAAGGTAGGCGTAGTTGAGGCGACCGTGGTCGCACATCCAGTATGAATTGACCGCGTCGTTTTGCCGCGGGGTCTGGCGGATGATTTCGTTTTCGCGGGCGCCGATGATCGTGTTGCAACCGGTGCTGCAGGAGGTGCAGAGGCTTTTTGTATCGCGCAGGAACCAGACGCGCATTTTGAAGCGGAAATCTTTGCTCGTCAGGGCGCCGACTGGACAAATATCGACCGTATTGAGCGAATAATTGCTGTCGAGGCGCTGGCCTTCGTGCACGGTCAGCGTGGTGTGGCTGCCGCGATCGACGAAGCCGAGGACGTCGTCATCGGCCACCTCCTGCATGAAGCGGACGCAGCGCGAGCAAAGGATGCAGCGTTCGTCGTCCAGAACGATGTGTTTGCCGATATCTTGGCGCTTGGGCTTTTTGACTTTCTCCTCGAGGAAGTTCGATCCGCCATGGCCGAATTCCACCGCGAATTCCTGGAGGCGGCATTCGCCGGCTTTGTCGCAGATCGGGCAATCGAGCGGATGGTTGATGAGGAGAAATTCCATCACCCCTTTGCGGCAGTCCTCGACCAGCGGGGAATTGGTGCGGGCGGCCATGCCTTCGCTGATTTCAAGAGCACAGGAAATCTGCGGTTTCGGCGACCAGACGATTTCGGGTCGTCCGTCGGGGCCGAGGACCGGCTGGCGGTTGGCGTCCATTTTTGGTCCGCCAATTTCGAGCAGGCACATGCGGCAGTTGCCGGGCGTGCTCAAGGCTGGGTGGTAGCAGTAATGCGGGACGAAGCTGCCACTCTGCATGCAGGCTTCGATCAGTTTGGTGCCTTGGGGGAACTGAAGCCAGGCACCGTCAATCTGGACGTTGATCGTGGTGGTGCCTTTGCGGCCGTTTGCGCTCATGGGTCGGTGGGAAGTGCCGTAAAGATTAACGGCCAGCATGACGGCATCGGGTGCGCGGGGAAAGGAGGAAGTGGCGGAAAGCACGGGTGACAAAGGATAAAGGCAGAGTGGCGGGTTTGACTCGGACGCGGCGTGCTGGTTTGCTGCGGTTGTGGAAAAAGCGATTTGGCTTCTGCCTTTGTTGGGGTGCGCGCTCTTTGCGGGTTGCGCCTCGAAGCCGCCGCTCAAGGCGGTCGATTACGTCGATCTGCCGCGGTTCATGGGCGACTGGTGGGTCCTTGCGCACATTCCGTATTGGTTGGAGCGCGACACCTATGATTCGAAGGACACCTACCGCATGCGTCCGGACGGGAAAATGGACAACATTTTCAGCTACCGCAAGGGTGGGTTTGATGGTCCGGAAAAGGTGATGAATGGGACGGCGTGGGTGGTGGACAAAAAATCCAACGCGGAATGGCGGGTCCAGTTCCTCTGGCCGATTGCCCTGCCTTATTACGTGCTTTATCTCGACCCGGACTACCGTTTTATGGCCGTCGGGCATCCTTCGCGCGACTACGGCTGGGTCATGGCGCGCGACAAGCGGATGAGCGAGGCGGACTATGCGGCGGTCATGGCGGCATTGGCCACGCAGGGCTACGATCCGTCGCGGTTTCGCAAGGTGCCGCAGAGTTGAACCGATTGAAGGTTGAAGGATGAGCGTGGAGGGAAAATGGACCCCGACAGAGCCGGTTTTCCCGATCTCTGAACCCTCAACTGGAAACTCGCAACGGGCCCCCAGCCCATGATCGCTTACTGGGTGCACAACCTCGACCCCTTCGCCGTGCAATTCGGCGGCGGGTTCGGGATCAGGTGGTATGGAGTGGCTTATGTGGCGGCATTTGCCGCGGCATTTTTTCTTTACCGCAATTTGGCGCAGCGCGGATTTTCAGTCATTCCCCCGGACAAGGTTGGCGATTTCATCACGGGGTGCGCCGTGTTCGGGGTGCTGATCGGCGGGCGTTTGGGTTATATCTTGTTTTACGATTTCGGCGCGTTTGCGCGGGACCCTCTGATCTTTTTCCGGGTCTGGGAGGGCGGCATGTCGGCCCACGGGGGTATTCTCGGGGTTGCGGTCTACACTTTATGGTATGCGTGGCGGCACAGGGTCAATTGGCCGGGGTTGGGCGATAATCTGGTCATCGGGGCGGCCCTGGGAATTTTCTTCGGACGGTTGGCCAATTTCGTCAATGGAGAGCTTTACGGGCGTCCGACCGAAGTGGCCTGGGCGATGAAATTTCCCAATGAACTTTATGAAGCCCCGGTGGAAACACAGCACAAGGTGCTGGCCGCGGCAGAGGAAATGTTCCCGGCACCAGTCGGATTGCCGGAGGTGTTGGCCTCGGTGCCCGGATCAGCCGAGGTGACTTTGCTCATCGGGCCGTTTCTTACCCCGCGGCATCCGTCGCAAATCTACGAGGCGCTGCTCGAGGGATTGCTCCTCTTTGTCTTGTTGTGGATCTTGCGGATCAAGGTGCGGATACCCAACGGGGTGATCACCGGGTTATTTTTCGTCGGCTATGCGCTCACCCGGAGCTTGGCGGAGAGCTTTCGCTTTCCCGACGCGGGTTATGTGGGCCTGTTGACCAAAGGACAATTTCTCTCCGTCTTTGTCCTCCTCGTTGGGGTGGGCTTCTTGCTCGCGGCTGGGTGGCGGCCAGTCTACCCTAAAGCTTGGACAGAGAGAAGGTAAGAGCTCTGTTGGTTAAAAATCGCCACTAACCAACCCTTGCTCCCTCAGGATTTTTGACCGGGGATCTTCTTTCCCTCTGGCTCCTGTTTCTGGGAGATTCTGGCATGCTTTTTGCTGCAGGGAGAGCGTGACTTTCTGCTTTGGCCTCAAGGCCCATGCTGAAAGTCTTTTCAGTCCTTCAAATCAAAGAATTCAGTATAACATGAGCAACATGACATCCCGTTCCGCGGCCATTGCCGCTATCGCCGCCCGTAAATCGCAAGATGCCTCCGTCAATTTTGTGGAGGAATCTCCCGGAAACGTTTTCGGGGCCAATACCTTCAACCTTGCCGTGATGAAGGAGTCCCTCAAGCCGGCCACTCACCAAGCCGTGGTGGAGACATTGCAAAACGGCGCCAAGCTGCCCGAGGGTGTGGCGGACGAAGTTGCCGAGGCGATGAAGAATTGGGCGGTCAGCCGCGGGGCCACGCACTTTGCCCACGTTTTTTACCCGCTGACCGGCATCTCGGCCGAGAAGCATGATTCTTTTTATGATCCGGGCAGCGATGGGCGCTCCAACATTTCAAAGTTCAAAGGCAAAACCCTGATCCAAGGCGAGCCCGACGCTTCCTCTTTTCCATCCGGCGGGATCCGCGCCACGCACAGCGCGCGCGGTTACACCGCGTGGGACGTCACCAGTCCGGCCTTTCTCATGGAGAATGCCAACGGGACAACGCTTTGTATTCCGACTTCCTTTGTCTCTTGGACTGGCGAGTCGCTCGACACCAAGACGCCGCTCCTCAAGTCGATGCAGGCTCTGGACAAACAGGCTCGCCGCATCCTCAAGCTTTTTGGTCACAAAGATGTCGCCCGAGTCGCGGCCACGGCGGGACCCGAGCAGGAATATTTCCTGGTCGATAAGATGTTCTATTACGCGCGTCCCGACCTGCTCTCAGCCGGTCGTTCGCTCTTCGGCGCACCTTCGCCCAAGGGACAGGAATTCGAGGACCATTATTTCGGTCTTATTCCGGATCGCGTTATGGCCTTCATGTATGAGGTCGATCGCGAACTCTTCAAACTCGGCATCCCGTCCAAGACGCGCCACAATGAAGTCGCGCCGGGGCAGTTCGAAATCGCCCCGCTTTTCGAGTCGGCCAACCTTGCCGCCGACCACCAGCAACTTGTCATGACGGTGTTGAAGAAGACCGCCGACAAGCACGGTCTGGTCTGTTTGCTCCACGAGAAGCCCTTCGCCGGGATCAACGGCTCGGGCAAACACGTCAATTGGTCGCTGGGCAATGCCACCCAAGGTAACTTGCTCGATCCGGGCGACACACCGCATGAAAATGCGCAGTTTCTTGTCTTCGCCGGTGCGGTTATCCGCGCGGTCGATAAATTTGCACCGCTCCTCCGGGCGAGCATCGCCTCGGCCGGAAATGACCACCGACTCGGGGCCAACGAAGCACCCCCGGCGATCATTTCGATCTACCTCGGCGACCAACTTGCCGATGTTTTCGACCAGATCAAGGCGGGCGGGGCCACCACTTCCAAGCAACGTGGCACGCTGCAGATCGGTGTCGATGTCCTCCCGGAATTGCCGAAGGATGCCGGCGACCGCAACCGCACCTCGCCCTTCGCCTTCACCGGCAACCGCTTCGAGTTCCGGGCGGTTGGTTCGAACATGTCCATTGCCGGACCGCTCATCGCGATGAACACCATCTTGGCCGACTCGCTCGAGTGGATGGCCTCGAAGCTTGAAGGTGCGGCCGATCTGAACAAAGCGATCCAAGCCACCCTCAAGGAGGTCATGGATAAACACAGCCGCGTCATCTTCAACGGCAATGGTTATTCGGAAGAGTGGCATGCCGAGGCGGCCGAGCGCGGTTTGCCTAATCTCAAAACTTCAGCCGACGCGCTCCCCGCGCTGACTGCGCCCGAAGTTGTCGAGGTCTTCGAGAAATACGGTGTGCTTTCCGAAACCGAATTGAAAAGCCGCCATGCCATTCTTTGCGAGCAGTACGAGAAAGTGGTCAACGTCGAGGCCAAGCTGGTTGGAGAGATTGCCCAGACCAAAATTTTCCCGGTGGCGGCGGCCTATGCGGCCAGTCTCGCCGAGGGTGTGGCCAAGATGAAAGCGGCGGGAGTCGCCACCAGTACGGTGACCTTGGAGAAAGTGGCCGTTCTGGTCTCGCAGTTGGAAAGCGACCTGGCCGCATTGCAGGCCGCTCAAGGCAAAACACACGAGGTCGGCGATTGGACCTTCAAGGTTCTGCCCGCCATGATGAAAGTGCGCTCTACGGTCGACGAGTTGGAAAGCTACTTGCCGGACGAGATTTGGCCGCTGCCGACCTACCAAGAGATGCTCTTCATCAAATAAGAGAATTTAGCCAAACTAAAAACAAGCGCGCCACCGGGTTGATGATGCCCGGTGGCGTTGTTCTTCTGGCGGCGGGATCGCCGCGGAGGCGGCCAGAGTGCGGCCTTCCCGATCCGAGGCGAAAGTGCGGAGGGCGGGCGCGCGAAGCGCATGATCACATCCTTATGGCTCGATCGGTCGCCCCGCGTCTTTCGGTTTGCGAAAGAGGGCGATCATCACGCCTTGGATGACAAGCTCACGGGCGGGAATGAGGTCCGGATACCCGGGATGCTCCGCGCGGAGGAAGGGACGGCGGTTTTTGACCAGGTAGCGCTTCAGCGTGGTCTCGCCGTCGATGAGGGCGGCGACGATGTTGCCGTGGTTCGGTTCCCGTAATTCGAGCACGACGAGGTCTCCGTCGAGGATGTGCGCACCGGTCATGGAATCGCCGCGCACGCGCACGGCAAAGGTGCGGGCGGTGCGGCGGATATCGAGCGAGTCGAGGTCGGCATAGACGCAGCCATCGGGCCGTTGCTCACGCGTGTCGGCAAAACCGGCCGGGATGTCTCCGTAGATGGGGATGGCGGCGACTTCTTTCCGGTCGTCGCCAGTCACCCGCAAGGCGCGGGCCGTCCCGGGATGGCGATACAGCAATTTTTTGCGCTGGAGGGCGCGGAGGTGCGAAGCGGCGGCGTTCGGGCTGGCGAACCCGAAATGTTTCTGGATTTCGCGCACCGTGGGCGCCAGCCCGTGTTGTGTCCGGTGGCGGCGGACGTAGTCCAAGACCTGCTCCTGACGCTTGGTAGGACGGCTGGACATTTGTTCAGTATTATAGGGACACGAAAGCGGGTCAAGCGCAGGAGGAAAACGGCGTCCCGCCGGGCAGGCCAAAGAGGCGCGGGGAGTCAGGCCGGGCGCGCAGTGGTGCCGGAGAGCAGCTTCTTCCGCCGCCGCTTTTCCTCTTTGCGCTCTTTTTTCAATTGTGTGTAGAGGTGGTCGCGCTGCTCGGCGGTGAGATTGGCCACGACTTCCGGATCACCGGCTTGCTCGAAGTCGACCGAGGTCACGGCAACCGGCCGCAGGGCGACGATGCGGCTGCCGCAGATGATGCCGATATTCTGCCCGTCCACAGCCTCCTTGAGGTAGGCCCCGAGGTGTTTTTTGGCTTCGGTAATGGTAACGGTCTTCATGGTTGTGCCGAGGACGACCCGGTGACCAGAACGCCGGCCAAGGCCCTGAAAAGTGCTCCGTGCCACCACGGGGTAGTGAGCAGGCAGGTGCCGGAAGTACCTGGTCCGAAAGAGCCCAGCGCGGGGCCGATCGCCGCGCCGAGGAGGATGGGCAGGATAAAACGGGTCATGATTTGAATTTAACCAGCAACGGCGGATTGCAAAGGCAAAGCGGACCAGTTCTTCTTGGCCCGTGACCAAAGCCTTGGCCCTGCAACCGAAAGGAAGGCATCCGCTCCATATTCTGTGGGAGTCGGAGGTTTGGCCCGGCGAGGTGGATGAGGCTGTCTTGCCCGGTGGTCTCCGTGAACGGATGCTTTCCGGCTTGCCGCGCATGGAACGGTCCGACCGGGCATGGAGCACGATTGGACTGCGTTCCGACAGCGTTTTGCAGGAAATTTTCCACACCGAGGAAAAGCTCACGCCGGCCGATGTGCCGCGGTTGTGTTGCGGTCTGCCGGGGATCGAGGGCTGTTTGCTGTCGCGTCGCCGCGAGGTTCTTGCCGCCTGGAGCATGCCACTCGATCTCAAGCAGGCGGAGTTGCTCGAGGCGGCTTCGGGGGCGATGGACCGGGCGGCCGATGCCGGCGGGGCCGGCTGGGGTGAGCCGCGGGGAATCACCCTGCATTTGGAGGTCGGTAATGCCAGCCTGTTGCGCAGTGATGCACTACAGCTCCTCGTCCTGCACGAAAAGCGCGGCTTTGCGCCCGGGGTGCGGGAAAAACTGACCATGGCCCTCGGGGCCGTGGCGCGGTCCTTGCGGGCCGGGGTTTGATTGCAGATTAACGCCTGCCCGGGCAATAGATCGCCGTTGGCTTAGATGTTCAACGATAAGCAGCTTGCAAGTGATAGCAGCACAGAGTCATAACCCTTTAAGTGAAGCGCTTTATCATTCTCGGTCTGATCTCTGTTGCGGCATATTTTGTTTGGCACCAGTATTTCGCCGCGGAGCATCCTATCGTCCGACTTTCGCTTTTTGTGGACGAGCATGTAGACGAGATATTGGGGCCGCTACCGCTTGAGACCGAAGGTGTAATTGCGGCACCATCCCGCACGCATCACCTCCGCACCTTGAGGGAGGACATTCGCGATCTGCAAACCACGGCGCCAACAGGAGATAGTCTTCGTTACACAACGGCAGTCCAACTCTGTGATGAGTTGTTGGAGGCTATCAAGGAGCGCGATAGGCATGTCGCGCGGATTAACGACACACGAGCCAAAAATAATATTTCCCCATTGGCTACTGATCCCTTGCGACACAAGGATGAGCGGCTTGCTTTTTTCGAGAATGGAATCGTGCTCGCTTGGCATGAGGTTAGCCGCAAGCTACTCGCGAGGATTGATCGACGTTATCGGCAACTAAGGGAGTTTGAGCGCTCTCCCTAGGTTGGTTGTAGGTGAGTCAAGAAACCACTCTGGCGGCAAGCGTTCTGCTTTGGCTCCGGGCATGCGAATGAGGGCGAGGGTCTGCCGGCAGTCGGCGAGGATGGTTCCGTCCTCCGGCCGGACAACCTCGAAATGCACGTCGAAACGGACGCGGGCCAGTTGGCAGACCCCGCCGCGGACAAGCAGGCGTTCGCCGAGTTTGCCCGGCGAGAGGTAATCGATTTCGGTGCGCAGGACGACCGGATAGAGGCCGGTCTCGACCATTTGGCGCAGGGGCATGCCCATTTTTTCGGCCATGATGGTGCGCGCCTCCTCGATAAACCGCAGGTAAGCGAGGTTGTGCACGACGGCGGCGCAGTCCGTGTCGTAGAACATTACGGTGACCTCGTGCTCGATGCGGGGAAGGTGGGAGGAGGGCATGGGGCAAGTCTGGCCGCGGGGACGGGCGGGGGCCAAAGCAAAATTCTTGAGAATTCCCTTTGCACGCGGGGGCAGAGGTCGTATTAGCGCCCTCGCCAATGAAAGAATGGGACATCTCCTCCGCGCTGGCGCTTTACAATGTGGAGCGCTGGGGCGCGCCTTATTTCTCGGTCAATAACCGAGGACACGTTGCGGTGCGCCCCTGCGGCGAGCCTCGCTGCGAGGTGGACATGATGGAGCTTGTCGCCGAGGCGCGCTCCCGCGGTCTGTCCTTTCCGGTGACCCTGCGCTTCCAAGATTTGCTGCGCCACCGTGTCGAAACGGTCAACCAAGCCTTCACCGAAGCGATTGCGGGTTCCGGCTATGCCAACGTCTACCGGGGCGTCTTTCCGATCAAAGTCAACCAGCTGCGCGAGGTGGTCGAAGAAATTGTCGATGCGGGCGAGCCGTTCCACTTCGGCCTCGAGGCCGGCAGCAAGCCGGAGCTGCTCGCCGCGCTTTCCGTGCACGCCGACCCGGAAAGCCTCATCATTTGCAACGGTTACAAGGACGCGGACTACATCCGCAATGCCATGCTTGGGCGCAAGCTGGGCAAGCGTCTCGTCATGGTGGTGGAAAAAATCGAGGAACTCGCGCAGGTTCTCGCCATCGCCAAACCAATGGGGATCGAGCCATGGATCGGCGTCCGCGTCCGGCTCGCGACCAAAGGCTCCGGAAAATGGGCGACGAGCGGCGGCGAGGACGCCAAGTTCGGTCTTTCCACCGCGGAACTTGTCCAGGCCAGTGAACTGCTCCGGCGCGAAGACATGGCCCATTGCCTCAAGCTGGTTCATTTTCACGTCGGATCGCAAATCACCGACATTGGCACGATCAAACGCGCGGTGCGCGAGGCCGCCCGTTTCTACGCCAAGTTGCACAAGCTCGGCCATGAACTCGGCTACCTCGATGTGGGCGGCGGCCTCGGCATCGACTACGACGGGTCGCGCACGACCTTCGACAGCTCGGTCAATTACACCTTGCACGAATATGCCCGTGACGTGGTCGGCGCGGTGCAGGAAGTCTGCGACGAGGAAAAAGTGGCCCACCCCATCTTGGTCAGCGAAAGCGGCCGGGCCATTGCCGCGCACCATTCCGTGCTCATCGTCGAGGCGTTCGGGACGATCGAAAAAGTTTCCCGCGGTCCGGAACTGAAGTCGACAGAGGGTGATCCTTCCATTGTCCAGGACATCCTGGAGATTTACGCTTCCCTCGGCAGCAAGCACCGGCTGGAAAGCCTGCATGACGCGCAGGAGATCCGGGAGAAGGCCGATTCGATGTTCGCTCTCGGGCTGCTCGATCTTCCGGCCAAAGCGAAGATCGAAACGGTCTACTGGCGCATTGCGGCCAAGGTGGTCGAGTTGTTCCGCGATGTGCGCTACGTGCCGGAGGAAGTAAAGGACCTCGAGGTTTCCCTCAGCGACCAGGTGCTCTGCAATTTTTCTGTCTTCCAGTCGCTTCTCGACCATTGGGCGCTGGGGCAACTTTTTCCGGTCATGCCCCTGCACCGCTTGGACGAGGCGCCGGACCGTCAGGCCACACTGGTCGATATCACTTGTGATTCGGATGGCAAGGTTTCGCGTTTCATCGATCTGCAGGACGTGAAGCCGACGCTCCCTCTGCATTGCGTGGAGGAGGGCAAGCCGTACTACATCGGGTTTTTCCTCGCCGGTGCCTATCAGGACATCATGGGCGACATGCACAACCTCTTCGGTCGCGTCAACGAGATGCATATCTTTTTGGATGAGGACGAGGAGAGCGGCTACTATGTCGAGGAAATCATCGGCGGCAACACGATCGGCAATGTGTTGGCCCTCACCCAATGGGAAAAAAGCGAATTGGTCCGTCGGATGAAAGTCCAAGTGGATGCCGCGATCAAACAAGACCGTCTGAAGCCGAACGAAGGGATGCGTCTTCTCGACGAGTACGAGAGGGCGCTCGACGGCTACACCTACCTGAATTGTTTTGCCGGTTCCCCCGCGGGGGAAAAATCCTAGGACCGGCCGCGGTGCTCGAAGGGGCCAACCGCGATGGAGCAACCGGAGAGGGACTACCCTTTCGCCCCGGCGCGATTATCCCGGTCGAACCAGTCGAACGGCACCGCGCCGTGGGAAAGAAGCCGGTCGTTGAAGTTGCGCAGGGAGTCGTGTTGCGCGGCGAAGAGTGAGGCCACTTTCTCGCGTCCGAGGAGGTAGCTCATGGGAACGGTCGGGGCGGAGGTATACCAATTCACGTCGGCGGCGGCGCGGGCCTTGGTAAAGCCGACATTTTCGACCAGATGGCGGGTGGCTCCAGCATGGGTCATTCCGCCGGTGTGCAATCCGACATCGACGATAATCCGGTGGGCGCGCCAGAGGGCGTCGTGCAATTGGATGAGCTTGGCGTGCGGGGCGCGGTAGATCTTCTGGTCGATGCAGAGCTTTTCGCACCAAAGCGTCCAGCCCTCATAAAAAATGGGGTGGGAAAACATGCGGCGCAGCCGGCTCGGATGACCGTTCTGCACGACGAATTGAAGGTGGTGCCCGGGATAAGCCTCGTGCGCGCAGGTCAGCTCGAGTCCGAAATGCTGTGCCATTTCGGCCCGGCGTTCTGTTTCGCTTTTGGCGTGCTTGGAAAGATCGTTGACCCAGAAAATGCCCGTCTGGTCGGGATCAAACGGTCCGGGGGCGCTGTAAGCCGCAGTGGGGAATTGCTCGCGGAGAAAATCGGGGACGGGAAGGACTTTCAACTTTTCGCCGCGGGGTAAACCGACCAGCCGTGCGGTGGCCGGATGATTTTTGATCGCTTCGGTGACGTTGCGGTATTCGGCGAGCAGATCGCCGGCCGACGGCGTCCATTCGTTGCGCAGGCGCCCGAGGATTTCATCGGCGGGCCGGGGTCCGAACTTGGCCGCTTCGCGACGCAGTTCGTCCGAAACCGTGGCGACCAGCCGGCGGCCTTCGGCCAGCAACTCGGCCGCGCTGGCATCGGTTCCCATGCGCTCGCGCAGGAGAAACTCGAAGTTGGTGCGTCCGACGGCGAAACCGTTGGCCGGTCCGGTCCGGATTTTTGGCAAATGCCGCGCATAAGCACGGAAGGCGCTGGCCGCGGCGGCAAAAAGTCTTTTGGCCCGTGCGGGTGATGCCGCCAGCGGCACGATTTGCGCGGCCGCCTGCTCGAGGAAAGTGGCGGCGTGGGTGCTTGAGCGCACGGCCAGCTTGGTCCAGAGCGGCACCGGATGCCGCAGGCAGGCGCGGCCTTCGTCGAGGAAACGCGGAATACCGGCCACTAGGGAGAGAATGTCGTTGGTGACCGCACTCAGATTCTCTGCGTGGCGCACGAGCAGGTGGAAGACGGCATTGACCGCGGTGCTGCTGTGCGTCTGCGGGTCGATTTGCCAGCGCGGATGGTCGCGCGTGAAAAACAAGCCGGTACGGAGGAAAGCGAGGAAAGCACGGCGGTCGGTCCAATCGTCGCCCTCGCCCGGCGGAAGGATTTCAATCAGGGGGAGGGTCTGCTCGAAGAGACGGATGCGGTCGCGGTGGGATCCGGGATCGTTCGGGCCGAATTTTCCGCGGTATTGGACAAGCCCGAGTTCCGCCGCTTCCTGCGGGGCAAGCTTCCACGCGGCGCGGAAAAACTTTTCCGCCGCGGCATGAAGTTGCCGGGCGCGGCTGTGGGGCGGTGGACGGAAGATGGCCGGCATGGTTGGGCACGGCACAGACTGTCGTGGCGGCACTCAGTCCTTTTTCACGATCTGGCCGTCTTGGTTGACCCGGGCGGACATGATGGTGTTGATTTCGACGGCGAGATCGCGCATTTGCTCGACTTCCGTTCTGGAGGGCGCGCGGTCGGCCGCGCCGCCGGCAATTTTACGGATGGCTTCGAGTCGTGAGGTGAGGGAGGTGACCAGTTCGGTATCCTTGAGGCGCGGGTTAAGGGTGGAAAGCCGCTCGAGGAAGTAGTCCATTACATCGGGTTTCATCAGTCCGGCGGCACGCTGCGGGCTGTAATCGTCCGCGGTGACAAGGCAGCCGATTTCAAACCCGCGCAGCCAGCCCCCGAGGCTGATCATGTGGGCCATTTCTTCGTCCCGCAGTTCGATCATCGCTTCCTCGACATCGGCCTGGGTTTTAATCAATTCGAGTTTGAGTTCGGCCCAGTCGCCGCGCATGCCGAGTTCGAGCAGGCTGTTGGCGTGGGTCGAGAGGCGCTGGCCTACGGCGAGGCTCTTGGCCTGCCGGAGGAGGGCGCGCCCGACTTTCTGGATGAGGCCCTTCTGTTCGGCCACCACGGCAAAGAACCCGTCGCAGATGAGTGCGCCGAAATTCAGGGAAGTCTGGAAGCGGTTGCTGTAGGTGCGTTCGAAATCCGTCTCGGCAAGGATTTTAATCGGCACGGGCTTGAAGAGTTCCAATTCGTTGAAGAGGCGTTGGATGGACGGCGCGGTCAGCTCATTGACGCCGAGTTCCTCGCGGGCGTAGGTGTCGGAGAGTATTTCCGACGCAGTCTCCTCGTCTTGGGCACGGACGCCCTCCACGGCAAGGGCAAGCGCGGCGGCGAGGAAAAGGCTCCGCTTGGACATGCCGGCACCCTGCCACAAACGGGCCCGGGTGTCCATTGGTGCCCCGCCCCATTTCGCGCTGGCCCGGAGGGGAGGACAGACGGAAGATGGGGTTATGAAGAAAGTGCTGGTGGCGGTTGATTTCAGTGACACTCAGGAGCGGTTGCTCTCTGCCGCGACGGATGAGGCGAGGTCCCGGGGTGCCGCGCTCGTGCTGCTCCACGTGATCGAGCCCGCGGCCGAGGTGGCGGGGTTCGAGACTGACCCGGAGATGATGCGCCTGCGGATCGGGCAGGACCTGGAGGTCGAGGAACGCATCGAGAAAGAGCGTCTCGTCCAGTTGGCCGCGGAAATCACCGGGCGCGGCGTGGACTGCGAGTCGCACGTGCGTTTCGGTCCTCCGGCCGACGAGATCATTTCCGCCGCTGCGGAGCTCGGCGCCGAGCGCCTGGTCATGGGTTCGCACGGCCACGGTGCGATCTACCACCTTTTCACCGGCAGCGTGGTCACCGGGGTGCTCAAACACACGGGTTGCCCCGTGTTGGTTGTTCCCCTGCGGGACAAAGCCAAATAATCTCGACCTCGACGTGACGACCGACTGGTCCACCTGGCAACCGCGCGAGCGGGCCAACCTTTGCTTTATCACCCGCGGTGACGAAGTGCTCCTGATCCACAAGAAGCGCGGTCTGGGAGCGGGAAAAATCAACGGTCCGGGCGGCCGCCTTGAACCGGGCGAAACGGCGCTGGAAGCGGCCATCCGCGAGGTGCAGGAAGAACTTTGTGTCACGCCGTTCGACCCTCAGCAGCGCGGGGAGTTGCATTTCCAATTCACCGATGGCTACGCCTTGCACTGCACGGTGTTTGTGGCGGAGGGATGCGAGGGCGAACCGGCGGAGACGGACGAGGCAATCCCGCTGTGGGTGCGGCGCGAGGAGATTCCCTATGAGAAAATGTGGGCCGACGACCGTCATTGGTTGCCCGGCGTGCTCGAAGGTCGAAACTTCCGCGGCTACTTTGAATTCGATGGCGACCGCATGTTGGCCCACCGCTTGGAGTGGATCGCGGGGGAAGTTCCGCCAGGACTATGACACCAATACAATTCCTCCTCGGCATCGGTATCGGGGCCGTCACCGGCGTGCTGGCGGCATTGTGCGGTGTGGGTGGCGGATTGATCATGGTCCCGGCTTTTGTTTTCCTCTTCGCGCTCGATCAGAAATCCGCCGTGGCCACCTCGCTCGCGGTGATCATCGCGGTCTCGCTCGTCGCCACCACCAAGTATGCGGCCGTCTCGTTGGTCAAATGGCAGGTTGTCCTTCCAGTCATGATCGGGGCGGTGGTCACCACGTGGGCGGCTGCAGATTGGCTGAAGCTTCTTTCCAATGATTTACTCACCCGGGCCTTTGCCATCTTGATGATTGCAGTAGGGATTCGAATGCTTTTTGTGAGGTAAAATGTATTTTCTCCGATAGAGACGAAAATGTAACAAATGGTAACTCGTTTGTAAACAACCATTTAAATGAGTACTTTTCCCACTTTTAATTTTTTCTATTTTTTTCCTTGCCTGTCCCGGGTCTCGTGTTATTTTTCCTACATCTTTAGTAAAGATTGTTCTGGGGGGAACAGTAGCCCTTCTCACCATTCGGTGAGGAGGGCTACAACTTTTTAGGGGAGTTACATTGGTCCTTGGGTTTGGCCTTCCACTGATGAATCGGGACTCCACTTCGTCGCCGCCGTCCCGCCGCCGAGCACTTTTGGCGATTTTCCTCGTGGTTCTGGTTCTTGGTCTGATCTGGCTGGTTCATGGATTTCTTCTCGGTCATTTGGCCCTCCGCCTCCTTCCCTGGCTCGGTGCGACGGCAGGTCACACGGTGCGGATCGCTGCGGCCGAGGCCGAATGTTTTGCCCCCATTGTCCTGCAAGGCGTGCACCTATCCAGCCCGTCCGGGACCGACCTTGAAATTGCGGAGGTCCGTTTCGCCTGGGCCTCGCCTTTTGATTGGGGTCTTGCTCCGCAGACGTGGATCAACCGGGTGGCGCTGCGTGGGGTGCGGGGTAAAATTGTCGCCGTTCCGCCGTCTGCACCGGAGATGGCGATCGACGGACAAGATGGCGGTCAAACCTTGCCCTGGCCTTCGGTGGTCGAAGTGACCGATGCCGAGGTGGCGGTCTCCGGCGCGGGTTGGAGGCTTGACTTGCGCGGGCTGGAACTTCTCCTCGACGAGGGCCGCACCGGCCTGGTTCGTGTGCGCGAGGCCACGGCCGGGTTGGGCCGTCACTCCCGCGTCTTCATGGATCTCACGGCGGTCACCGCTTGGCGCGATGGTGTTGCTTATCTGGCCGACCTCAAGCTCGACCGTCATGTCACGGTGGACAATGCGACACTCCCGCTGGTCGGACAGACCACGCTAAAGTTCGAGTTGCGGGCCTTCGGCGGTTACGCCTTCGCCGATGTGGCTTGGGACACGGCGGGGGTCAAGGCGGCCCTTCACGCCCTCAATCTGTCGCTGGCCGGCGCGGCGGCCTTCGCGGGTCTCGAAG
The DNA here is from genome assembly GCA_027624625.1 of Verrucomicrobiota bacterium. Lineage (GTDB taxonomy): Bacteria > Verrucomicrobiota > Verrucomicrobiia > Chthoniobacterales > JACTMZ01 > JACTMZ01. The sequence goes on along the minus strand of JAQBWH010000005.1, from coordinate 52,040 downwards.
GGGAGATGGAGGGCACGGTCGATCTGGCCAAGCTCACCTTCAACGGCGATCCGAACCAGCCTTTGTCCGGACAGATTTCGCTGCGGCTTGAGGCCAAAGAGTTTGCTTGGCGGAAGAATGCGGTCGAGGAGCTGGCGATCGGACTCAGCGTGGCGGGGGGGCGGGTGCGCCTCAATGAATGTGTTCTGCGGCAGAAGGCGAATGCCGTTGGTCTGCGCGGCACGATCACCATCCCGTCGACCCCCTCGGGATGGCGCGAGATGCCCTTCGACTATGACTTTGCCGCCGATATCGGCAATCTTCGTGCCTTGGCCGGTTTGTTTGGTCCGCCTTGGGATGGTTTGTCCGGCGGTTTGCGGGCTGAGGGTCAAGGTTCCGGGCAGGCGGCCGGCGGCCACGGCTGGCTCAAGGTTCGCGGCTGGGATTTGTCGCTGCGCGGTTTGCCACCCGGGGCATTGCAAGCCGATCTGAAGTTGGAGGGGCGGGATTTCAAGCTGACCAATCTTGACGCACAAAGCGGTTCCGATTTTCTGCGCGGTGCCGGCCAGCTCACCCTGGATGATTCATTGTCCTATCAAGGGCGCCTCGAGTTGCGGATCCGCGAGGTGGCGAGGTATCTCGGGCCGCTCGGACGCTTTGCTCCGGACTGGGCACGCGAGGGCGGCGTGCTGCTTTTTTGGGACGGCGATGGCACAGCGGCGGTGCACTCCGGGGTCTCCACGCTTGAATTGGTCCGCTTCACCGGCGACCTGAATCCGGTGCCGGTGAACGGCAAGTTCTCCGGCAGCTACTCACCCGGCAACATTTACATTTCCCGGTTTCTTCTTGATCGCGGACCGCTCTCGCTTTCCTTGTCGCTTTATTTCGGGGAAGAGGGACTTTCGGTCCAGGATATTCAGCTTTTCAGTGGGCGTTCGCGCCTGATGCGCGGCGAACTGTTCCTGCCGCTCTCGCTCGAAGCAGTCCTGGCCCGTGAGCCGTGGGAAAAAACGGTCCGTGGCGAGCGCGACATCTACGCTTTCCTTCGTTCCGACAATCTCGACCTCGGTGCGCTGGTCGAATTGTTCGGCCAGGAGACAACACTCCGGGGCAAAGCGGATTTGCGCCTCGACGGGAGCGGTCCTTGGCAAAACGCGACGATCGACGGAAATTTTTCCGTCACTGGTTTCGGCGCGGCCTTTCCCGGCCTGACCCTGCCGGAAGCGCGAGCTTCTCTCGCCCTGCAGGTCAAAGACCGGCGTGCCTCGGTCGGTGCGAAGTTCCAGCCGGACGGATCCGCTGCCGTGACCTTGCAGGCGGAGCTGCGCATACTCGGGGAGCTCGAGAACGGTGGTTGGACCTTGATCGACCAGTCGCAACCATGGACTGCGCAGTTGGATCTCCCCCCGACCGATTTGGCTCGGTTTTCGCCGAAGGTAGGCGGAATGACTTTCGATCGCGGCCTCCTGGGGGGGAAACTCCGGGCCGGGGCCACGCCGGCGGCGCCGCTGGTGGAAGGAAGTTTGGAATGGAGGGACGGGAGAATTTCTTTTCCGGGTGATTGGTTGCCGATCGAAGCCGTGCAAGCCAAGGCGGTGTTCGCCGGGACGAAGGCTACTTTCGAGGAAACCAGCGCCAAGATGGGTGAAGGGATTCTTGGGGCAAGGGGCAGCCTTGACTTTGCGAACCGGCATAATCCCGGGTGGGAAATCCTCCTGCAGGGAGAGGGGCTGAGCATTTATGAAAACGACCACCTCTTGCTCCGCGGCAAAGGCGGCTTCGAGGCGCGCGGCAATCGCGAGAGCGGTGAGGTCAAGGGTGCGATCGATCTGGTCGGCAGCGAGGTCCGGCGCGCGGTTGTCCTCACGCCCCGGCTGGGCTTCGAGCCGGCCGGGGCCGCGGGGGTTGCTCCCTGGCGGGTCGCGCTGGAGCCTTTTGCCGGGTGGAAACTCGACCTAAAAACCGGATCGTCCGCGCCGTTGCGGGCCGGGCCGGCGAAGGGTGGTGGATTGCTCGAACCGGATCTCTACCTGCAGGGAACGCTGGGCGAGCCCCTCCTGCTCGGAACCCTCCGTGGGGCAAACCTTCCGGTGACTTTTCCCTCGCGCGGCAGGTTGGCCGCGGCAGGCGCTTTCCATTTGACCCGCGAGCAGCCGTGGGTCGCGGTGCTCGATCTTGTCGGGGCGGGTGAAGCCGGGCCTTATAAACTTCGAGCGGGGGCCTTCGGTCCGATGTCCGCGCCCCAACTTTTTCTCTCCACTCTGCCGCCGTTGAGCACAGAGCAGATCGTCATGCTTCTGACCACGGACGTGACACCCCTGCCGGCCAGCGCACCGGACCTCGCGCCGCTGACGCCGGAGGCCAAAATGGAGGCAGAGCCTGCGTGGTTGGACTTGGATAAAATCCGCGGCTTGTTCGGCTGGGGGACGGATGCCGCGTTGGAGGAGAAAACGGCCTCCGAATGGAGTTTGGGGGGAGAGCCGGTCGGAGTCGGATGGGCCTGGGAATGAGGCGGGATCCTGCGGGGTGAAAGCAAGCAAGGCGCTGCCCCATTTTCCACCTGAAATTTCCTGCGTTGCCGGGCTCTTGCGGTTCGAGGCCGGAGTTATTCGGGCTTTTCCGCCGCGGCCAAAGCGGGAGGCTCGGTCTTCCCTTTGGTTTTGAAGGCCAGTTTTTCGCCGTCCCGGACCACGACGAGTTGCTGTCCGGGTTCGTAGCTGCCGCGGAGGATTTCTTCGGCCACCGGATCTTCGAGATACCGCTCAACGGCGCGCCGCATAGGGCGGGCGCCGTATTGCGGATCGTAGCCCTTGGTGATGAGGAATTCTTTGGCGTCGGGTTCGAGGACCATGGTGATGTCTTTGGCTTTGAGGCGGTCGATCACTTTTTTCACCTCGAGGTCGACAATTTGCTCGAGGTCGCTCTTTTGCAGGCTGTGGAAAACGATGATATCGTCCAAGCGGTTGAGGAACTCAGGCTTGAAGACGCGCTTGGTCTCTTCCATCACCTTGTCGCGCATCCCCTCGTGGCTCTCGTCGAGCTTGGCCGCCCCGAAGCCGAGACTGGTCTGCTTTTTCAGCAGTTCGGCGCCGACGTTGGACGTCATGATGATGATGGTGTTGCGGAAATCGATCTTGCGCCCGAGGGAGTCGGTCAGCTTGCCCTCCTCGAGAATTTGCAGGAGCAAATGCATGACATCGGGGTGGGCTTTCTCCACTTCATCGAAAAGAACGACGGCATACGGGCGGCGGCGCACGGCCTCGCTGAGTTGTCCGCCTTCCTCGTGCCCGACATAGCCCGGAGGCGAGCCGATGAGGCGCGAGGCGGTGAATTTCTCCATGTATTCCGACATGTCGATCTGGATGAGCGAATCGGCATCGCCGAACATGAATTCGGCAAGGGTGCGGGCGAGGAAGGTTTTACCCACGCCGGTCGGGCCGAGAAATATAAACGATCCAATCGGGCGGCGCGGGTCTTTGAGGTCGGCGCGGGAGCGGCGGAGGGCTTTGCTGATGGCAATGACCGATTCGTCCTGGCCGATGACCGACTTCTTGAGTTCGCCTTCCATGGCGAGGAGTTTGCGCGTCTCGTTCTGGTCCATGCGGGCCAGCGGGATGCCGGTCCATTTGGAAATGACGTGGAGGATTTCGTCTTCGCCGACGATGACTTCTTTTTCATCCCGCTGGGTGCGCCACTCGGCCATGATTTTCTCCAGCTTCTCGCGGGCCTGCTTCTCGCTGTCACGGAGGGAGGCGGCTTTTTCGAAATCCTGCGCCTTGATGGCCGCTTCTTTTTGTCCGCGGATTTCCTCGATTTCAACTTCGAGGGCTTTGATGTCGGGTGGCCGCGTCATGTTCTGGATGCGGGCGCGGGAACCGGCTTCGTCCATCACGTCGATGGCTTTGTCCGGGAGGAAGCGTCCGGTCAGGTAGCGGTCGGATAACTTGGCCGCGGCCTCGAGGGCCACATCGGTCAGCTTGGCTTTGTGGTGCGCCTCGTATTTCGAGCGGATGCCTTTGAGGATGAGGATGGTGTCCTCCACGCTGGGGGCCTCGACCTTGACCGTCTGGAAGCGGCGCTCGAGGGCGGCGTCCTTCTCGATGTATTTGCGGTATTCATTGAGCGTGGTCGCGCCGACGCATTGCAATTCGCCGCGGGAGAGGGCGGGTTTGATGATGTTCGAAGCATCCATGGCCCCTTCGGCCGAGCCGGCGCCGACGATGGTGTGCAGCTCGTCGATGAAAAGGATGATGTTCTTGCTCTTGCGGATTTCGTCCATCACCGCCTTGATCCGTTCCTCGAATTGCCCGCGGTATTTGGTCCCTGCCACCATGAGGGCCAGGTCGAGGGTGATGACGCGTTTGTCGCGGAGGAGTTCGGGCACGTTACCGGCCACAATTTCCTGGGCGAGGCCTTCGGCGATGGCGGTTTTGCCCACCCCGGCTTCGCCGATGAGGACGGGGTTGTTTTTCGTGCGGCGGCAGAGGATCTGGATGACGCGCTCGATTTCGCTGCTGCGTCCGATGATGGGATCCATGTTGCCCTTTTTGGCCACGTCGTTGAGGTCGCGGCCGAAGGCGCGGAGGGCGGGCGTCTTGACCTGCTTGCCGCCGCCACTCCCGCCGCCGCCCACGTCGGCGGTTTCCATGTCGTCGTCTTCAGGGGTGAAATTCGGATTGAGCTCGCGGAGGATTTCGTTGCGCGTCCGTTCGATGTCGACGTCGAGGTTTTTGAGGACCTTGGCGGCCACGCCGTCGCCTTCGCGCAGGAGGCCGAGGAGGATGTGCTCGGTACCGACGTAGGAGTGGCCGAGCGCCTTGGCCTCCTTGCCGGCGAGGGCAAGGACCTTTTTCACGCGGGGTGTGTAAGGAATGTTGCCGACCATCTTGGTCTCGGGACCGGAGCCGACTTGTTTTTCGACCTCCATGCGCACCGTCTCGAGGTCGAGGCCCATTTTGGCCAGAACGTTGATCGCCACGCCTTGGCCCAACTTGATCAGGCCGAGCAGGAGGTGTTCGGTGCCCACGTAGTTGTGGTTGAACCGGTCGGCCTCCTTGCGGGCGAGGGCGAGGACTTGCTGAGCTCGTGGCGTGAAGTTGTTCATTTTTCTTTTTTCTTTCCGTGACCGTTGCCGGCCGGCTTGACCTTGGCGATATCGGGCTCCGGAATTTTCTTAACTTTCGCACGGACCAGATCGGCGCGCAAGGTGTCGCGCTCCTCGGGGCTGAGCTTTTCTTTGTTCTCCCCCAACTGGAGGTGGGCCGGCTGGGTGGTCATGAAAAGTTCGTCCACCGCCAGCTGGGCGGATTCAGGGAAAAGCCCGAGATCGGCCCCGAGTTTCATCACGGAGAGGAGGTTAAGGGCTTCTTTCGAGGCGATGGCCCGTGCGTGGCCGAGGACCCCGTAGGCGCGGCCGATCTGATCGAGAAGCATGTTGGCCCGCCTTTCGAGAAGCATTTGGCGGGCGTTCTGCTCGTGCTCGATGACTTGCTCGATGACTTTGAACAGGCGGTCGATGATTTCCTCCTCCGTTTCGCCGAGGGTGGTCTGATTGGAGACTTGGAAAAGGTTGCCGAGGGCTTCGGTGCCCTCGCCGTAAAGTCCGCGCACCGCCAGACCGATTTTGCCGACCGAATTGACGATCTGGTTAATTTGTTCGGCGAGCACGAGGGCGGGAAGGTGGACCATGGCCGAGGCGCGCAGGCCGGTGCCGACATTGGTCGGGCAGGCGGTGAGGTAGCCGAGATCCGGGTGAAAAGCGTAGGGCACCCGGTCCTCGAGAAATAAGTCGGCTTCGTTGTTGATTTTGTAGGCCTCGCGGAGCTGGAGCCCGGGCAGGAGGGACTGCATGCGCAGGTGGTCCTCCTCGTTGATCATGATGCTGAGTTGCTGGTCGTGGCTGATGACCACGGCGCTGCCGGCACTCTTCGAAGCGTGTTCGCGGCTGACAAGGTGGCGTTCGACCAGAATCTGCTTTTGCAATGCGGTGAGGTCCTGCAAGGGCGCGGTGTAGCCGTCATCCATGGCCGGAATAGCCGCCACATGATCCTGGATTTCGCCGAGGATTTTCAGCCGCTCGGCTTTTTTGGCCCAACCGGGGAAGGGCCGGTCCTTGAGGTTGCGGGCAAAGCGGATGCGGCTGCTCACCACGATTTTGTCGTGGGGACCGTCGCCGCGGAGCCATTGGCCGGGATGGGCCACGATGTCATCAAAAGTCATGTCTGCAGCTCGTGCTCGATTTTCTGGATTTCATCGCGCAGGCGCGCGGCATCCTCGTATTTCTCGTTTTTGACCGCCTTTTGCAGATCGGTTTCAAGGGCTTTGACCCGGTCGGCCATGGCGTAGCGGCGGGAGAGGTGGGCGGGCATCTTGCCGGTGTGCTTGAGGCCCTTGTGCATGCCCTTGAGCAGGTTGGCCAAGCCGTCGGCAAAGGTGTCGTAGCAGGCGCTGCAACCCAGGCGCCCGGTTTTCTTGAAGTCGATCTGGGTGAACCCGCAGACCGGGCACTTCTGGGCGGGCTGCCCGCCATGCTCGATCTGTTGGGTGGCGCCGAGGCCGAGGAGGAGATCGGCCATGGCAAAACCGGTCGGGTCGCTCACTCCCTTCTCCTTGGCGCAGTGCTCGCAGAGGTTCACCTTTTGCATTTTTCCCTCGACGATTTGCGTGAGGTAAACCGTGGCATCGTTTTTCTGGCAGACGTCGCAGCGCATGTTCTGGTTCAACCGATCGGCGTGCCCGTGGTGCGTGTCAACTCGCGGAAAAGTCCGGTCAACCGCAGGGTGACGGGGCCGGGTTTGCCGTCATGGATGAGGCGCGCGTCGAGTTCGACCGCGGGGATGATTTCCGCGGCCGTCCCGGTAAGGAAGCATTCGTCGGCCGTGTAAATGTCATAGCGGGTGATGTTTTCCTCGCGGATGTCGATGCCCAGGCTGCGGGCCAGTTCGAAGACCACGGCGCGGGTCACGCCGGCGAGGGCTCCGGCCGCGATCGGCGGGGTGACGATCCGGCCATCGCGGACGACGAACACATTATCGCCGGTGCATTCGGCCACGTAGCCCTGCTCGTTGAGCATGAGTCCTTCCCCCGCGCCGGCCTGTTCGGCCTCGATTTTGGCCATGATGTTATTGAGGTAGTTGAGCGATTTGACCATGGGGCTGAGCGCGCCGTGGGCGATGCGGCGGGTGGCGCAGGTCACGAGCTTGAGCCCTCTCTGATACATCTCGTCGGGGTAGAGGGTGATGGTTGATGCGATAATAAAGACAGTCGGGTTCGGGCAACTCTTGGGTGAAAGCCCCAGGGAGCCTTCGCCGCGGGTCACGACCAGGCGTACGTAACCGTCTTGCAGGCCGTTGGCCCGGATGGTTTCGAGCACGGCGAGTGACAATTCGTCCGGCGTCATCGGGATGGTCAGGGCAATGGCCCGGGCCGAGCGATAAAGGCGGTCGACATGGTCATCGAGGCGGAAGACGCGGCCGGCATAGAAGCGGATTCCCTCGAAGACGCCGTCGCCGTAAAGGAGACCATGGTCGAAGACCGAAACGGCGGCTTGTCCTTTGGGAACGAGTTTACCGTTGAGATAGATTTTCATGGGAAGAGAGGTGCGAAGTATACGTTTCCGAACAGGCGATTAGATTGCCCGCAGGGGGGAGGGAAGACAAGAAGGTCCGGTGGTGGGATCCGCCATTCAGCGCTGGAGCAAGTCGGCGATGCAGGCGGTCCAGCCGGTTTGGTGGGAGGCACCGAGGCCGCGGCCGGTTTCGGCGTGGAAGTATTCGTGGAAAAGGAGCGGGTCGCCGTCGCGCCCGCCGTCGCAGGGACGGGTGCCGTCGGGGCCGGGAAGAAAAAGGGAGGTGAGGCGTTTGGTTAGTTCGTCGGCGATTTGGGCAAGGTTGAGGCGGCGGCCGGAGCCGGTGGGGAATTCGGCGGTGAGGTCGTCGCCATAGTAGGTGTGGTATTTGCGGAGGGATTCGATGAGGAGGAAGTTGACCGGCATCCAGACCGGGCCGCGCCAGTTGGAGTTGCCGCCGAAGAGGCCGGAGTCGGACTCGCCCGGGGCGTAGTCGACGCGGTAGGTGTGGCCGTTGACTTCCAACTGGAAGGGTTGGTCGCGGTGGCGGAGGGAGAGGGAGCGGAGGCCGAAGGGGCCGAGGAATTCGTTTTCGTCGAGGACGGTGGCGAGAAGGCGCTCGAGGCGGGGGCGTTCGAGCAGGGAGAAGAGGTGAATACTTCGGGCGTTGGCGGTGCGCCAGCGTGAGGAGATCTCGCGGAGGTCGGGGCGGCGGTCGATGAACCAGGTCCAGCGGTTGGTGAGGGGGCGGCCGACATCGGCCAGTTCGGATGGGATGGTCTCGACGGCGAAGAGGGGGATGAGGCCGGCGACGGAGCGGAGTTTGATCGGAATGCGGCGGCCGTCGGGGAGGTGGAGCTGATCGTAGTAGAAGCCTTCGTCTTCGTCCCAGAGGTCGGCGCCTTTTTGTCCGGCCAGGTCCAGCGAGGAGGAGATGTAGAGGAAGTGCATGAGGAACTTCCCGCAGAGGGGTTGGTAGGCGATGTGCTCACGGGTCAGTTCGAGGGCGATGAGGAGCATGTTGAGGGCAAACATGGCCATCCAGCTGGTGCCGTCGCTTTGCACGAGGTAGCCGCCATCGGGGGGCGGTTCGCTGCGGTTGAAGGGGCTGGCATTGTCGAGGCCGAGGAAACCGCCGCCGAAGACTTCGAGTTGGTCGTCGGTGGAGGCGTCGTTGGACCACCAAGTGAAGTTGATGAGTAGTGCGTGGAAGACGTGCTCGAGGAAGAGCCGGTCGGGGCGGCCGGTGCGGCGGGCATCGGCGAAGTAGGTACGGAGTGCGGCCCAGGCATAAACGGGAGGGTTGGGGTCGCCGAAGTTCCACTCGTAAGCGGGGAGGCGTCCGTTGGGGTGCATATACCATTCCTTGAGCAGGAGCTTGAGTTGGTGCTTGGCCAGGGCGGGATCGGAGAGGGAGAACGGGATGGTGTGAAAGGCGAGGTCCCAGCAGGCGAACCACGGGTATTCCCAGTCGTCGGGCATGGAGATGACGTCGTGGGCGATGAAGTTGCGCCATTGGAGGTTGCGCGGGTTGGTGCGATCGGGCGGGGGGAAGGCGGGGTCGCCGTCGAGCCATTTGCCGACGTCGTAGTGGTAGAACATTTTGTTCCAGTTCAGGCCGGCGAGGGCTTGCTGCTGGATCTGCCGCTTGGCGGGATCGAGGGAGGGCGCGGCGATGGTGTCATAATATTCGGCACACTCGCGACTCCGGGTGGCCATCACCTGGCGGAAATCCACCCGGCTTGTGGCCCGCGCCGAGCGGAGTCGCATTTCCAAAGTGGCCGAGGTGCCCGGGGCGAGGTTGAAATGGTAAACGGCGGCGGCTTTGGTTCCGACTTTCGCCGGATTGACCGCCCCCTTCTCGCCGCCGACGAGGTGGCGATGAAAGGCATCCTTGGTGAACGGCGAGGCGTCCGGCGTGCCGAAGAGGAGCGTGTTGTTGGTTTCGTTTTCGGTGAAAAGGATTTCCCCGGGAGTGGGGCCTTCCAGCAACCATGCGCCGAGCGATTCGTCCTGAGCCGTGAGGAGTGCGGTGGATGAAGTGCCGAGACCCGACGCTTTCGGTCGCGCGGGATCCCATGTCCAGCGATTGCGGAACCACAGCGTCGGCAGAATCCAGAGTGGGGCCTGGTCGGGTCCGCAATTTTTCGCGGTGATCCGGATGAGGATGTCGTCCGGCGAAACCTTCGCGTAGGCGACCTCGATCTCGAAACAGCGATCCTCCGCGAAGATGCCGGTATCGCGGAGTTCGTATTCCGGATCGAGGGGACCGCGCCGGGCGTTTTCGGCGACCAGGCGGTCGTAGGGAAAGGCGCGTTGCGGATAGCGGTAAAGCGCACGGAGCCACGAGGCGGTGGGCGCGGCTTCGAGATACCAGTATTCCTCCTTCACGTCCTCGCCGTGGTTGCCTTGCGGACCGGTGAGACCGAAGAAGCGTTCTTTGAGGATAGGGTCGGCGCCGTTCCAAAAGGTCGGAGCGAAGCACAGGCGTTGTTCCCGGTCGCAAAGCGCAAAGATGCCGTCCTCGCCCCAGCGGTAGGCCCGGCTGCGGGCGTGTTCGTGCGGGAAGTAGGTCCATGCCTCGCCATCCGGGCTGTAATCCTCGCGAACCGTGCCCCATTGGCGCGAAGAAACATAAGGGCCCCAGGCGCGCCACGCGTCATGCGGAGAGGGGCTTTTGGCGAGGCGGTCGGCTTCGGGGTTCATGGGAGCAGGAGGGATGAAACTTGAGGGGGAAACTTGGGTGAAAGGGTGGCATCGGCATCTCTCCGAGCCGTAGGTTCTGCCGATGATGACCGAACGTCACGGGCAAGACGCCCGCGCCACTTTTTTTCACGGGCGGGCCTCCGTGATCCAGCGGGTGATGCGGGCAAGGACGTCGTCGGTGTCGACATCGTGCCAGAGCAGATGGTGGCTCTCGGGGTAAAAGACATATTCCTTCTCCGGGGCGGAGATGCGATTGAAAAAGGCGCGGCTTTGGTCCGGCCGGATGAACACGTCGCGGCCGGCGGAGAGCATCAAGGTGGGAATTTCAAGCCGTCCGGCCGATTGTTGTGCTCCTTCCATCAGGTCGTGGAAACGGGTGAGAAAATCGATGGTAAAACCGTTGACCCGATGCGGAATCTTTTTGAGATAGTGCATGTAGGCATCGTTGCTGGTCAGGCGCGGGAGCGAAGTCTTGCCATGGACGAAGCGCAGAGGGGAAAATTTGCAGCGAGGCAACCATTGGCCAGCCTGGCGCAGCATAGCGATGGCCCACAAAGGCACAGGCCTGCGAGTTTCGGTGACCGGGACGGAGAGAACGAGGCGCCGGGGGTGAAGGGCGCCGTGGGTTACCGCATCAACCGCCACGAGCGACCCCATGCTTTCTCCCACCAAGTGAAAAGGATGGTCAGCCAGAAATTCGCGGGCGAAAGCAGCGAGGTCGGCGCGCCATTCCTGCGGATCAAGGAAGTGCCCGCGGCGGCGGGGGTCGGGATCGTTGCCTTGTCCGCGCAAATTGATCACCCAGACGGTGAAACCTTCGGCCGAGAGGTGTCGGGCGAGCGGACCAAAATCCGCCGCGGCGCCGCTCAGGCCATGAATGCAGAGGACGTGCGGTTGGCTTTTTCGGCCGGATGCCTCCCAGACCAGCCCGGGGAAGGACGCGTCATCATGCCCGCGCCAGGCAAATTGCCGCGCTCCGCGGGTGAGGTGCTCGTAGGTGACGGCGGAAACCATATGGGGATTTTCTGCGTTGCTGCGGGGGAGGGCAAGCGACGAAGAGAGGGCGACTCGAGCCGGAGGGGGCAGCGCGCGCGGCTCGCCTCCGGGAAAACCACGCGGCAATTTGCCGTCACCTGTTGCGCAGCTTCTCTGCTTGCTCCGGCTGCCAAGGCAGGTGCACGCTGGGGCTGATGAGGCCGGTCAATTTAGCGGAATTCGAGGATCTGGCCCGCGGCAAGCTGACGCGGGAGGCCTATGAATATTATGCGGGTGCGGCGAATGACGGGATCACGCTGCGGGCCAACCGCGAGGCCTACGAGCGGATTGCTTTGCACTATCCGGTGTTTCGGGATGTGACGGTGCGCGACTCGGCGACCTCGGTGCTGGGGGAAAAAATTTCTTTCCCGGTCATGGTGGCGCCGACCGCATTTCACCGCTTGGCCTGCGAGCAGGGTGAGTGTGCCACGGCGCGGGCCGCGGCACGGGCCGGGACCGTCATGGTGATCAGCACCCTGGCCACCACGCTTCTTGAGGAAGTAACCGCGGCGGCGGACGGCCCGACGTGGTTCCAGCTCTACATTTACAAGGACCGCGGAGCGACGCTCGAGTTGATCCGGCGGGCCGAGGCGGCGGGTTGCCGGGCGCTGGTGCTCACGGTGGACACCGCTGTTTGGGGGCGCCGGGAGGCGGATGTGCGCAACAATTTCACGCTTCCGAAGGGGTTGTCGGTGGTCAACCTTGCCGCGCAGGCCAAGCAGGCGTTTCCGGAAGGGGTGAGCGGATCGGGTCTGGCCGCCTACACCGCGGAGATGCTCGATGCTTCGCTCACGTGGCAGGATTTAGCCTGGTTGCTCACCCAGACCAAATTGCCGGTGCTGCTCAAAGGCGTGGTGCGGGCGGACGATGCCGCGCGGGCCGTCGAATACGGGGCGGCGGGAGTGGTTGTTTCAAACCACGGCGGCCGCCAACTTGATAGTGCGCCGGCCACGATCGAGGCCCTGCCTCGGGTCGTGGAGGCGGTGGCCGGGCGCGTGCCGGTGCTGGTCGATGGAGGCGTGCGTCGCGGCACGGACGTGGTCAAGGCGCTGGCACTGGGTGCGCGTGCGGTGTTGATCGGACGTCCGGTTCTGTGGGGCCTGGCCGCGGATGGCGAGGACGGGGCCTATGGTGTTTTGGAACTGCTCAAGGCGGAATTCGACTTGGCCATGGCCTTGTGCGGTGCCCGGACGCCGGACGAGATTGGGCGCGGGTTGCTCGGATAGGAGAGAGGCAGCAGAGCCTCCGGTTTCAGCCAGTCCCGCAGCAACCCCGGCCGGGGAAGGCCGGCTCAGTCGAAATAGACGTCGGCATGGTCGTAGGGTGGAGCGCAGCAGCAAAGGAAGCGGAGCTTTGACTGGGCGGTGATTTGGTGGCGGGCACCGGGCGGGATGAGGATGGCATCGCCGGGGCCGACCTCGCGAATTTCGCCGTCGATGTCCATCATGGCCGTGCCCTCGAGGAGGAAATAAATTTCGTCGCAGAGTTTGTGGTAGTGGCGTTCGGTCGATTGCCCGGATGTCATCGAGGCTTCGGCCAAACTTTGCTCTTCGACCGGCGCATTGGTGCGGTCGAGGATACTGCGGATGGTGGAGCCGTCTTTGGTCGTGAAGGGGCTTTGATTTTCGATTTGTTGGACTATCATTATTTTAAGATATGCGATTTTTCGAAGGATGTACCGCCTTGATCACGGGAGCGTCGTCGGGACTGGGCGCGGAATTCGCCCGGCAGTTGGCGCCGGTGGCCGGCACTTTAGTGCTGGTCGCGCGGCGTGCGGTCTCTTTGGACGAGATGAAGTTGGAACTGGAGGCACGGTACACGGGGCTGCGGGTCGTGGTTTATGTCATGGATCTCACGCGGGAAAATCAAAATCGCGATTTCGTGGAGTGGCTGAAGAGGGAAAAAATCCGGGTTAATTTTTTGGTCAACAACGCAGGAATGGGCGATCGTGGTCCGTTCGTCACAGGGGATGGGGCCAAAATTCAGGCGATGCTTGAGTTGAATGTCGTGGCCTTGACGCGGCTGACCCATGATTTGCTCCCGATGCTCGTAGAAGGCGGGCGCGGGGCCATTCTTAACGTGAGTTCCATTGCGGGATTGATTCCGTTGCCGCACATGTCGGTTTATGCGGCGACCAAGGCCTATGTCAACAGCTTCAGTGACGGTCTGCGCATGGAGTTGCGCGATACGGGGATCACCGTGACGGCGGTGTTGCCTGGTCCGGTGGAAACCGAGTTCGGCCGGGTGGCTTCGCGGGGCACGGGTGAGCCGGAATGGAGTTCGCCCGACGAATTGCTCGTTTCGGTGGAAGAGGTGGTGCGCCAGGCGCTGGTTGCCGTGGCGGCGGACAAGGCGCGGGTCATTCCCGGCTGGAAAGTCGCCTTGTTCATGGGCTTGGCCGTGGCGCTGCCGCTGGGTGTTCTGCGGGCGATTTTGCAGCGCCAGGTGCGCTGAGCAAAGGATCTGATTTTTTTTCTCGGACGTAACAAAAACGCGTGAATTCAGCCAACATTCAAAAAATACCGATTGACCCGGTTGCCTTGGCGCGGTTCAAGACGACGTTCGAGTTGATCAATACGCATCTTTATAGCGTGGAGGAACGGATCAGGGCCCAGGCGAGAGCATTTGATCCGGCGATGGAGGGCTATGTCGATTATGTGTGCCATTCGTCCGGTAAGCGACTGCGCCCCGCTCTCGCTCTGCTTGCCGGCGGGTCCACCGGCAAGATCACCTCAAGTCATGTTGACTTGGCCGTAGTTATCGAACTGATCCACGTTGCCACCTTGGTTCATGACGACATCATGGACGGGGCGGAATTGCGCCGCGAGCAACCGACGGTCAATGCCAAGTGGGGCAATGCGATCAGCGTGCTGCTCGGCGACGCGCTGCTCGCCCACGCCATGAGGTTGGCCACCAACTTTTCCGAGACGGAAGTGGTGCGGCGCATTGCCGATGCGGCGGCCGAGGTTTGCAGTGGGGAGATCATCCAGACGCAACGGCGGTTCGATCTCAAATTGTCGCTGTCGGATTATTACAAAATCGTCGAGATGAAAACCGGTGCGCTTTTCGCCGCAGCGGCAGAATTGGGGGCATTTTTGAGCGAAACAACCCCGGAACGGATCGGGGCACTGAAGCAGTTCGGGCTCAAGCTCGGGACAGCCTACCAAGTGTATGACGACTGCCTCGATCTGGTCGGGACCGAGGAGGAAATCGGCAAAACTCTGGGGAGCGATTTGCGCAAAGGTAAACTGACTTTGCCTTTGATTTTCCTGCTGCAGTCAGCGCGACGGAGCGGTGATCATGATGTGGTCAGCGCGCTGCTCCTGGGGGGCGAAGAGGTCGAGTCGGAAAAGATTGTGGCTATGCTCGCGGAACGAGGGGTGCTGCGACAGACCGCACAGGCCGCCAGCGAATTGGTGGAGGAAGCGTTGGTGGGGTTGGCTCTCTTGGACGAAAACCGATTTACGAGCGGACTGCGCGGGGTGGCAGAGTATTTGCAGGCCCTGATCCGGCGGGTGGCGAAGTGATGGTGGTAGGGGCGCTCGGCTCGGGTGCCCGCTTCAACCGGGCGGATGAGCGACCGCTCATCCTTATCTTTCGCACGGCGTAGGCTGGCGCGGTCGCCACGCCGTTGCGTATGCTCCGCGTGTGGCGACGCCAAAGATCAAAGACTGGCCGGAGGAGGAGCGACCGCGGGAGAAGTTGATGCATCGTGGGGCGGACGCGTTGAGCGATGCGGAGTTGCTCGCTATTTTTTTGCGCACCGGGACGCCGGGTCGCACCGCGATCGATGTCGGGGATGAAATGATCAAGGCGGCGGGCGGATCCTTGGCGCGGATGGCCCCGATGACGGTGAAAGAGTTGCGAAAGTTGGCCAAGGGAGTGGGTCTGGCCAAGGCGTGCGAAATGGCCGCCGGGTTCGAAGTGGGCAAGCGGTTGGCGCGGCAGACCGCGCAGAGCGAGCCTTTGGGGACGCCGGAGAAAATTTACGGTTTCATGGGGCCGCTGCTGCAAAATTTGCCCCGGGAGTCGCTGCGGGTCGTGCTGCTCGACACGCGGCACCGGCTGATCCACGCGGAGGAAGTTTCCCTCGGGACGATCAACGAAAGCCTGGCCCATCCGCGGGAAATTTTGCGCCCAGCGATCAGCCACGGAGCTTACGCCTTCGTGCTGGTGCACAATCATCCGTCGGGTGATCCGACGCCGAGCGAGGCGGACCGAGCCCTGACCCGCCGCATCCGCGAGGCCGCGGATCTGCTGCAGATTCACTTGCTCGATCATGTCATCATCGGACGCGAGCGCCCCGGAGCCCCTCCTTACTTCAGCTTCAAGGAGCACGGGCTGCTTTGAGTTGAGGGTTGAGGGTTGAAAGTTGAGGGGGGAGCAGAGGATGATGTTGAAAGGGCGTGGCACCCTGCCTTTGCTCTTAACTCTCATCTAGCAACCCCTCGACTCCCATGAACATCCATTCTACTGCGATTGTGGCCCAAGGGGCCAAGCTGGCCGCTGACGTCGAGATTGGTCCTTATTCGATTGTTGGTCCCGAGGTGGAAGTCGGGAGTGGGTGCACGATCGGTTCCCACGTGATTTTAGAGCACCGTGTGGTGCTTGGCGCTGGAACGAAAGTCGGGCACGGGACGGTTCTGGGGACGAATCCGCAGGATCTGGGATTTGAGGTGAAGCGGAAGGACACCGGCGTGCGCATCGGGAAAAACAATACGATCCGCGAACATGTCACAATCAACCGCGCCACCCTGGAAAATGCGGACACCGTGGTAGGCGACGACAATTTCCTCATGACCGGGTGTCACTTGGGCCACGACTGCCTTCTCGGTCATCGTGTTATCGTGGCCAATAACGTCCTCCTTGCCGGTCATGTGAAGGTGGCCGACAGCGCATTTCTCGGTGGGGGCTCGGTCTTTCACCAGTTTGTCACGATCGGTTGCTTGGCCATGGTGCAGGGGGATTCGGCATGCAGCCAAAATGTCCCTCCCTACACCGTGGCGACGCGGCTGAACACGGTGGTTGGTCTCAACTCGATCGGACTGCGGCGCGCCGGACTCAGCGCCGAGGCGCGTTTGCAGCTCAAGCGGGCCTTCAAGCTGCTCTATCTGTCGGGCATGAACGTGTCGCAGGCCCTGGAGGCCGCGACCGGGGAGAATTGGGGACCGGAAGCGGCGCAGTTTTTTGAATTCGTGCGTGCCTCGAAGAAGCGGGGAATTTGCCGTTACGGGGGGAAGGGTTTGGCCGTGGAGGAGTAGGCGGCCGGAGCCGCTACAGCCCGAATCCCGTGGCGGCGATGGCGGAAAATATTTCGTACACGTTGGAGCGGTGCTCGCAGAAAAGGATGTCGATTTCCGGGGGGCCAGGACGCTTGGTGCCACGATAGGCGTAGATGACGCGGTAAGAGCGGACTTTGCTTCGGTGGTAGCCGTGCAGGTCGTCTTCGAGCGCTTTGCTGTCCCCCTTTTCCTCCTCCAGCAAACGGATGGCCCGGCGCAGACGTTCGCGCGAGTCGGGAGCGAGTCGCTTGATGTATTCGCTGACTTGGTCTGCGACGTTGACTTTCATTCCTTTTTGTCGAGCACGGAAAGCGGATGGAATTTGGTCTTGCCGGCTTCGTAGTCGCGGATGGCTTTCATCGCTTTCGGGTTGGCCAGGATTTCCATGGTTTCGAGGAGCGCTTCGAAGCGTTCCGGCGAAAGGAGGTAGCCGACGACTTTGTCGCGGCGGGTGATGAGGACCGGATGCTCGGCGGCCTCGCGGACCACGGCGGGGAACTTGGCTTGGGCTTCGGTGATGGAATACGTAGTTGCCATAATGTTCTACGTATTTTGATTGGGGGCGGATATCAAGTTTTCCGGCCTTGTGCTGACGGCCGGCGTCTTGGCCCCTAGGCTGCCGCGTAGTTCAAAGCATGATGGAATTTCCCGCCACCCGGCAGTCGGCGCTGCAACGACTCGACGACTTTCTCGAAGAGGCTCCCCACTATGCGGCAAGGCGCAATCATGTCCTGCCGGGTCATCCGCAGGTCTCGCGTCTCTCCGCGGCGCTACGGCACCGCTTGGTCACGGAGGCCGAGGTGGTGGAGGCGGCACTGCGGAAATATCCCTTCCGCCTGGTCGAAAAGTTTTTACAGGAGGTGCTGTGGCGCGGCTATTGGAAGGGGTGGTTAGAAAGTCGTCCGCGGGTCTGGGATTGCTACGGTGTGCCGTCTGAACGTTCGGAAGATCCAGGGGATGCGGAGGTTGCCGCGGCCTGCCGCGAAGTGGCCGCAGGCCGGTCGCCCTCGGGCATTATGAATCACTTTGCGCGCGAATTGCTCGAGACCGGTTACCTGCACAATCACGCCCGGATGTGGTGGGCTTCCTATTGGATCCATCATTGCCGGTTGCCCTGGGAACTCGGCGCGCAGCATTTTTTCCGTCACCTCCTCGATGCCGACCCGGCGAGCAACACGCTGGGCTGGCGGTGGGTGGCCGGAGAACAAACGCGGGGCAAGACTTACCTGGCCACGGCCGCGAACATCGGCAAGTTTTGTGCCCCGGAATTGCTCGAGCGGGCGGGAGGCGTCGGACTCGACGAGCACGTGGTGGCCCGGGCCGGTCAGGCCGGCGATCCGACGGTCGATGACATGACATTTTTCCCGGAAATTCCGAACGAAGCCGAAGTGTCTGATTCGCAGCGGCGCGTTGCGCTGATTCTGCATGACGAGGACCTTTGCCTCGAAACAAGTCCGGCCGCTCCGCTTCGACCGGTGGTGGTCTTGCAGTTTGTTCCCGAGCCGGAACTCCCGCGGTCGGAACCGCGTGCGCAATGGCTCGAGCTGGCGCGGGCGGATGCGGCCCGGCGGGCCGGAGAGCATTTTGGTGGTGAGGTGCGTGCTTGCCGGACCAGCGAGGAAATCATCCACGCCTGCAGCGCCGAGAGGGTTGAATCGGTCTTCATGATGGAGCCGTTTGTCGGCCCGCTGCGCGACCAACTCCGGGAATGGCCAGCGGACCTTTTGCCGCGGGGCATTTCCTTGGTTCGCCTGCGGCGCAAGTGGGATTCCGTCCTACTGCCGCATGCCAGCCGCGGTTTCTTTCCGTTTTGGAACAAGATGGGGCGGATGCTCGCCAAATCCGGCGCGGAGGGGCTCTCATGAGAGGGGTGGCCAAGTCGGATTTGCCGGAGAAGCTTTGCGCGGCCTGTGGCCGGCCTTTCCGCTGGCGCAAAAAGTGGGAGCGGGACTGGGATACGGTGCGCTACTGCAGCGAGGCCTGCCGGACCGGTCGTCGCGAACGGCGCCGGCAGAATGAGGGGAAGGCGGCGTGAGAGGAACTCCGGTCAACCTCGTTTGGTTCAAGCGTGACCTTCGCGTCGAAGACCATGAACCGCTGGTCGCAGCGGCCGCGGACGGGCCGGTGCTCGGCCTTTTTATCTACGAACCGGAGCTTTACTGCGCTGAGGAGTTCGATCCGTCGCATCTCGTCTTCCTCAACCAGTGCTTGGACGACCTCGCTCGGGCCTTGGCCGCGCGCGGGGGTTTGCTGGTCCTGCGCCGCGGGGAAGCGGTGGAGGTTCTCGATCGCTTGGCGGCGGAGGTGCCGCTCAAAGCTCTCTTCTCCCACGCCGAGACGGGCAACCTGATCACTTACCGGCGGGATGTCCGCGTGGCGGCGTGGGCTGCGCAGCGGGGCATCCGCTGGCAGCAGTTCCGTCAAGATGGTGTCATCCGCTCATTGCGCAGCCGCGATGGATGGTCGGCCCGGTGGGCGCAACGGATGAACCGTCCGTCGCTTCTCCAGCCGGAGCGAATGGCTGCGCCCCGCGGAATTCCCGGGGTCGGCTTGCTTGCGCCGGAAGACTTGGGTTTACCATCCAGTGCCAAGCCCGAAGCTCAACGTGGAGGGATGAACCAGGGGGAGGAGGCTTTGCGTTCCTTCCTGCAGGAGCGGGGCGTGAATTACCGGGCGGACATGTCGAGCCCGGTCGAGGGATGGGAGGGGTGTTCGCGTTTGAGCCCGTATCTTGCTTTCGGCTGCCTCAGCATACGGACGATTCACCAAGCGGCGGGCAGCCGGGTGGCCGAGCTTCGTGCCTTGGTACGCAGCGGCGGGCCGGTCGACCGGCGGTGGCTCGGATCACTCTCCAGTTTCGGCGCGCGGCTGCGCTGGCATTGCCACTTCATGCAGAAGCTGGAAGACGAACCGCGCATCGAGTTCGAAAACTTTTCCCGGGCTTTCGACGGCATGCGCGAGGGATTTTCGGCGACCCCGGAAGCCGAAGAGCGTTTCCGCCGCTGGCAGGAAGGGACCACGGGGTATCCGATGGTCGATGCCTGCATGCGCGCGGTGCGGGCCACTGGATGGCTGAACTTTCGCATGAGGGCCATGGTGGCGAGCTTTGCCGCTTACCACCTTTGGCTGCACTGGCGCGAGCCGGCCGTTTATCTGGGGCGGCACTTTCTTGATTTCGAGCCGGGCATTCATTTCAGCCAGTTCCAAATGCAATCGGGGACCACGGGCATCAATACGCTGCGCATTTACTCGCCCGCCAAGCAGGCGCTCGATCAGGATCCGAAAGGCGTGTTTATCCGCCGCTGGATTCCCGAGCTGGCCCGAGTGCCCGAATCGTGGTTGTCGCAGCCGCATCTCATGCCCTTGGAAATGCAGGCCCGCTACGGTTGCTCCATCGGCAAGGATTATCCGGCTCCGGTGGTTGACCACCAGGCTGCGGTGGCGCTGGCTCGGGAGCGGTTTGCGGCCGTGCGGAAGCGACCGGGCACGCGGGCGGAAGCCAAGCGCGTGCTGACCAAACACGGGAGCCGCAAGCGTCCGGCCAAACGGGCGCGACCATTGGTCACGGCCACGCTGTTGTAGCGAAATGCTCTGGCTGGGGTCCTCCGTGGAGGTAATGGTGGGGAAGAGGGGACGCCTCGGCTAAATTTCGACGCTTTCGATTTCCTCTTCCATGCTTTGGCTGACCACGGGGGCCATGGCTTGGAGTTTTTCGCCCTCGCCGAGGCCGATGAGGCGGACGCCTTGGGCATTGCGACCGGTCATGCGAATCTCGCTCACCCGGGTGCGGACGCTTTGGCCGCCGCTGGTTATGAGCATAATTTCGTCCGTCTCGCGCACGCTGAGGGCGCCGACCACGTCACCGGTTTTGTCGGTGACCTTCATGGTGATGATGCCCTTGCCGCCGCGCCCTTGCAGCCGGTATTCGTCGAATTCGGTGCGCTTGCCCACCCCATTGGCCCCGGCCACGAGGAGCGTGGTGTCTGCAACAACCAGGGCGGCCCCGATGACGAAGTCACCTTTGGCCGGGCGGATGCCCCAGACCCCGGTGGCGGTGCGGCCCATGTCGCGGATGCCTTCCTCGCTGAAGCGTATGCTCATACCGTCCTTGGTGATGAGAACAACCTCGTTGTGCCCGTTGGTCATGAGCGCGGCGATCAACTCGTCGCCATCCTCGATATTGATCGCGATGATCCCGCCCTTGCGGATGTTGCGGTAGGAGGAGAGGTTGCTCTTCTTGATCACGCCGGTCTTGGTCGTGAAAAGGATGTGCTGGTTCTCGTCCCACGTCTCGTCCTTGCCCGCGCCCAACTTCGACTGGATGCGCATGACGGCGGCAATTTCCTCGCCGGGTTTGAACTCGAGGAGGTTGGCGATGGAGCGGCCTTTGGCCGCGCGGCCCATTTCGGGGATGTTGTAGGCTTTTTCGACGTAGCAGCGTCCTTTTTTGGTGAAGAAGACGAGGTAGTCGTGCGTGCTCGCGGTGAAAAGGTGTTCGACGAAATCGTCCTCCGCGTTTTCCGCGTTGGCTTCGCGGGTCTGCATGCCGATGACGCCTTTGCCGCCGCGTTTCTGGGCGCGGTAAGCGCTGACCGCGGTGCGTTTGATGAAACCGCGGTGGGTCACGGTGATGATGCAGCCTTCGTTGGTGATGAGATCCTCGATGTTCATCTCACCTTCGTCGGGCACGATGTCGGTCAACCGGGGGTTGGCGTATTTGGTTTGGATCTCGCGCAGTTCGCTTTTGATGATGTCGAGGACGCGTTCCTCGCGGGCGATGATGTCGAGCAGGTCCTCGATGGTGGAAAGGAGGGTCTGGTATTCGCCGAGCACCTTGTCGCTCTCCAGGCCGGTCAACTGGTAGAGGCGCAGTTCGAGGATGTCGTCGACCTGCTGCTCGGTCAGCAGGTATTCGCCATCGGTCAAGCGCGCTTCGCTCCGGACTTTGATCCCGAATTTTTCGACCTGCTTGCGGGTGAACTCGAAAGCGAGGAGTTTGACTTTGGCTTCTTCGCGGTTTTTCGAGCCGCGGATGATGCGGATGAATTCGTCCAGGTTGGCCAGGGCGATGAGGAAGGCTTCAAGTTTTTCGGCGCGCACTTCGGCTTCGGCCAAGAGATGGCGGGTGCGGCGCAGGACGACTTCGCGGCGGTGCTCGATGTAGCAGGCGATGGCTTCTTTGAGCGAGAGCAGCTTCGGCTTGCCATGGTCGATGGCCAGCATGGTGATGGAGAACGAGCTCTCCAGCGCGGTGTGCTTGTAGAGGTTGTTGATGACAACCTTGGGGTTGGCGTCGCGCTTGAGTTCGATGACGACCCGCGTGTTTTCGTCCGATTCGTCACGGATGGCGCTGATGTCGGTGATCGTCTTCTGGTTGACCAGATCGGCCACCCGCTCGACGAAAGTGGCGCGGTTGACGTTGTAAGGGATTTCGGTGACCACGATTTGTTCGCGATTGCCTTTGAGTTCCTCCACCCCGGCTTTGCCGCGGACCTTGACCGAGCCGCGGCCTGTTTCGAGGTATTGGCGGATGCCGCCGACCCCGCAGAGTTGGCAACCGGTGGGGAAGTCGGGGCCTTTGACGTGCTTCATCAAGCCGTCGAGGTTGATGCCGGGCTGGTCGATCTGCGCGCAGATCGCGTCGATCACTTCGCCGAGATTGTGCGGCGGCATGTTGGTCGCCATGCCCACGGCGATGCCGGTGCCGCCGTTGACCAAAAGGTTGGGGAAGGCCGCGGGGAAGACGACGGGCTCGGTCAGGCGTTCGTCATAGTTGGGGACGAAGTCGACGGTCGATTTGTCCATGTCGGCCATGAGGGCGGTGCCGAGGTGGGTCAGGCGCGCCTCGGTGTAACGCATGGCAGCCGGCGGATCGCCTTCGACCGAGCCGAAGTTGCCTTGGCCGTCGACCAGAGTTTCGCGCATGGCCCAGCTCTGCGCCATGTGGACGAGGGTGGGATAAATGACCGCTTCGCCGTGCGGGTGGTAGTTGCCACTGGTGTCGCCGCAAATTTTCGCGCACTTGATCTGCTGACGCCCGGGGAAGAGCCGCAGGTCGTGCATCGCGTAAAGGATACGGCGCTGGGCGGGCTTGAGTCCGTCGCGCGCGTCGGGCAGCGCGCGGGAAATGATGACAGACATGGAGTAGTCGAGGAAGGAGCGTGACATTTCCTCCGCGACATCGATCGGTTCGACTTTTTCGTTCTGGGTATACACGGCGACTTCTAGTTTTTTTTTTGGCCGCGCGCAGGCGCAGGCGAATGGAAGATGAAGTGTGTCTTTTGACGCTCTAAAGCGCGAGCGCAAATCGTAATTTACCAAAGCGAGAAGTGACCAGTGATGAGGTCCCAGCTTTTGTCCTGCGCGGGCCAAGCTTTCGCGCGAGACGTAGAAGTTTTTGCGCTTTTTTTTCGCGGGAAAAAGGCACGGTGAATAACTACGCCGACGCAAATCGTTCACCGGGAGCAGGTTCTTAATTTTATTGACAAGATATTGACAAACAATTCACCATCAGCATTTTAAGCAAAAAAACTATTGACCTTAGCGCGCCCTCTTGTCATGCTCTAGATGTTCTTTGACAGAACCAAGGGCGAACCAAAGGATCAGTGCGGCGCGAGCCGAGCGGATCCGGAGGAAAGCTCCGAGATAATTCCGGGTCAAACCGGAGAAAGGCTAGGTGCAGTTGGTGTGCCTGGCTCCCTGCGAGGGGCGTCGGTAACGGCGTGTCGAGCGGGGCAATGCTCACGGATCCCCCCGCGCCGGGTCGCACTGGTGCGGCGATGCGAATCGGGGATACCGCGGCGAGTGGCGATGAGAAACCGCTGCTTGGCCGAGTGAGAATCCGCAGAAAGTTTCGTTCTGCGGAGGAAACGCAGTGACCTGACCGACAACAAGGTCTGAGTTGCTACTGCGAACCAGCACGGCGAACGCGCCCTGGCGGGACAACCCCGCCGGAAGATCTCCCCGTTGCTGGGGAGAAGCGCAAAGGGGCGCGCGAGACGTGGAGGAAAGCCAACCGGGCAAAGTTGGCATAACCTCCGGAAGACGGGCGGGATGGAAAACGATGTCGCCCGACGGCAAAAGAAAAGCAACTTGAGGGATAAGAGGTCAGACCCGTCGTCCCGGGCCAACGCCCCGCCAAAAGCGGGGGCCGTCCCGGGACCAAACCGGAAATGGGGCGACGAATAGCCGACGCGCCAGATCCCTGTCCGGCGAGACACCACTGGCAGGTGGTATCCGAACCGGGCAAAGAGGCCTCACCCGATATTTCCGCCTGGTGACAGGTGGAACGGTCCTGCTGCGAGACCGTAAGCTCCGCTTGCCGTGGAGAACAGCGTCGGGGAACTGACAGCCAACCCCCACAGGCTGAGCGCCAAATGTCAGTATCCGGGGAAGAGGGCGTGGCGAGCCCCCACTCCCAACTTTAGCAAAACCCTGCGATCTCACCATCGCAGGGTTTTTTGTTTCCGGGCGAAGATGTTGGCTTAAGTGCCACAAAAAAGCGCGACCGCATCAGGGAGCCCGGTCAAAGAGGGGAGACGCCGCGCGTTAATTGCGGACCACAGGTTCGCCGCGCTTCGCCTTGATCTCGCCTTCCGGCGCGGTGAGGACGAGTTCCTCTCCGTTGAGGGACCAAACGGTGACTGCTCGGAGCAGGGCGAGTAATTTCTGCTCCTGCTGCATGATGTCTGGCTCGCAGGCGCGCCGCGTGCTGCGCAACGGGCCGACTTGCATGGTATTTCCCTCAATCGTACAGCTGCCGCCGAATCGGTTGCACGAAGTGTCGCCCGCGATGTTGCCCTCGAGGTCGAATTCGAAAGTGAGCGGATGATGATCGAGCGGGGCTTGTCCTCCGAGGCCAGTCACCTGCCACGCGCTGCCGGGAAGAGTGGCAGGAGCGGAAGCTTGGTTGGTCTCCATGGCGAGGGTGGTGCAAGCGGTCAGGAGAAGGGAGAGGAGAAAATTCACGGGGTGGGCAGTTTTGCGCAAGAAAAGCAATCAGGCCAGTGCTTGTTGGGCGGTTTTGAAGTGGAGTTTGGCCGTGGCGCGGAGGGCGTCGGGGCCGTGTTGGTGGACGAGGGTGCGGGCGGCTTCGAGGACGGCGGCGGAGGCGCCCTTGGGGAATTTGAGGCCCCATTTTTTTTCGGCGTCGGCCAGCCAGTCGATGAATTTTTCGCGGGCCAAAATGGATGCGGCGGCCACCGCGTAGTCGCTTTCCGCTTTGGTTTGCTGGCGCAGTTCAATTTTGCGACCTTTGGCCATCAGGGCGCGTTGCAGAACAACCGGGTTGGCGAATTGATCGCTCAAGGCAGAAGGACAGTCGGGTTTGCGTTCGCAAAGGTTTTCGATGACGCGCGCATGGCCCCAAGCAAGGAGGCGGTTGAGGTTGCCGATCTTTTCGTAGAGCGGATTGTATTTCTCCGGCGAAACAACGATCACTTCGCTGACCACGCCGGGGGTGGCGCGGATGGCGTCCGCCATTTTGCGGATTTGGGCGTCGGAGCCGATTGATTTGCTGTCGCGGATGCCGGCTTCGAGGAGGTGCCGGGCGATGGCGTCGTCGGTGTAGGCGCCGGCGATGACGAGCGGACCGAAAAAATCGCCCTTGCCACTTTCATCGATGCCGAAGTGCGGGGTGAAGCGTTCGGGGTGGTGGAGGTCCTCGTAGCCGAGGCGGGCTTCCCCGAGGACTTCGGGTTCCAAGGTGAATTGGATGAAGTCTGCGGTCTCCTTGCCTTGGATCACCGCTTTGGGGCCTTTCTCGTAGACGGCCACGGTCAGGCCGGGTTTTTGTCCGAAACAAAGGGTGTAGGGCCGCGGTTCGAATTTGAAGCCTTGCCGTTCGAGGATAGCGCGCAGCTTGTCGGCCTGCTCGGCAGTCAGGGCCACGGTGTGGGAGCGGAGCGGCGGCATGAGACTGCTGGCAGGTGTAAACGTTCGTTCCTCCATCGTCGAGAAGGTTGGGCTTCGTCTCTGCCGCCTCCTTTGCTCTGATGGTCGCGTGAACAAGACGGATTTTGGCCGGCGCTTGCGCCTTTGGTTCCGACGGCACGGCCGGGATTTGCCCTGGCGGCAGACGCGGGATCCTTACGCCATCCTGGTCAGTGAGATGATGCTGCAGCAGACCACGGTGGCGGCGGTGATTCCTTATTTTGAGCGGTGGATGAAGCGGTTTCCGTCCGTGCAGGAACTCGCGGCGGCCGGCGAATCCGAAGTTTTGTCCCTCTGGCAAGGGCTCGGCTATTACCGGCGGGCGCGGAACTTGCATGCTTCGGCCAAAAAGATCGACGGGGATTGGTCTGGAAAATTCCCGCAAGATTACGAGGGCCTGCGCGCCCTGCCCGGGATCGGTGATTACACCGCGCAAGCGGTGCGGGCTTTTGCTTACGACGAAGCGGTGCCGGTGCTCGATGCCAATGTGATCCGGGTCGTGGCGCGCTTGTTCGACCTTGGCACACCGGTCGATACGGCGAAGGGATTGGCCAGAGTGCGCGGCAAGCTGGAGGAACTTCTGCCGGCCAAAAGCGGACACGAATTTGTCTCGGCCCTGATGGAGCTCGGCGCGCTGATCTGCCGCTCGGGGCGACCGGATTGCTTGCTTTGTCCGGTCAAAGAATTTTGCCGGGCCCGGCATCCGGAAAGGTTGCCGTTCAAGGCGCCGAAGGTGCCGATCAAGAAACGGACCGAGCTGGCGGCCTGGGTCTGGGATGGCGAGGCTGTCCTTCTCCAGCAGTCCACCGCCCGGCGCTGGGTCGGGTTATGGCGGCTGCCGCCCTTGGATGGCGAACCGCCGGCCGGTCCGGCGGCGGAACTGACCTACAGTATTGTCCGGGAACGGGTGACCTTGCGAATCCACCCCAGATCCGAGGGAGACTTGTCGGCGTCCGCGGAACCGCGCAAAGCGTTTTCTCTTAGGAGGCTGGATTGCATAGCCATCCCGTCCCCACATCGCCGAGCCATTACCAAGATGATCCAAAACGTTGTTGACCACGGATGACGCTGATGGCACCGATTCAGAAAGCAAGGAAAGATGCCTTCTCTGATCATCCGTGATATCCGTGTAATCCGTGGTTAAAATTCCCTCATGAGCGCCACCATCGCCAGCCAACCCGACGCAACCGGCCACTTCGGTCCCTACGGCGGAATCTTCGTGCCCGAGACCTTGATGACCGCGCTCGAGGAATTGACCCAAGCCTACGAGGCGGCGCGCAAGGATCCGGAATTCCGCCGGGAATTGAACCAGCTTCTGGCCGAGTTTGTCGGGCGTCCGACGCCGCTTTATCTGGCCGAGCGCCTCACCGACCAGCTCGGTGGAGCGAAGATTTATCTCAAGCGTGAGGACTTGGTCCATACCGGCGCGCACAAAATCAACAACGCGATGGGCCAGATTATTCTCGCGCGCCGCATGGGTAAGAAGCGGGTCATTGCCGAGACCGGCGCCGGTCAGCACGGCGTGGCCACGGCGACAGCGGCTGCGCGGTTCGGCATGGAATGCGTGGTCTACATGGGCGAGGTGGACATGAAGCGTCAGGCCCTCAATGTCACGCGGATGAAATTTCTCGGGGCGAAAGTCGTGCCGGTCACGGCCGGCCAAGCCACGCTGAAGGAGGCGGTCAACGAAGCGATGCGCGACTGGGTGACCAATGTGCGCTCGACCCACTACATCCTCGGCACGGCTTACGGCGCGCATCCGTATCCCATGATGGTGCGCAACTTCCACCGCGTGATCGGCGAGGAGTCACGCCGCCAGATCCTCGAACGCGAGGAGCGCCTGCCGGACTTGCTCGTGGCCTGCGTGGGTGGCGGGAGCAATGCGATCGGACTTTTCTATCCCTTTCTCCAAGACAAGGACGTCCGTATGGTCGGGGTCGAAGCCGGTGGCGAGGGGATCAAGCCCGGACGCCACGCCGCGCGCTTCCAAGGCGGCAAGCTCGGCGTGTTGCAGGGATGCAAAACGTTTCTCCTGGCCAATGACGACGGACAAATCGAGGCAACCCATTCGGTCTCGGCCGGTCTCGATTATGCCGCGGTCGGACCCGAACACAGCTTCCTGCGCGATGCGGGGCGGGTTGAATACGACTACGCCACCGACGACGAAGCGCTCGAGGCTTTCCAGACGTTGTCCAAAGTGGAAGGCATCATCCCTGCCTTGGAAACCGCGCATGCCGTGGCCTACGCGATCAAAGTCGCGCCAAAGATGGGGAAAGATCAGATCATTCTGGTCAACCTCTCCGGCCGCGGGGACAAGGATGTCCAGCAGGCGGCGGAGTTTATTTTCGGCGGGATGGGATAGACCATGGGGCTAGCAAGAGCTGCCCTTTTGACATCCAGACGTCGTGGACGTTGGGCGGAAGGCCAGTGAGTAATCTCATCATTAAGGCAGCTGTACGGACGCTTTTCATTTTAACGAGTCGCGAAAAGGCGTTGGCGCGAAGCACAATCCTCCGGGGGCAATATTTGCGTTTGGCCGAGGGCTTGTCGGAGAAAGGTGGACAGCTTTGCGTCGAGGTCCCGCCCATGAGGGGAGTCGATGAAGACATGCGGCGGTGGTCGTTCTTCATGATTCTGGAGCACAATGCGATTGTGAACCGGAGCATCACGGCCAGCGTGGTCCAGTTGGCGAATGGTGAGTCATTGACCGGGCCGGCCACCATCGACGTGAAGAAGGGGGTCATGCCTTCCGGGGCGGCGGACGAATCGTAGATCGGTTTGTTGGCCGATTCTGTGACCAACCACATTGCAGTCGTGGAGTGCTTAAAACAGCTGCGGGGCACGCGGACTTCACCCCACCCGATCTTCGGAAACTTTGATGCGCACAAGTGGAACTGCATGTTTGCTTTTCATCTGGGGTTGCATCTGCCGCAGGCGAAGTATGTCGCGGACCGGGCCAAAGCGGAGCAGGCCGAGGGGGTTGGCCATGCTTTATCGCCCGGATAGATTGTTGGTGGTGTAGGTAATAATCTGGCGGGCTGGAGGCGTTGTCTTGCAAATGACTGGCCAGTTCCCTCGCCGGGACGGGGGAGACAGGGGAAGCAGGGCAGCGACGGTCATGGACCGCCGCTACATGATTTGGGTAAGTTGGAGTCGTGACTGGGATTGAGCATGACCCCGTGCTTTTTGGCGCGGATCCGACCGTGGGTATCGTCGCCGTCGAGTTTGTCGCTCCGGATCGGGTGCAGGTTTACCGGCGGGAGGGAGAGAGGACGGTGGTTGAGGAGGTGATGCATCGGCCTTTTGCCTGGGCCACGGAGCCGGTGCCGGGGGAATTGCGGGAGCTGGCTGGCGCGGGAGCGTTCAAGTTTGCCGTGTCCTTCGACCATGTGGCGGCGTTTGCCAAAGCAAAGACGACTTACAAACGTGAACTCTTTGCGCTCAACGATTTGGCGCACCAATACTTACTGGCCAGCGGACGGACGTTGTTCAAAGGGATGGCCTTTGAAGATCTGCAGCGGATGCAGGTCGATATCGAAACCTTCACCGGCGCGGACGGAGCCATGTCGGATGCGAGCAAAGACCCGCTGCTGGCCATTGCCTTGAGTGACAGTTCGGGATGGGAAGAGATCCTTCTCGTCGACGACCCAGAGGATGAAGCGCAGGAAAGAGCGCTGCTGGAAAAATTTGTCGCGCTGGTCCGGGCACGTGATCCGGATGTGCTCGAGGGGCACAACATTTTCCGATTCGACCTGCCTTACCTTGAGGCGCGGGCGCGGAAACTGAAGGTCAAATTGGATTTAGGCCGAGACGGGAGCGCACTCCGCTCGCATCCGTCGCGTTTGCAGATTGCCGAGCGGCTCATTCAATACCGGAAGTTTGAGATCCACGGACGCCAGATCATCGACACCTTGTTTTTGGTCCAGTTCCACGACGTGGGAGCGCGGGAGTTGCAAAGCTTCGGACTCAAAGCGGCGGCGCGGCATTTTGGGGTGGCGGAAGATAGTCGGGTCGAGCTTGGCGCGCGGGCTATCACCGAGGCGCATGGGCAAGAGCGGAAGAAGTTCGTTCAATACGCCCGGCAAGACGTGCGCGAGACGCGGGGGCTGTCCGCTGCCTTGAGTCCGGCTTGGTTCACGCAAACGACAATTTTTCCTTACAACTATCAGGATGTGGTCATTCGCGGCAACGCAACGAAGATCAACAGCCTGTTTTTGCGCGAATACTTGCGCCAGGGTCAGTCCGTGCCGGGCCTGCCGGACGTGCAGCGCTTTGAGGGTGGCTACACGGACATCTTTTTCACCGGCGTGGCGCGCGGCGTTTGGCACTGCGACATCGCCTCGCTCTACCCGTCGGTCATGCTGGCTTTCGGGATTTTCCCGGAGTCCGACACTCTCGGCGTATTCGGCGACATGCTGGGGCGGTTGCGGAAGTTTCGGCTGGAGGCGAAGTCAGCCATGCGCTCGGCCACGGGACTACAAAGAGCGCATCTCGACGCGCTGCAGGGAACTTTCAAAATCCTGATCAACAGTTTCTACGGGTATCTCGGATTCGCCCAGGGGAACTTTGCCGATTTCGAGGCGGCGGCAGCGGTCACGGCCAAGGGACGGGAGTTGCTGCGCGGGATGGTGGATTGGTTGCGTCAGCGCGGGGCGGACGTCATCGAGATCGACACGGACGGTATCTACTTCACACCGCCGAAGGATACGACGTGGGATGGGCTCTACGAAGAATTGGCTGCAACATTGCCCAAGGGGATCGAAGTGGAGTTCGATGCGCGGTATGCCGCGATGTTCAGCTACAAGGCGAAGAACTACGCGCTGCTCTCGGAGGACGGAAAGTTGTCGATCAAGGGCGCGGCCTTGAAATCGCGGGGGCTGGAAAAATTCCAACGGATCTTCATCGAGCGGGCAGTGCGGGCGTTATGCGAGGGTAAACCGGAGATGATTCCGTCGATGCACGCGGAGTTCGCCAAGGCCCTAAGGGACAGAATGTGGGAGCCGGAAATGTTTGCCAAGACCGAGGCGTTGCAGGATTCACTCGAAGCTTATCAGAAAAAGATTGCCGCTTCGTCGCGCAACCGTTCCGCAGCTTTCGAACTGGCCCTGCGGAGCGGGCGCAAGATGCAGGCGGGGGATCGGGTGACTTATTACATCACCGGGAACAAAAAGACGGTGAAAGCTTATGAGAGCGCCAAGCTGGTCGGGGAATGGGATCCGAAAAACCGTGACGAGAACACGGCCTACTATCTGGCCAAACTTGATGAGTTGGCGGGGAAGTTTGAAGCGTTCGTGCCGGCGAGTGCGGGCGGGGATCGCTTGCTTTAGGCCTACTCGATTACTTCAACGGGTTACGCCAGCGCAGGCCGTCGAAGCGGGTAAAGTCGGTGTCGTTGCTGTGCAACTCTGCCTGGTTTTCGACCGCGAGCGCAGCGAGTTGTGCGTCAGTGGTGAGATTTCCTGCCGTGCCGAGTTTCCCGAGATATCCGAAATAAAGTCCGGTAAACTTCGGTCCGGGTTCCAGGATGATGACATTCGGTTGATCAAGCCATGACTGCACGAGTGCGATGGTGCGATCGTTAGCAAGCGGCTCGGTCATGACTCGTCGGTTCGTCATGATGCGGATAAACCCCGACGACCCGACCCATGGAAGGCCGACGGGTGTGTTGCCGCTCAAGGCGTCTTCCCACCAAATCTTGGCGGGTTCGTGGTGGGGATCTCTCCTGTTGTGGGCATAAATCAGGAGATTGACGTCTGGAATGATCACCGAGTTTGGGACTTTCGGATGAATTCGTCGACCTGCAGCTCATCCACCAGTTGGTTGAACTTAGTGGGGTCGATACCGGGTTGATAAGCCGAAGAGTGGGCTTTGACGCGGAAGGGCCGTCGTGGCTTGGCATTTTTCAAGCCGAAGCCCAGCCGCAGGCGCTCGTTGACGACTTCCTTGAAGGATTTTTTGCCCGAAGCGAGTTCCTCCCGGAGTTGCTGGACGACATCAGGTTCGAGGGAAAGCGTGGTCCTCATGTCAATCATCAAACATCATATTTTATTGATGTCAAGACATCACCTCGAGGGCTTCGCACTTTTCCCGCCAGCCGTCGAAGCGCCATTTGTGGGGGAAGCCGCGGCATTGCTGGGGTTTGACCGGCTGGATGGTGCAGGTATTGACGCCTTCGAGGAAAATGCAGGAGCCGTCGGGGTTGGATTGCAGCATGAGGCCGGCGCGGCTGGGGCGGAGTTGGGTGTGTTGCGCGATGAATTCGTCGGACGTCATGTCGAGATGTTCGGCGATGGCGGCGATTTCTTTTTCATCGAGGCGGACGAAGCCGGGCCAGCGGCAGCAGTTGCCGCAGCGTTGGCAGAGGTAGCGGGGCTCGGGCATGGGCTCCTTTTCAACCACGGATTGCACGGATAGCACGAATTTTCGGGAAAAAATGTAGCGTCGTCCTCCCCGGCGACGAATCAAGGAAGGACCGGCGACGAGGACGCCGCCGCTACAGGAAGACGAGGCGGCAGATGGCGATGGAGGCGACGATACCGGTGAAGTCGGCGATGAGGCCGGCGGGGACGGCGTGGCGGGTGCGGCGGATGGCGACAGAACCGAAGTAGACGGCCAGCACGTAGAAGGTGGTTTCCGTGCTACCCATGATGGTGCCGGCCATGCGGGCGAGGAGGCTGTCCGGGCCGTGGGTGGCGACGAGTTCGGAAAAGATGCCGAGACTCCCGCTGCCGCTCAGCGGGCGCATCAGCGCCATGGGGAGGAGTTCGGCGGGAAAGCCGACAAGTTGGAAAACCGGATCGAGCGCTTGGCTGATCAAGTCGATGCCACCGGCGCCGCGGAACATGCCAATGGCCACAAGGATGGCGACGAGGAACGGGATAATGCGCAGGGCGACTTGCATTCCTTCCTTCGCGCCTTCGACAAATTCTTCGTAGACCGGAACCCGGCGGAGGACGGCATAGAGGGGAAAAAACGAGAGCAGGAAGGGAATGGCGAGGAGGGAAATGGCGGTGACGTAGGACGCGAACCAGCCGCGGTCGCCGTCGTAGCCTTCGCCCGCGGTGCGCCAGAGGAGGAAAAGAAAAAAGACACCGAAGACAGTGAGAACAAGGCGCGACCAAAAGGCGAGGGGGGCTGGCGGCGCGGCGGTGGCCGGTTCGGGGGACGCGGCTTCTTCGGTCCTTTTTGCCGCTTGGTCCGCAGCAGTGACCGGGGGCAGTTGGTAAAAGGGAAGTTTTTCCAGGGCCTTCACCGCGGCGAGTCCGGCCAGGGTCGAACAAAGGGTGGCAACGAGCGCGGTACCGATGATGGCGGTGGGTTGGACCGAGCCGGCGGCGGCGAGGATGGCCACCGCACTGGCCGGGATGAATTGGACGGAGCTGGTGTTGAGCGCGAGGAAAGTGCACATCGCGTTGGTTGCGGTGCCGGG
Source organism: Verrucomicrobiota bacterium (assembly GCA_027624625.1). Classification (GTDB taxonomy): domain Bacteria; phylum Verrucomicrobiota; class Verrucomicrobiia; order Chthoniobacterales; family JACTMZ01; genus JACTMZ01. The sequence continues at coordinate 19,111 of JAQBWH010000005.1, read as the reverse complement.
GCGCGGGTTGAGTTTTTCCAAGTCCTGCATGGCCCGGAGTCCGAGCGGGGTGGCGGCATTGGCCAGGCCGAGCATGTTGGCCGACATATTCATGATCATCGAGCCCATGGCAGGATGCTCAGCGGGGACCTCGGGGAAAAGGCGGGTCATGAGCGGTCGCAGGGCGCGGGCCAGGGCGTGCATGAGCCCGGATTTGTCGGCGAGGCGCATGATGCCGAGCCAGAGGGCCATGACGCCGGCGAGTGGCAGGGCAATGGTCATCACCGCGGTCTTGCAGGCCTCGAACGCTGCAGTGGTGACTTCCTTCATTTGTCCTGTGGCGCCGCCGAGCAAGACGGCGCCGAGGACGAGAGCGAGCCAGATGTAATTCAGCACGGGGAGGGTTTAAGCGGGATGCGCGGCGCGGGCAAGGGCGGGGGAGGTTTTGAACAGAAGGTAACGAAGGGAACGAAGTGTTTTTTCAATCATCCTGTGCGGCGAGGAACTGCCGGAACATCTCGTAAACCACGTCGCGGGTGTTGGCGTATTCGAGGCGGAATTCACGGGCGGAGGTTTGACGAAAGAGAACGCGGATGCCGCCGATGCGCATGCGGCTGAAACCTTCGAGGTCACCCTGCAGTCCTTTGATGTCGCCCCGTCCCCGGGCCAAGCTGCGCAGAGCTGTGCGGACGCGCTTCTTGGTCTGGGGCGGCAAGGCGGTGAGCCAGGTGGCTACTTGGTCAGAGGCCGAAATTTTCATCGGCCAAATTAAGCGAACGATATTTGGTCTTGCCGGCGCGCGCGGATTGGACGGCCTTCATCGCGGCGGGGTCGCCCAAGACATCAAGGGTCTCCATCAGGGCCTCGAAATCATCGACCGGGAGGGCGACCACCACGGGGCGGTTGCGGTTGGAGATGACGAAACGGCGTCCGGAGCGGCAGAGTTTGGGCAGGCTCGCTTGGGCCTCGCGCATATTGTAGGTAGCAGACATGACTATTGTCTATACAATGAGAAACAGCCGCGGGCAAGGGCGGGGAGGTTTTGAACAGAAGGTAACGAAGGGAACGAAGACTGAGGGGTCCCGGCGGTCAGAGACCGTCGCTACAAGTTCAGGAGGGGTTTGAGGAAGGGGGCGGTGGGGCTGCCTTGGACTTGGGCGACTTCTTCGGGCGGGCCGGCGGCGACGAGCCGGCCGCCTTGGGCGCCGGCTTCGGGTCCGATCTCGATCACGTAGTCGGCTTCGGCGATAACACTGAGATTGTGTTCGATAACTACGACGGTATGGCCTTCGTCGGTCAGGCGGTGGAGGATGCCGGTGAGTTGTTCGACGTCGGCCATGTGGAGTCCGATGGTCGGTTCCTCGAGGAGATAGAAGTTGCCCCGTTGGTCCTCGCGGAGGCGGCGGCCTTTGGTCGCCCCGGTGCGGGACAATTCGGTGACCAGTTTGATCCGCTGGGCTTCGCCTCCGGAGAGGGTGGGGCTGGGTTGCCCGAGGGTGAGGTAGCCGAGGCCGGTTTCGACGAGGAGACGGAGGGCGTGGCGGATTTTCGGATGGGCGTCGAAAAATTCGGCGGCCTCGGCCGCGGTCATGCTCATGACATCGGCGATGGTCTTGCCGTTGTAGGTGATATCGAGAGTCTGATGGTTGTAGCGACTGCCATTGCACTCGCTGCAGGGGAGCCAACTGGAGGGGAGGAAACTCATTTCGAGTTTGATCGCGCCTTGGCCGAGGCAGGTCTCGCAGCGTCCGCCGTCGGTGTTGAAAGAAAACCGGCTGGCGGTGTAGCCGCGCATGCGGGAGGTGGGGAGTCCGGCGAAGAGTTGGCGGATTTCGTCGAAGACTTTGATGTAGGTCGCGGGGGTGGAGCGGGAGGTTTTGCCAATGGGCGATTGATCGACCATGTGGACGCCGGTGATGTGTTCGGCCCCGAGCAATTTGTCATAGGGGGGCGGGACAGCTTTGCGGGAAGGTTTGCGTCCGCGGCGGGTCATGGCGTCCTTCAACGCTGGGACGAGCGTGCCGCGGAGGAGCGATGACTTGCCCGACCCGGAAATGCCGCAGGCTACGGTGAGGCGTCCGAGCGGAACCCGGACGTCGATATTCTGCAAGTTGTGCAGGGAGGCACCTTTCAGTTCGAGCCAAGGCAGGTCTTTGTCCTTGAGGGAACGGCGGCTGCCGCGCGAGGGACGCCGGGGCGGGTTGGCCAGAAATCGTCCGGTGACAGAATTTTTCGAGGCGCGGATTTCGTCCAAGGTCCCGGACGCGATGACTTCGCCGCCCCGCCGGCCGGCACCGGGGCCGAGGTCGATGATCCGCGTGGCGCGGCGCATGGTCTCCTCGTCGTGTTCGACGACGAGGAGCGAGTTGCCCTGTTTGACCAATTCCTCGAGGGCGTCGAGCAGGTTGCGGTTGTCGCGTTCGTGCAGTCCGATGGTCGGCTCATCCAGCACGTAAAGAACGCCGCGGAGGTTCGAGCCGAGCTGGGCGGCGAGGCGGATGCGCTGGGCCTCTCCGCCGGAAAGGGTGGTGGAGGGTCGGTCGAGGGTGAGGTAGTCGAGGCCGACCCGTTGCATGAAACCGAGGCGTTGCCGGATTTCGGGGAGGATGTCGGCGGCAAGGATGGCGTCGTGGTTGTTGAAAACAAGGGTGTCGAGCAACTGGAACGCGTCGCGGGCGCTGGCGCGGGTGAAGTCGGCGATCGGACGGTGGTGGACGCGGACATGGCGGGCCTCGGTGTTGAGGCGCAGCCCCTCGCATTCCGGGCAGGGGCGGGCGACATCCTTGTCGGCTTCCTCGCGTGCTTGTTCCTCCTGAAGATCGGCTTCGAGTTGCGTGCGGGCTTGGTCGGTCTTGACCGCACTGTCATAGACGAGCCCGAACCCGCGGCAGGTCTCGCACCAACCGTGGGGGGAGTTGAAGGAGAACATGCGCGGGTCGAGCGGTTCGAAAGCGCGGGCGCACGACGGACAGGCCATTTCGGTGCTGAGCAATTCGCTGTCCTTTCCGCGGACAAGTCGCGCGGTATTTTTGCCGATTTCGAGGGCGCGACGGGCGAGCGCGATGGTGTCTTCCTCGGAGGCTTTGCTCATTTGTCCGACGAGGACATCGATCGAGTGTTCGCGGTAGCGGGAGAGTGCGGGAAATTTGTCCGCTTTGATTAATTTGCCGTCGACTAGCAGCGTGTTGAAGCCGTGCCGCACGGCCCATTCGGCGACTTCCTTGTGGTAGCCTTTGCGGGATTTGACCAGTGGGGCGAAAACCTGAACCGGGCCCGCTTGCGAGGCGGTGCGGACTTTATCGGCCACTTCGGCGAGGGTGGTAGTAGCAACGGGGACCTGGCAGGTGGGGCAATATTGGGTGCCGAGCTTGGCGTAGAGGAGGCGGAGGAAGTGGTAGACTTCGGTGATGGTGGCAACCGTGGATTTGCCACCGCCGCGCGAGATGCGTTGTTCGATGGCCACGGCCGGGGGGAGTCCCTCGATATGATCGACGTCCGGTTTTTCCATTTGTTCGACAAACTGGCGGGCGTAAGTCGACATGCAGTCGAGGAAGCGGCGTTGGCCTTCGGCAAAGAGGATGTCGAAGGCGAGGGAAGATTTTCCCGAACCGCTCAGGCCGGTCACGACGACAAATTCGTCGCGGGGAATTTCGAGGGAAATATTTTTCAGGTTGTGCTCCCGGGCTCCGGTGATGCGGATGCGGTTGTTATCCGTGACCACGAGTGGGTCGACGGGTTCCGCGGCGAGGAGGGTGGCCTCGTGTCTTTGTGCTTCGAGGGCCGCTTTGAGAAAGGGGGCGCTGCGGGAGTCTTTGTGCTGCGCGACTTCTTCCGGCGTGCCGGCGGCGACAATCTTTCCGCCCTCGGCGCCGGCCTCGGGACCGATATCGATTACGTGGTCGGCCGATTTGATCACTTCGACATTGTGCTCGATGACAATGAGGGTGTGTCCGGCCTCGACCAGGCGGTGGAAAACGCCGAGGAGCCGGGCGATGTCGTCGAAGTGGAGTCCGGTGGTCGGTTCGTCGAAGAGAAGGAGAGAAGCCTCGGCTTCGGTGTCGGCGAGGCGGGCGGCAAGTTTGAGCCTTTGTGACTCGCCACCGGAAAGGAAGCTGGTGGGCTGCCCGAGACGGAGGTAACCGAGTCCAACGTCCTCGAGGGTTTGCAGCGGGATGGTGACTTTTTGGTGCTTGGGGAAATCCTGGAAGAAGGTGATGGCCTGGGTGACGGTCATTTCGAGGACGTCATGAACGGATTGTCCGTCGAGGTGGATGCGGAGCACGTGGGGCTGGAAGCGTTTGCCGCCGCAGGAGGAGCAGACCAGGGAGACGTCGCTGAGGAATTGCATTTCGATGCGTTCATAGCCGAGGCCGGCGCAACGTTCGCAGCGTCCGCTGTTCGAATTGAAGCTGAAGGTGGAGGGGCCGAGCCCGGCGCCCTTGGCCGCGGGGGTCTGGGCGAAGAGGTCGCGGATGTGGTCCCAGGCTCCGAGGTAAACCACGGGGGTGGAGCGGGAGGATTTTCCGGGCGGGGATTGGTCGACCATGACGACTTCGCCGACATGCTCGATGCCGGTCAGCTTCTTGATCGTGCCGGCGTCTTCTTCCACGGGTTCGCCGCGTTCGCGGAGGAGGTTGCGGTGGAGGAGACCGTGGACGAGGGTGGATTTTCCGGAGCCCGAGACGCCGGTCACGCAGGTGAAGACGCCGAGGGGAAAGTCGGCGTTGATTTTCTCGATGTTGTGGAGCGAGGCACCGCGGAGCCTGAGGAATTTTTTCGTTTTGCGGCGTTTGGCCGGAACGGGGATGGAGCGTCGACCGAGGAGGTAGTCGGCGGTGAGGGAATCTTTTTGCGCCGCGATTTGGGCGGGTGGACCGCTGAACATGAGTTGTCCGCCGGTTTCGCCGCGGCCGGGTCCGATGTCGGTCAACCAATCGGCGGCGCGGATGACGGCTTCCTCGTGTTCGACCACGAGGAGGGTGTTTCCGTTGTCGCGCAGGCGGCGCATGATGCCGAGGAGTTGTCCGAGGTCACGCGGGTGGAGGCCGACGCTGGGTTCGTCCATGACGAAGAGCGTATTGACCAGCGAGGCGCCGAGGCAGGTGGTGAGATTGACGCGCTGGACTTCGCCGCCGGAGAGGGTGCGGGTCGGGCGGTCGAGGGTAAGGTAACCGAGGCCGACTTCCTCGAGGTAGGAGAGGCGCGAGGTGACTTGGTCGAGGAGGAGTTGCGTGGTGTGGTCCCCCTCGGTGATTTTTAGGCCGGCGAGAAATGCGCGCAGGCGGCTGATCGGGCGCCGGGCCATCTCGGGGAGGGTGAGGGCTTCGTCATCCGCGCCGGCCAGCCGGTAGTTGAGGGTCTCGGGTTGGAAGCGTCCGCCGTGGCACTTCGGGCATTCGTTGTAGCTGCGGTAGCGGCTCAAGAGCACGCGGACGTGCATTTTGTAAGTTTTGGTTTCGAGCCAATCAAAGTAGCCCTGCACGCCATACCAACGGCCGTTGTCCCAGACTTCCGACAAGGCTTCGCCGGGGCGGCGCTCGCCATTGATGATCCAGTCCTGGTCGGCTTGCGGCAGATCTTCGAACGGGCAGTGCAGGTCGATGTCGTGGCGACGCGCATGGCGGAGGAGGTCGGCCTGGCATTCCTGCGACATGCCGCTATGAAATGCGCGCACCACGCCTTCGGAGAGGGTGCGCGACCGGTCGGGGATGACGCGTTGCCAGTCGAGGCCGATGACACGTCCGAAGCCGCGGCATTCCGGGCAGGCGCCGAGCGGGTGGTTGAAGCTGAAGAGCCCGGGGGTGGGTGGCCGGATGTCGAGATCGCACCAAGCGCAATGCCAACCGGTGGAGAAGGGATGGCTTCGGTTGGTCCCGGCGTCGACGAGAAGTATGCGCCCTTTGCCGAGGCGCAAGGCGGTTTCGATGGCTTCGGTCAGGCGCGTTTCGTCGGAGGCGGCGAGGCGGTCCTGCATGACGTGAACCACGGCCGGGAGGGTTTCGGGCGGGGCCTCGTCGACGCGGAGAATTTTTTCCCCGAGCCAGACGCGGAGATAACCTTGTTGCTGGAGGAACTCGAAAAATTGGGAGGGCGAACGTTTTTCGACGTCGCCGGTGCCAACCGGGAAGGTGACAAGAAGGGTTTGTCCGGCGAAGCGCCGCACGGCCTCGCGGACAATGCTGCGGGCCGTCTCGGGCTGGATCGCTTTCTGACATTGCGGGCAGGCGGCGGTGCCGAGGCGGGGAAAGAGGAGTTTGATGTAGTCATTGATCTCCGTGATGGTGCCGACGGTTGAGCGGGTGGTTTTGACGCTGTTCGACTGCTCGATGGCGATGGCGGGCGGGATGCCTTCAATCGAGTCGACGCGCGGTTTGTCCATGCGGTCGAAAAACTGGCGCGTGTAGGGCGAGAAGGTCTCGATGTAGCGCCGCTGGCCTTCGGCATAAATGGTATCGAAGGCGAGGGAAGATTTTCCGGAACCGCTGGGGCCGGTGATGACATGGAGGAGCCCGCGCGGGAGATCAAGGTCGATGCCGCGAAGATTGTTCTGGCGGGCGCCGCGGATGCGGAGAGTTTGCGGGCTGGTGGCGGGACGTTGGCGGTTGGACATACCAAATTTTCGCCGACGTGACCTGATGGGCATCAGCGAACCGGAGAGAATAGGCGAAAGTGCGCGTCAGGTAACGCGGCAAATGCGTTGGTCGGACGAAATTTTCGGCGAGGGCGCTGCGGCGAGTCGCCCAGGGCAAAGAGAGCCTTGTCCGGTCATGAACCGCGGTGTCAAGGGGCCAACCGGCCTCCCTCAAGCGCCGTTTTGTTTGCTCAGTTCCGCGGTGCGGAGGAGGACGCGCTGGCGCATGATCTTGCCGGCCTTGAACTTGACCGTGGCGCGCGCAGGGATAACGACGTCAGTTTCTGGTTTGTTCGGGTTGCGTCCGACGCGGGGTTTGGTCAGGCGCACTTCAAAGACCCCAAAATTTCTCAATTCGACATTATCGCCGGCGGCAAGACTGTTGGTGATGTGCTCCAAGGTTTTATGGATCACGTCGAACGTTTGCTGTTGGGTGATGCCGACGTCTTCGGAGATTTTGACGACCATGTCGCGTTTGGTAAGGTTTGCCATAGGAATATAAGGTGGTGTAGGTGGATGGTTGTAAGGACATTAAGACCGCTAAAGCGATTTTGCATCTTAAGCAAGTAAGAAACAATAGGCGAAGACTGTGTTGTCTCTAAAGCCTCCGCCTTTGGGCTTCCGGCCCGAGGGGGCGACGGGCAAGATGGGGCCTACTTGCCCATGAAAATATCTCCTGATCAAAAGTTGGCCGGCTTGCTCGTTCCTCTGTTTGCCCTTCGCACTGAAAACGACCTTGGCTTAGGTGACACGGAATCGCTCAAAGCGATGATTGATTGGGCTTCGGAGCACGGTTTCGGCCTAGTGCAAGTCCTGCCGATCAACGAGACGGGCGGGGACAACAGTCCTTACAACATTATCAGTTCGCTGGCCCTCGATCCGACCACCGTGGCAACTAATTCGAAGACGCTGAAGGACTTGCCAACCGCGGATTACAAAAAAATCTGCGCCCAGCATGATCTGGGTGCGTTGCGTAAGGGCAAAGTGAATTACCGTGGCGTACGCGCTTTGAAAGGCCAACTGCTCGAGTCGGCGTGGAAAAATTTCCAGACGAGGCAGGTCAAAGAGAAAACGCGACGGGCCAAGGAGTTCGCCGTGTGGAGTCAGGAAAATGCGGCATGGCTGGAGCCCTACACTTTGTTCCGCGCCTTGGTTCGCTGGCATGGCGAGAACGAGAACACCGACCTTTGGCCGAAAAGACAGCGCACCTACGCGGCAGCCAAGAAGTGGCTGTGCTCCGTCTCCCCGGTCGATAAGCGCAAGGTCCGCGCGTGGCGTGACTTTTTTGCCTATGTGCAATGGGTGGCTTACGGCCAGTGGTCTGCCTTGAAAGCTTACGGCGAAGCGCGGAAGGTGGCCCTGGTCGGCGATGTGCCCGTGGGGGTGAGCATTTTTAGTGCGGACGTCTTTGCCCAACCGGAGATTTTTGACCTCACGCGTTCCGCGGGTGCGCCGCCGGAAAGAGTTTTCGCGGCCGATCCTTTCACCGCCAAATGGGGTCAGAACTGGGGGTTCCCGCTTTACCATTGGGAGGAAATGGCAAAGGACGACTATGCGTGGTGGCGCCGGCGTCTGCGCACCACGATGAAAATTTTTAACTTCTTGCGCGTCGACCACGCCTTGGGATTCTTCCGCATTTACAGTTTTCCCTGGCGTCCGGAACGCAACGCCGAGTTCCTGCCGCTGAGCGAAGAAGAGGCCAAAGTGCGCACCGGCGGGGTGCTACCCGGTTTTATTCCGGGCGGTGACTCATCGGAGCAGAGTTGCGAGACGAATCGCGGGCAAGGCGACCGCTTGTTCCGCATGATCGTGGAGGAAACGGGCCGGCACCGCCTCATTGCCGAGGATCTCGGCGAGATGTCGCCGTACGTGCGTCCGGTCCTCCAGGCGCAGGAAATTCCCGGCTTCAAGATTCCGCTTTGGGAAATCGCCCCGGACGGCTGGCCGACGCCGGGACGCGAATACGAACGCCTTTCCCTGGCCACCTATGCCACGCACGACCATCCGGCGCTGCACGCTTATTGGGACGAATGGTATGCCAACTCGCAGTCCGGTGATCACGAGAAGGCGGGTCGCGCTGTCCGCCAGATGCAGGAGATTTGCCGCTTCGCCGAGATGAATGTCCCGCTACCCGCGCCGTGGAGCGACGAAATCCACGAGGGTTTGCTCCGTGGGCTTTCGGCCAGCAATTCGTGGCTGGCGGTGAATATGATCACCGATATTTTCGGCACGGCCGAGCGTTTCAATGTTCCGGGGGCGATCGGCGACCAGAATTGGACCGAGCGATTTCCGGTGCCGATCGGCCAGTGGGACAAGCAGTGGCCGGACAAACTGGCGCGTCTCGGGCGGATGATGCGTGAGACGGGGCGCCACATGGCGTGAGCCGTGGTGGCGAGAAAAACAAGCGGCCCGGTCTCAGAAGGTCACGCCAATTTGCATGCCGAGGACAAAGGCGTCCGGAATCGAGCCCGTGCCGCCGGGTTGCACGATGTATTGGATGTTGGGCTGGACGTAGAGGAAGTTCGAGAGTTGCACCCGGTGGCCCCATTCGAGGGCCATCTCGTAACTGACGGGATCGCCGTTGAAGGCGTCTCCGGCATTGCCGTAGTCATCGCTGAAATTCCCGTAAGCGAGGCCGAACATGGTGGTGTCTAGATCGCGCCGCGGCAGCAGTCCTTGGTAGGCGGCACCGCAGTTCCACTGGAAGGGAACTTTGGCGATGTTCTCCTGCGGGGAGAGGACAAAAGCAGTCCAGAGGGTCAGTCCCTGGCTGCTGCCCGGATCCTCTTGAAAAACCATCTGGTCGGCATGCCAGTAAAAGCCGTAGGCATTCGCCGCGGTGCCGGCGGTCCCAAATTGCGGATAGGACCACGACGAATAGTAGCCGCCGAACCAATAGTGCCCGGGCAAACCCCGCATGGTGGATTGCTCAATCGTCGTCTGGGCATCGTCGTCGAAGGTGACACGGCCGTCCCCGGGCGCGATAGCAGCCTTGGCGGTGGAGGCGGAGTTTGCCGCCGCGCGGGTCACGGGACGTTTGAAAAATTCCGGCGTCCAACCGATTTGTCCGAGGATCATGACGCCGTCATTTTCTTCGAAGGAAAAATTTACCCCGTGGAGTTCGCGGTTGAAGGTTTTGTTCGAGACTTGATAGATGCCGGCCATGGCATTCCATTCGGGACAGGGATCGACGCGCAAGAGGGCGGCCCAGCTGGCCCACGGGTAGGCGGAGAAGGAGGCGTTGACCGGCAAGGCCTGCGGGTTGCCGTCGATGCCATTGTTCATGTAGAGCCAGTAAAGAGGGGAACTGGCAAAGTCGTCACCGGAGGAAAAGCGTCCCGCCTTGACCTTCGCTTTGTCGTCCCAAAACTTCTGGGTGAGATGGAGGTCGGTGAGGATGACGGTCTGTCCGCCGTAGACCTGTTGCACCGTGAACTGGTTGCCGATGTAGTCGCGGGATAGGCTGTTGCCGTTGCGGTCGGTCGCCGCAATGGTCAAAGTGCCGCCGCGCCAGCCGATGAGTTTTTCCAAATTGAGCTTCGTGCCGAAGGCGATGTTGTCCGTGTAGGTGAAACCCTGACTCAGACCGCCGGTGGGATTACCGGCCAAGTTGTTCACGTAGGTGAAGGAAAATTCGACGCCGTGGTTTTCATCCAGCCAGTTGCGGGTGCCCCACCAGTCGCCGCTGGCGGCATCGCCCGCCCACCATTGGTCCGAGCCGATGTAATTGCTTGGATATGGGGTGTAGTAATCCCAAAAACGATCCTCCATGGCGTGGACTGCAGTGGCGAGGATGACAACGACAAGACCAGTCAGAAGGTTTTTCATGGGAGAGAGCCCGAGGACAACGTAGTGCTCCGGTTGAGCAGGAGGCAAGCGCGGTTCAGCCCCGGATGACAAAATTGACCAGTTTGCCGGGGACGGCGATGACTTTGACGATTTCTTTGCCGGCCAGCTGGGCGGCAAATTTTTCTTGGGCGCGGGCGGCAGCTTCGAGTTGTTCGCGGGTGGCGTCTTTTGTCATGACGAGTTTGTCGCGGACCTTGCCGTTGATTTGCAGGACGATCTCCACTTCGTTTTCGACGAGAAGCAAATCGTCGTGAGCCGGCCAGCCTTGGCTATGGGCCGGGCCTTCAAAGCCGGGGAAATTTTTACCGAGTTGCTCCCAAAGTTCCTCGGCCATGTGCGGGGCGAAGGGGCTTAAGAGGAGGAGCAAGGTGCGCAAGGCAGAGACCGGGCGTTTTTCCGCGGAGGTGAATTCATTGACGCAGACCATCATTTGCGAGATGGCGGTGTTGAAGGAGAGCGTGGCGAGGTCGCCGGTGACTTTCTTGATCGTGGCGTGGAGGACGCGGAGTTGTGCGGCAGTGGGGTCGACGTCGGCCACGTTTGCGGAGATTTGCCAGTTGCCTTCTTGGTCTTCGGTCATGGCCAGGCGCCAGGCGCGGGCGAGGAAACGGTAGACGCCTTCGACGCCCTTCATGCTCCACGGTTTCATCTGCTCGAGTGGACCCATGAACATTTCGTAGAGGCGGAAGGCGTCGGCGCCGTAGGCGTCGATGACTTCGTCGGGATTGACCACATTGCCGCGGCTCTTCGACATTTTTTGCCCGTCCGTGCCGAGGATGATGCCTTGGTTGACGAGGCGCTGGAATGGTTCGGGCGTGGGGAGGTGGCCGAGATCGTGCAGCACCATGTGCCAGAACCGGGCGTAGAGGAGATGGAGCACGGCATGCTCCGTGCCGCCGACGTAAAGATCGACCCCTCCGCGCTTTTCTTTTCCGTCACCGAGCCAGTAGCGCGCGGCGTCCTGCCCGATGAAGCGCCGGGTGTTGCCCGGGTCGCAATAGCGCAGGTAATACCAGCAGGAGCCGGCCCATTGGGGCATGGTGTTCAACTCGCGGGTGGCGGTCGCGGAGTAGCGCACCCAATCCGTGGCCTTGGCCAGGGGCGGTTCCGCGGTGCCGGTCGGTTTGAAGTCGGCCAGTTCGGGCAGGCGGACCGGAAGTTCTTCATCGCCGAGGGCGCGGTGCTGGCCGTTTTCCCAGACCACGGGGAAAGGTTCGCCCCAGTAACGCTGCCGCGAAAACAGCCAGTCGCGCAATTTGCATTGCACGGCGGCGCGGCCGAGTTGGCGCTCTTCGAGCCAAGCGGTGATTTTATTTTTCGCTTCGGTGGTGGGGAGCCCGTCGAGCAGGCCGGAGTTGATCGCGGTGCCCTCACCGGTGAAGCAGCCCGTGGCAGGTTGCGCAGGCTGCACCACCTCGATGACAGGGAGATGGAACTTTCCGGCAAATTCGTGGTCGCGGTCGTCGTGGGCCGGGACGGCCATGATGGCCCCGGTGCCGTAGCCGGTGAGGACGTAGTCGGAAATCCAGACCGGGAGGCGGGTGCTGTTGACCGGATTGAGGGCGTGCGCCCCGGTGAAGACGCCGGATTTTTCCTTCGACGCGTCTTGGCGGTCACGCTCGGATTTTGCCGCGGCGGCCTTGATGTAGTCGTCGACCGCTGGTTTTTGCCCGGTCGTGGTGATCTCCGCGACGAGCGGGTGTTCCGGGGCCAGCACGAGGTAAGTGGCACCGAAGAGGGTGTCGGGGCGCGTGGTGTAGACGGTAAGCTTCTGGCCGGACTCGAGGGTGAAATCAACGAAAGCCCCCTCGCTGCGGCCGATCCAGTTTTTTTGCAGAAGTTTGATCGATTCCGGCCAGTCGAGAGTATCGAGGCCCTCGAGCAGGCGTCCGGCGAAGGCGGTGATGCGCAGGACCCATTGGCGCATGGGGCGGCGTTCGACCGGAAAGCCGCCGACCTCGCTTTTGCCGTCGACCACTTCCTCGTTGGCCAGGACGGTGCCGAGTTCCGGGCACCAGTTGACCGGCATTTCGGCAACGTAAGCGAGCCGGACGCTGTCCGGATCGGCGCCTTCGTAAGTGGAAATCGGCTCGGCCCGACCGCTGGCGGGGTTGAACCACGAATTGTAAATTTGGAGAAAAATCCATTGCGTCCAGCGGACGTAGTGGGGGTCTGTGGTGTTGACCTCGCGCGACCAATCGTAGCTGAATCCGATACGGTCGAGCTGTTGGCGGAAGCGCGCGATATTTTTGGCCGTGGTCACGGCGGGGTGCTGCCCGGTTTTGACCGCGTATTGCTCGGCCGGCAGACCGAAGGCGTCCCAGCCCATGGGATGCAGCACGTTGAAGCCGCGCATGCGATGCCAACGCGCCAGAATGTCCGTCGCGGTGTAACCCTCGGGATGGCCGACGTGGAGTCCCTCGCCACTCGGGTAGGGGAACATGTCGAGGACATAGTATTTCGGCTTGGCCGGATCGAAATCCGCCTCGCCCGGGTTCGGCGTGCGGTAAGCTTCGGTCCGGGCCCAGTGTTGCTGCCACTTGGGCTCGAATTGCGGGAAGGGATACTGTTTGCGTTGGCTCGACATGAGGCGGGGAAACCGCGCATTTTGCCGGGAATGACCGAGGTGTCAAAGCAACGCATGCTGCTGGCCACGCGCAATGCGCACAAAACGCAGGAGGTGCGGGAGATTCTCGGCGCCGGATGGGAGATCGAGGACCTCACCGCGCATCCGGATCGGCCGGAGGTGGAGGAGACGGGAGAAACGTTCGAAGAGAATGCCAAATTGAAGGCGCTGGCCGCTTCGGCCCATTACGCCGGGTGGGTGCTGGCCGATGATTCTGGGTTGGAGGTCGACGCGCTGGGTGGGGCGCCCGGCGTGCGTTCGGCGCGGTTCGCGGGAGAAGAAGCGAGCATGGCGGCCAATCGCGCCCTACTGCGTGAAAAATTAAGCAAAGGGCAAGGTTCGGATTGGCGAGGGCGTTTCCGTTGCGTGCTGGCCTTGGCTCGCCATGGGGTGGTGCTCCGGACCTTCTCCGGCGTGGTGGAAGGTTCTATCGCGTCTTTGGAGCGGGGCGAGGGAGGATTCGGCTACGATGCGCTGTTCGTCCCGGAGGGAAGCAGGCGGACATTTGCGGAGTTCGCTCCGGCCGAGAAGCACGCTTGCAGCCACCGCGGGCGGGCCTTGGCCGCCTTGGCCGCTTATCTGACCGCGGAAGAACCTGCCGCGTAGTTCCGGGCACGTTGGCGGGCGGCGATTTCCTGCGCGTCGAGACCTTTGTCGTTGTAGCGGCTGATGATGCGCTGTTCCGTGCTCCACGGAGTGCTGGGGTATTGCAAGCTGGGCTGATGGCCGCCCGCGCCCCACGTGCCGAGGATCAACTCCCGTTGGTCGGGGCCGTAGTGGACAATGGTGTCGTTGGGTGCCACCACGGGTTGGATCACGCGGCCATTCACGTCCCTCTCAGGAGTTGTGTAGGGGATCGGCTTGTAGGGGTACCAGGGACCGTAAAGTTCACGGCGGTTTTCGGGCGTTGCGCAGGCAGTCAGACCGGCACAGATGACAAGAATGAGGGGGCTCCAGCGCACGGGTTATTCATAGCGCCGGCCGGGTCGGATGGCACCAAAAAACAATCGGGGTGTGCTGTTTATTTGCGGGTGAAAGCGACCGACATGAGGGCCATCAACTGAGTCGAAGCGGCTTCGAGTTCTGCGATGAGCGACTGGGTGCGTCCGCGGAAAAAAGAATAAGCGGCCATGGCGGGGATACCAATAACGAGGCCCGTGGCGGTGGTGACCAAGGCTTCCGAGACGCCTTCGGCCAGCATGATGGGCCGCGAGGCCACGATGTCGCTGGCTACCACGCTGAAAGATTTGATCATGCCGAGCACCGTGCCGAAGAGTCCGAGCATGGGGGCGATGGTGCCGATGTCGGCGAGGTAGGCGATGCGTTGGTTGAGGGCAGCGGCTTGGCGGGTTCCTTCGGTTTCGGCGATTTCGCGGGCGTCGGCCAAGGTGGCTTCCGGGTGCTGGGTGACGAAGTCCAGCGTGCGTTGCATGACGCGAGCCACCGCTTCGCGATGGCGGCTGGAAATGGCGAGGAGACCGAGGTAGTCCCGTTTGCGCAGGAGGGCATCGGCTGTTGTCATGTAGCGCTTGGTCACCACCGCGCTGCGGCGCATGGTGAACAAGTAAACTAGGATGAGCATCACGGCCACGACCGAAAGAACCCCCAGCGGGATCATGACCGGCCCGCCGGAAAGCACGACCTGCCAGAGGCTGATTTCTTCCCGGGCGGCCGGCAAACTCTCCTGCCCGCGGGCGGACGCGGCGGTGAGCAAGGTGACAAAAGCAGCCGGAAGCAATTTCACGATCCAGAGGTTAGCGGTCTGTTCGTCCGATGCAAGGATGGCGGGGGCGGACGGAGGCGCTATAATCGCGGGCCTATGCCTGTTGCTGGCGACAAACCCGACCTTCGCGCCCGCTTGCACGAGGTGCCGCACAAGCCGGGGGTTTATCTCATGCGTGACCGGCTCAGCCGGGTCATCTATGTGGGCAAGGCACGCGACCTGCGCAAGCGGTTGGCCAATTATTTCACTCCGGCGCGTTCGCGGATGGCCGACCTCAAGACGCGCGCCTTGCTCGACTCGGTGTGGGATTTCACCCTGCACGTGGTCCGCTCCGACGCCGAGGCGGTGTTGCTCGAAGGTCGGCTGATCAAGGAATACCGGCCGAAATACAATATTTCGTTTCGCGACGACAAAAATTTTCTGCAGATCAAAGTCAACCTCGACGACCCGTTCCCCAAGTTCTCCCTCGTACGGCTCAAGAAAAATGATGGCGCCCGCTATTACGGACCCTACGCGCACTCGGGAGCTCTCCGCGCCACCCTCGAGATCCTCAAGCGCAAATACGGGCTGCGTTCCTGCCGGCCGCGTGTGCCGACGGAAAAAGACTACCGTCACTGCCACGATGACATCATCAAAAATTGCTCCGCACCTTGCGTTGGAAAGATCAGCGAGGCGGATTACCGGGCACGCGTGCTCGAGGCCTGCAAATTTCTCGAGGGCCGGAGCAAAGATGTGCCTGAAGAGTTGGAACAGGAGATGCAGGCGGCGGCCGCCCGCCAGGATTTCGAGAAGGCCGCGGCACTGCGTGATCTCGTGACCGCGCTGCGGCGCACCGCGGCGAAGTCGCGGCGATTTCTGCGTGGGGATGCTTTGCCGCGCGCGGTCAATCCGGAAGCCGACCTGAACGAACTCGGGGAGGCCCTCGGGCTGCCGCGCCCTCCCGTCCTCATGGAGTGCTTCGATATTTCCAACATCACCAACACGCACGTGGTGGCTTCGATGGTCCGCTTCAAGGACGGTGTCCCGGACCGCAGCAGCTACCGCCGCTACCGGATCAGGACGGTTGAGGGGCAGGACGACTTTGCCAGCATGGCCGAGGTGGTGCGCCGGCGTTATGCGCGTCTGCTGGCCGTGGCGCGCGAGGCACATCCCGAGGCCGCGGAATTCAGCCAGGAGGAGGCGGGTGAGGCAGTGGCGCGGCTGCCCATGCCCGCGGTGGACCGTATACCGGATCTCGTGGTAGTCGATGGCGGTCGCGGTCAATTGTCCAGCGCAGTCGGCGAGTTGCGGCGGCTCGGGCTGCGCGGTCAGCCGGTGATCGGACTGGCCAAGGAGCGGGAGGAAATTTTTTTCCCCAATGACCCGCAGCCCCTGCGCCTGCCGCACGAGAGCGGGGGGCTGAAGTTGCTGCAGCGCATCCGGGACGAGGCGCACCGGGTGGCCAACGGCTACCACCAACTGCTGATGAAGCGCCGAGTATCCGAGAGCCGTCTGGACGATGTCGATGGGGTGAACAAAACGCGCAAGCAGGCACTGTTGCGCGCCTTCGGTTCGGTCGAGCGGTTGCGCCGCGTTCCGGTCGGGGAGATCGCCGCCGTGCCGGGTATCGGCCCGAAGTTGGCCCTGCAAATCAAGGATTCCCTCGGCGGCGAGGCGAAACGGTTGCGCGGCAGCCATCTTTCGCCTTAGCTACGATCATCGCCCTGCAACACTACATCAATGCCGCCCAAGGCTATCTCGAGCTGGGTATGGCGGAAGAGGCCCTCGCCGAATTGGAGCGGGTGCCGGGGGAGGAGCGCGGGCACGAAGACGTGGCACAGTTGAGGGTTTTTATTTTTATGCGCGTGCGGCGGTGGCCGGAGGCACTGACGGCCTGCGAGACTTTGCGGGCCGACCGTCCGGAATTGCCCCTCGGCTACATTCATGGGGCCTTTTGTCTGCATGAACTCGGACGAACCGCCGAGGCCATGGCTTTGCTGCAGGAGGGTCCTGCTTCGCTGCTTCGTGAACCGGTCTATTTTTACAATCTCGGCTGCTACCACGCGGTGTTGGGCAATCCGGAGGAGGCGCAAAGTTATCTGCAGATGAGTTTCAATCTGGACGAAAAGTTCCGCGAAATCGCCCGCTACGATCCGGATTTGGAAGGCGTCATCGGCAAGCTGGTATGAGGCGCATCGACGGGGCCGCCACCGCGCGGGTGCGGGCGGTCTTCGAGGATCATTTTGCCCGCGGCGAAGAGCTGGGCGCCGAGGTCTGTGTCTGGCAGGACGGCCACGAGTTGCTGCGCTTCGGCGGTGGGTGGCGCGACGCGGCGGAGTCATCGCCCTGGACGGGGGACACCATCGTTTTCTGCTGGTCGGCGACCAAGGGGCCGGCGGCGGCCTGTGCCTTGCACGCTTTGCAGGAAGCAAAAGTTCTTTCGGAGGCCCCGGTGGCCGATGTCTGGCCGGAATTCGGGGCGGCGGGAAAAGATAAAGTGACGATTTCCGACTTGCTCGCCCACCGGGCCGGATTGGCGGTGCTCGATGAGCCCGGCTTGGATGTTTTTGCTTTGGAAGAAGTGGCTGCGGCTCTGGCCGCGCAGACTCCGAATTGGGAGCCGGGCACGGCTCACGGCTACGCGCCGCGGACCTTCGGCTACCTGCTCGATGCCCTTGTGCGGCGCACCGCGGGTTTGCCGCTCGGCGCTTATTGGCGGAAGACCTTCGGTGACCCGCTGGCGCTGCAATTCTGGATCGGATTGCCCGCGGAATTGGACGGCCATGTCGCACGGATGCAGGCGGCGCGGGTCGGGGACTTGAAAGAGCCGGGACCGTTCGAAAATGCGTTGGCTGACCGGGCTTCGCTCACCGCGCGGTCCTTTGCCCGGCCCTCGGGGCTGGCCGGCGCGGCGGCCACGAACCAGCCGGAAGTGTGGCGCGCGGCGCTTCCTTCCTTCGGCGGGATCGGCAATGCGCGGTCCTTGGCCCGATTCTATGAACGCTTGGCGGCGGGGGAATTTTTCCACGGGCCGTGGCACGAGGCGCTGACCGAACGCCGCAGCAATGGTCCGGATATGGTCCTGTGCCAGCCGACAGCTTTCTCGGCCGGATTCATGATGGACCCGCTCGAGGCATCCGGGACAAAACAGCGCGCCACGTTCGGTCCTTCGTTGAGCGCCTTCGGGCATCCGGGGGCCGGAGGCAGCTTGGCCTTTGCCGATCCGGAGAACCGGCTCGGTTTTGCCTACGTGATGAACCGGATGGAAAACGGGGTTCTGCGCGAATCACGTCCGGCCCGGCTCGTGCGGGCGCTTTATGGAGTTGAGGGTTGAGGGATGTGGATGGAAAGTTTCACGCCATGATCGCCAAGACGGAAAGTTTCGAGGTCCGCACGGGCGGCCGCGGGAGTTACGAAATCACCGACGAGGTAGCGCGGGTGATTCGTGCGTCCGGCCTGAAGGAGGGCATGGTCACGGTGTTCATCCGCCATACCAGCGCCAGTCTGGTCATTTTCGAAAATGCCGATCCTTCGGCGCGGGAAGATTTGCATCAGTTTCTCGACCGGATTGCCCCGGATGGTGCCGACTGGCATGTGCACACGATGGAGGGTCCGGATGATACGGCCAGCCATTTGCGCATGACCGTGACCCGCACGAGCGAGACGATTCCCGTGACCGGCGGTCGCATGGCCCTCGGCACGTGGCAGGGGATTTTCCTGCTCGAGCACCGCCACGCCCCGCACCGGCGGGGGGTGGTTGTTTCGATGGTGGGGATTTAGAAAAACCGCAGGGGGCGCGGAGAGGAGAAGTCCGGGATTAGGCCAGAAGTTTGACGGCCTCCCGTGGGGTTACGGCTCGCACGGGAGAGTTGCGGTAGTCGCGGGTGTTTCGCGTCGCGATGATTTGTGCGCCGAACAGGACCGCCGCGGACGCCACCATGGCGTCCTCCAGATCGGTAAACCCCAGATCGAGCGCCTGTCGGAGTTGCGTTGATCCCGTTGCCGGCACCTCGACAAAATCCAAAAGCTGGCCGATGAATTCTTCAGCCCCACCGTCGATGAGGTAATGCAGGTTGGCTAATGAGTGGCAGGCCACGCCGGCGCGACCGGGACGGCGCACCGCATGATCGAGAATTGCGGCGCTGTCGATAAAGTGGGGATGACGTTCCAGTAGGACGTCGAGCAGCACGTCACTATCGAGGAAGAAGCGCACTTACAATCCGTGTTTGGCCCGCAGTTTTTCGAAGCGGGCTCCGCTCTGGCCCGCCAACTTGCCGCGTCCGGCCCACTGGGACGAGAAGGACGGCTGACCGCGACCGCGCGC
>JAQBWH010000042.1 GCA_027624625.1 Verrucomicrobiota bacterium | reverse complement strand
CCCGCCACAAAAAAGAGGAGACAGGTGAGGAAGATGATCTTGTTGCGGATGCGGGAGGGCATGGGGTGGGGATGGAGAGGGATCAGTTTTCAGTGTTCAGTGATGCAGTAAAGACGGAAAGGTGGAGTGGGCCCCGTTCCAACGGCGGGCGCGAACTGGATTGGTTCAGGGGCATGGTCCCCAGGGGTTGCCGGTTCGATAGCTGAGATGGGCCGGGGAACTAGACCGCAGCGGATGGGTCAAGCGGGGTGCGGTAGAGTGTCGCGGTGTGGCCGACTTGCAGGACGAGGCGGGCGCCGGCGCGGGTGGCCAGGTTGGCGGAGAGTTCTTTGCGTTCGGACTTGTGGTCGGTGAAGCGGACTTTGACCAACCCGTGGTCGGCGAGGGCCTGATCGAGAGCGGTGGTCAGGGCGTCAGTCATGCCGTCGCGGCCGAGATGGATCACGGCTTTGAGTTTCTGGGCGCGCGCTTTGAGTTGGCGCAAGGTGGGTTCCGGTGTGGTCATGCAAAGAAGGGATTGTGGGCCTTTTCTTGCCCCACGGTGGTGAGAGGGCCGTGGCCGGGGCAAAGAAGGGTCTGATCCGAAAGACCGAGGATTTCGCGGCGGATGTTGAGCAAGGCACCTGGGTAGTCCTCCCGGACCGTGCCGATCGAGCCGGCAAAGATGGCGTCACCCACCATGGCGGCCTGCAGCACGGGGCCTTCAATGACATAGGTTGTGCCGCCGGGGGTGTGCCCCGGGGTCAGCCGGGTGCGGATGAAGTGGCGGCCGGTGTTGAAGAGGTCGCCGGGACGGAAGGTCTTGGTCCCGCGCACTGGTTCGAGGGCCGAGGACCAGGCCTCGACCCCGAGTTCGCGCTTGAGGACGGCGAGGGCATGGATGTGATCGGCATGGCTGTGGGTGAGAAAGACGGCGACTACGTTGAGGTCGAGGGAGGCCACGGCCTGAAGGAGCGGGGCGGCATCCGCCCCGGTGTCGAAGATGGCCGCATCGCGGTTCTCCTCGTCCCAGAGAAGGTAGGCGTTTACCGTCATGGTCCCATAGGGAGTGGTGGCCACGACCATGGCGAGAGGGCATTCGACTTGCGGCCGGTAACCGCCTTGGGCCAACCGAACGAGGGCGTCGCCATTGAGTTGGAAAACGGCGGCGAGTGAGCGGGCCGCCGGTTCGTCAAACTCCCCGCCGAGGAGGCGGTCCATCGCGGCCTCGGTCAGGCCGGCCGATTGGGCGGCCGCGGCAGCAGAGAGACCTCTTCCGCGCAGAGCCTTCCCCAGAATGTCGGCGAAGTTGTCTTCCAGCGGGGTCATAGTTGCTGCGACTTCAATTGCTGGCGCAGGACGAAGTACAAGGCCTGAAACATGGCGAGGGAGGAAAGGATGAGGACCCATGCGTTGAAGACAAGGACACTGCCGCCGAGGCCGAAGTAGCGCTTCTCCGGACCGAAGAAAACGTTGAGGAAACGCGTCTCGCGGTAGTCGCTCTGCTCCATCTCGGCCTTGTTCACGAGGTCCGCGGTCTTTTGGTTGACGAAAAGTCGCTCCGCGCTGACCCCCCTGGGAGCGGAGCCGGCGGATACCTCGGGCAGGGGCTCGCCGTCGAGGACGCGGTCGATGCCGCGCAACTCGCGTTCCACCGCGGCGGTGTCGGCGCCCTGCAAGCCGGAGACCATGGCGAGCAATTCTTTGAGGTCTTCGAGGCGTTCCTCTTCGGGAACCGTCAGGTTCGGGCTGCGGGCCAGCTTGTTGATTTGCGCTTGGATTTTTTCCTGCCGGCTGGTCAGGGGGTTGAGTTTGGCCTGGGCAAAGACGATGGCCTCGTAGGACCAGCGCATGGGCATGAACTCGCAGATCAGCGGGACTTGCAGGTCGCTCCGCGGTTGACCCGCCTCGGGATTTTCGGAAAACCACCGGCTGACGGAGTAGACGAAATCGAGGTTCTGATTCATCTCTTCGTATTTGATCAGCGCACCGCCGAGGATGATTTGCGGGATGAGGACCACCGGGATGATGTTGACCGCCGTCTTGCTTTCGCTGACCAGGCTTGAGATGAGCAGGCCGATGGCGATGCCACTGACCGCGGTGAGCACCATGGCGGCGAGGAAGATCCAGAACATCCCCCGCACTTCGAGGATCCAATTGGCGATGAGGATGAAGAAGACGCACTGGACCAGGGCGAAGAGGGAAAGGGTCAGCACTTTGGCCAGGATATACCAACCGAGGCGCACGTTGAGGTTGCGCTCGCGCTGCAGGATGGGGCGATCCCGGATGATATCATCCACGCTGTTGGTCAGGCCGAGGAACATGGCCACGACCAAGGAGAGGAACAAATAGGTCGGAATGTGGAAGGATGAGGCGAAGTCGTAGGTGCCTTCCTCGGAGTAACGGAGCACCGCACCGATCAGGGCGGCGAGGGCCGGGGCCGCGATCATGGTGGTGGCCAAATTGCCCTTGTTGCGCAGCTTGCTGATAAAGGCGCGGGCCAGCAAGGTGCGGAATTGGAGGAATTCTTCGCGCAGGGCGGTCCGCCAAGAACGCCGGGTCTCGGCTCCGACCCCCTGACTGTCTCCCGGCACAGGCTCCGGCGCCGGTTGCCGCACGTCCCGCATCAGCCGCCAGGCCTCGTACTTGTCGCGCCAGTAGTCGGGCGAGTACCGCCGCACGGGCACGAGTTGTCCGCGATCATTTTCCTCGTAGATGATGTCACCGCTCAGATCGCGCAGGGGCGTCTCGAGCACATCGAAGACAAATTCCGGCCGCGTTGTGCCGCAGGCCGGGCATCCGCCCAGCGGTGTGCCGAAGTGCTGCTGGTGTTCCGCCTCGGCGAAGTAGGAGAGCATTTCGTGCGGTGTGCCGAAAAAAACCATGCGCCCTCCGCGGTCGAGGAGCATGGCCTTGTTGAACATCTGGAATATTTTCGAACTCGGCTGGTGGATTGTGACGATGACGATTTTGTTGTGCGCCATGGCCCGGATGATTTCCATCACGTGCTCGGAATCCTTGGACGACAATCCCGAGGTTGGTTCGTCGAAGAGGTAAATGTCGGCCGAGCCGATCATGTCCAAGCCGATGTTCAGCCGTTTGCGCTCGCCGCCGCTGAGCGTTTTTTTATGCGTCGCCCCGACCACGCTGTCGCGGCGCTCGTTCAGTCCCAGTTCGGCCAGCTTGCCGTCGATGCGCCGCCGGCGTTCCCGCCAGGAAAGGTAGGGGGACCGGATGGCGGCGGCAAAATCGAGGTTTTCGCCGATGGTGAGGTGCTCGTCGAAGGCGTCGAACTGCGGGATGTAAGTGACGTATTGTTTGAGGGCGTCGAAATTTTCGTAGAGGGAAAGTCCGTTGAAGAGGACCTGGCCGCGCACGGGGGGAAATTGGCCGGCGAGGGAGCGCAAAAGGCTGCTCTTGCCGCAACCGCTGGCGCCCATCACGCAAATCATTTCGCCTCGGGTCGCGGCGAAGCTCACGCCATCGATGCCGAGCCCGCCGCCTTGGAAACGGCAGACCAGATCGCGCACGTCGAGGTGATGGATGACGTTGCGTTCCTCCTCGAGGAGGCGTTCGGAAAAATTGCAGCGCAGCGACTGGTTCGAGTCGATCTGGATCATGTCTCCATCCCGCAAATCAGCCTCGTTGCGCACGGGGGTGTCACCGACCATGATCGGCTGGTCGGTTTTGAGCACCTCGAGGCGGCCGAGAAGGCGGTCGAAGTCGCAGAAAATGCGGAGGAGAACATCACCCCCGGCTCCGGGAGCGAGGAGGATGTCATCCTCGTCGAGCAAAGCCGGGTTGTTTGACACGAGATAAGTGGTCTTCGAATGCTTAAGGTGGAAGCGTCCGCCGTAGGAGTGGGCGTGGCGGCGGAGGTCGTCGAGCGACAACTCGGTGTCGTTGTCGAAGCGGATTTTTCCTTCCAGGGTGGCTTCGACGCGGGCGTTGGCGCGCAAGCGGACGCCATCAAGGGTCGCGGGCACGTCTTTCAGCGCAATGACCAGCACGCTGAGGCCGAACCGCACCTCAAGCGAGCTGTCGCGGGTCCGGCTTTTCTCCAGCTGGATTTCGTTGTCTTTGGTCACGCTGATGAAAATGTGGGCGAGCGAAAGATTTTTCTTGGCGTTGAAATAGAAGACGAGGTCCTGATGGGTGAGCACCTTCTCGTCGACCACGATGCGCTGGCCGGGATAGACCCGGGAGAATTCCCTCGAGCGGAGGGCGCGGCCCTGGACGGAAACGGGATGGTTGCAGAGGTTTTTCACCAGGATGAGATCGCCGTGGCGGTAGACGGCGAGGCGGTTTGTCCCGGTCAACTCCTGCATCCGCACGTCCGCGGCGGCATCCGAACCGAAAATGATGACTTCGAGCGGCGAGGATTCGGCCGCAAAAAATTCCCCGCGCGGGTCCGGCATGTCGCTGTTCAGTTGGTAAACGATGTCGATGGCTTGCGAGGCGGTGCCGAGCTGCTCCATGAAGGAGTAGTAGGCGGCCATGTTGTCGGTGTTCATCCCGGACCGGTGGACCAGATCGTAAAGCTGGATGCCGAGCAGGATTTTGCGGTCCTCGCCCAGTTGGTTGCGCAACTGCCGGGCCATCGCGCCCAAATCCTGCTTTTCGTGCAGGGCCTGCCGGAAATGCTGCCGCAGTTCCGAGTAGACCGCCTCGGGGTAATCGTAGCGGAGAAAACCGAGGCTCGAGTCGATTTCTTCTTCCAGCAGGTCGCCGTCGACCCGGGCGAACCCGGCCAGCACTTTGATCAGAAGGGGCAGGAGGTTCGGGCTCTCGGTCACAGTGCGCGGACGACGCATGGCCCGCCGGAAGAGGGACTCCCCGGCGCGGCGCGCGCGGTAAAAATTGCGCAGGGTGCCCTCCAGCCGCCGGCCGAGGCCGGCGCCGGTGGGGGTTTCTGTCGCAGACATGGCCCGAAATTAACCATCGGCCGTCCTCGAGCAAAGCCTTTGCGCAAGTCGTGAATTGCGCCGGCGACCCGTCTGGGGCTTAATGCACGGTCAACCTTGTCCCGCCTTATGCCCGCCCGAAAGCCCAGTCGTTCGCTCGAAAACACGCGGGTGCGCCAACTCAAGCGCTTGGTCGCCCCCAAGGTGATCAAAAAAGAAGCGCCGGCCCGGGGCGCTTCGCTCGAGACGGTGGTGCGCGGCCGCGAGGAGGCGCAGGCCATCTTGCAGGGGCGCGACGCCCGACTCCTCGCCATCGTCGGGCCTTGTTCCATCCATGATCCCGAGGGCGCCCTCGACTACGCGCGGCGTTTGGCTGCCCTCCGGCATGAACTGAAAGATTCGGTCTGCATTTTCATGCGTGTTTATTTCGAGAAGCCACGCACCACGGTGGGGTGGAAGGGCCTGGTCAACGATCCGCGAATGGACGATTCCTGCGACCTTGCGGCGGGCCTCCGCTTGGCCCGGCGGATTTTGTTGGAGATTACCTCCCTCGGGCTGCCCACGGCCACCGAGTTTCTCGATCCGATTGTCCCCCAATATCTGGCCGACGTGGTCAGTTGGGCCGCGATCGGCGCCCGCACCACGGAATCGCAGACCCACCGCGAAATGGCCAGCGGGCTTTCCATGCCGGTCGGTTTCAAGAATAGCACCGATGGCAGTGTGCAAACGGCGCTTGATGCTTTGCTCGCCGCGCGTTCGCCGCACAGTTTCCTCGGCATTGACCAGGACGGCTGCACTTCGGTGGTGACCACGGCGGGTAATGCGGACAGCCACATTGTGCTGCGCGGCGGCCGCGAGGGTGGCAACTACCGTTCGCGCCACACGGCGGACACCGAGCGCCGGCTGCGCGCGGCCGGTCTGCAAGCCGGCTTTGTCGTCGATTGCAGCCATGCCAACTCGGCGAAAAATCCGCGACGGCAGGCGGTGGTCTGGCGCAATGTCCTGGCCCAGCGCCATCGTGGCCGTGCGTCCGTTATCGGTGCGATGCTCGAGAGCTACCTTGAAGAAGGCAACCAGGCGGTCTGTGCCGACTCCCGCCAATTGCGCTATGGTGTCTCGGTGACCGATGGCTGCCTCGGTTGGGCCGTCACGGAAAAGCTCCTCCGCGCTGCGGCGCGGAGTGAAAGCCAAGGCGGCCATGCTCAGCGGGCGGCGGTGCGATGAATCGGCCCGACACGCTGGTCGGTGATGCGGTGTGGACGGCTCTGGATTTCGAGAGTGCCGGCGCGGCGTCCGGCCGGAGTGACGAACCTATACAGGTCGGCATGGCAGTCTGGCGCGGCTCCGGCTGGTCGGATTTTTTCCGTAGCTACCTTCATTCGGCGGCAGGCATCACCCCTGCGGCCCGGTCCGTGCACGGCATCCGTGACGCCGACGTCCATGACGCGCCGTCCATGGCGGTCCTCTGGCCTGAATTCAAGGCGCGCCTCGGCGGGGCCGTGGTCGTGGCGCACGGTGCGGGCACGGAAAAACGTTTCCTTCGCGCTTTTCCCCTGCACGGCTTCGGTCCTTGGTTAGATACTTTGGCTTTATCCCGGGCCGTGCTACCCGATTTGCCGGGGCATTCTCTCGGCGAAGTGACGGCCGCACTCGATGGCGAGGAAGAAGTGCGCGCCCTTTGTCCCGCGCTCGATTGGCACGATGCGCTCTTTGATGCGGTGGCTTGTCTTGTCGTCTTGCGCCGCATCATCACGCTAGGTGGTCTCGGCACTGCCACGGTGGGCGAACTGCTTGCGCCGGATGCTTCCGCTTACCACCGGCGCCGGGCACTGCTGCGCACCGCGCGCTCGGCGGGATGGAGCGGCTGAATTTTTGTGCTTTGCCTCCCGGGTCGAATTTCCCGTAGTTTAAACATCCTCGATGGAAAGTCACCTTTACCTCTCGCTTATCCCCGAGGCCCTCATTCTTTCGCAGTTGCCGCCCGATAAGTTCGGCACCTACTTGGCCACCGGTTCCAAGCGCCAGATCGAGGGTCCGGCCGTCTTTTTCGAGGTCGACCAAACAGCCGATCTCTCCGGCTTCCGCATGGATGAGGCGCGGGCCCGCTGCGTGCTTCACCGCGACGGGTCTCCCCGCAAGTCGGTCTACATGGCGGTATTCAACGTGCTGCCGCGCGTGCCGCTCGAGGCATTGCGCCGGGTTTATTTGACCACCCCATCGGGCCTCACGCTCGGTCTCGACCCGGTACCATGGACCGGTGACGGCCATGACCGTTTCTTCCTCTACCAGGAACTGGGTCCGGTCTACCCCCGCGTGGCCAGCAGTCTGGGTCCGAAAGGGTTCTGCGATTTGGTCACCTCGCCGGATAAACTTGTCTCGCTGCCCCGCTTGGCCTTCATCGATCTCAATCTGGGCAGCCTGGCCACCGACACCGACATCCAACTTGACGGAAGTGTGCCCTACCAAAATGTCGAGCACCTGCGGGAATGCCTCCGCGCCCTGCGCGACCACCCCGCGCGCATGACCAAAATCGTCTACCGAGGGATGCGGCCCGACATTCTTTTTTCCATGGTGCGCAGCGGCTTGTTCGTCGGCGACACGCATGGTCTGCGCTTCTTTCCCATGCCGACCGAAGATTCGCTCGAGGCGGATCACAGTCTCTGGTGGCATTCCGCCCGGGCGGTGAAGGGATACTAAGTTGCCCGATTTTTTTATTTCATGGAAAACCTACCTCTCTTTGTCCCTCTCTTTGGATTGGCCGGATTGGGCATTGCTTTCATCACCTACCGCCGCATCGTCTTGGAACCGGGAGGAGAAGGGCGGGTGGCCGAGATTGCCGGTCAGATCCACGACGGTGCCATGGTTTTCATGCGCCGCGAACTTATGCTCATCGGCGCGTTCGCCGTGGTGGTCGGCGGACTGCTCACGCTGAAGGACCCTTGGGAGGCGCTGGCCTTCTTCTTCGGCGCGGCAGCCTCCTCGGTGGCCGGCTACATCGGGATGTATTCGGCGACCAATGTGAACGTCCGCACCGCCTTGGCCGCAAACCATAAGGGCGCCGGGGCGGCCTTGACCACGGCCTTC
Organism: Verrucomicrobiota bacterium; assembly: GCA_027624625.1. Taxonomy (GTDB): domain Bacteria; phylum Verrucomicrobiota; class Verrucomicrobiia; order Chthoniobacterales; family JACTMZ01; genus JACTMZ01. The sequence goes on along the minus strand of JAQBWH010000042.1, from coordinate 8,344 downwards.
TTCGGCGGATCGATCATGGGGCTGACCGTCGCTTCGATGGGCCTGCTCGGGGTGGGCACCCTTTTCATCTTTTTCGGCAGCTCGGAAAAGGATGTCCACGTCATCCACGGCTTCGCGATGGGAGCTTCGCTTGTCGCCATCTTTTACCGCATCGGCGGCGGAATTTTCACCAAGGCGGCGGACGTCGGCGCCGATTTGGTCGGCAAAGTCGAAGCGGGTATTCCGGAGGACGACCCGCGTAATCCGGGGGTCATCGCCGACAATGTGGGCGACAACGTGGGTGACGTGGCCGGCATGGGGGCCGACCTTTTTGAATCTTACTGCAATGCCATGATCGCCTCGATGGCTATTGCCGCCACGCTAACCATCGCCCAGTGGGAGATGCTGGCCACAGACCGCGGCAACCTCATGTTCCTGCCGCTCGCCCTGGCCTCCACCGGGCTGCTCTGCTCGCTGGCCGGGATCGGCCTGGTCAAAATTTCGGCCCATCGTGAACCAGCCCGCGCCCTCCGCACCGGCACGGTCGGGGCCGCCGTCCTTTTCGTCCTGCTTGCCGCCGCGGTGATCAGCTGGCTCGCGGTTGATCTTAAAGTCTGGTTCTGCGTCATCATGGGGTCGGTCGGCGGTATCACCATCGGACTTTCGACCGAGTACTACACCGGCGGTGCGCCGATGAAGTCCATCTCCAAGGCGGCCTTGACCGGCGTGGCCACCGTGATGATCCGCGGCCTCGCCGTCGGGATGTTCTCCGTGGTTATCCCGCTCGCCGTGGTGGCCTTCGTCATTCTCGGGGCAAGCCATTTCGCCGGCCTTTACGGGGTCGGTATCGCGGCGGTCGGCATGCTCGCGACGGTCGGGATCACCATGAGCATCGATGCCTATGGTCCGATCGCGGACAACGCGGGCGGCATTGCCGAGATGGCGGGAATGGGTAAAGAAACCCGTGCCATTACCGACACCCTCGACGAAGTGGGCAACACCACGGCCGCCATCGGCAAGGGCTTCGCCATCGGCGCGGCGGCCTTCGCCGCCTTGGCCATTATTGCCGCATTCATCAACGTGGTGAAGATCAACAACCCCAGTTTCCAATTGCTTATTTCCGATCCGCGGGTCCTGACCGGACTTTTCATCGGTGGATTCATTCCGTTTTTGGTCAGTGCTCTCTCCATGACCGCGGTGGGTGAGGCCGCTCAGGAAATGATCGAGGAAATCCGGCGTCAATTTCGCGAGATTCCCGGGTTGCTCGAGGGAACGGGCAAGCCCGACCCGGCCTCCTGCATACGGATCGCGACGGATGCCGCGATCAAGCGCATGATCCTCCCGGCCAGCGTGGCGGTGGGCAGTCCCGCGGTCATCGGGTTCGGCCTCGGCGCCACGACGTTGGGCGGCGCTTTGATCGGGGCGCTCCTCAGCGCCGTGCTCCTTGCCCTCTTTATGGCCAACTCGGGTGGAGCGTGGGACAACGCCAAAAAATTCATCGAGCACGGGCACTACGGCGGCAAGAACTCGGATGCCCACAAAGCCTGTGTGGTGGGCGACACGGTCGGCGATCCGCTCAAGGACACCTCCGGCCCTTCGATGAACATCCTGATCAATGTGATGTCGATTGTCAGCTTGGTCATCGCACCTCTGCTCAAGTAGTCCGCAGGCCAACTCTCAGCGGCCGACCGCGCCCGGCGCACTTGGCTTAAAGGCGGCGAGGTTTCAAGGTGTTCAGCGTGGTCCGCGCTTCACGCACCACCTCACCCTCGAGGTCGCGGATTTCAAGGGTGACCGCAGGGTCCTCGGCGGCCCAGTCGATCTCGATCCATCCGAAATTTGGCTCGTTGTAGACCGCATCCCCGGCCACGCGAAAGCGGTTCGGTTCGTCGGGGAGACCGGTCTGGTTCAACCCGCTCGAGGTAATGTCATAGAGCGGGTAAAACGGACCGCCATCCGTCTCCGGTGGAACCATCGAGATATCGGAGCTGTGGCGGTCGCCGCTTAAGATGACCACATCGGTCGCATGGTCACGAATGACCTCGAGGAGGCGCCTCCGTTCGCGAGGGAGATTGCCCCATTTTTCCCATCCGTGATCCAAGGCGAGCACCTGAATTCCGCTGACCAGAAGGCGGAGTTCGGCCGGTTTCTTCAATTCGTCGACCAGCCACTTCCACTGTTCCTCGCCGAGCATGGTGCTTTTGCTTTCTGCGTCCGGCAGATAGCGACCGACTGCCTTGCCCGCCTCGGCCCGGGCAACCGCCAGTTCCTCCTTGGACATCGCGAGCAACGGGCCGCGGAACCATCGTGTATCGAGGAGAATGACCTGTACCCGTTTGCCCGCGGGGCCGAAAATCTTGGCATCGTAAATTCCTCCCCGCTGCCGCAGGGGGGAGTCCTCCGGTGTGGCGAAAAACTCCATGAAGGCTTCCTTCGCGGCTCCTTGGCCTTCGAATTCCGCACCGGCATCGTTTTTCCCGTAATCATGATCATCCCAAGTGCCGATGATCGGCGTGGCGGCCCGCAGCGTGGCAAACCCCGGAATTTGCGACAACTTTTCGTAGCTCTCCCGCAGCTTTGCCGGATCTGCGGTGTCGGCGTAAACGTTGTCACCCGTGAAGATGAACAGCTGGGGTTGCAGTCTTTGGATTGCATCCCAAATGGGCTGCGGACGCTTTTCGTTGGCGCAAGATCCGAAGGCGATGCGGGAAAGCGGTTCCTCCGCGCCCGCCACGAGGCAGGAACAAAGCAGCGTAGCGCAGAGTAGGGGATGCAATGTCATGAAAGTTGCTGCTGTACATACCCGCTGTCCCGGTCGAAAGGCAATGGCGTCTTCCGGCCTTGCCACCAAACGGAGCAGACGTTAAGAGAACGTTATGCAAGATCCCGTGGTCAAAGCCGCCACTCGTGGTCTGGTCATCGGGCACATCGCGCTCGGCACGGCCGGAGCCATAGGGGTGACGCTCTTCATACTTTTGGCCTACACTCAGGCTTACCCGCTGGTGGTCATTTTTCCGGTGGTGGCTCTGGCCTTGGTCACGGCCGGTGCACTTTACCTTTTGCGGGTGGACGCGGTCCGACGCAAAGGCAACCGCTGAAGCCTCCCCGCAGCACGTCATGAGCGGCGCGCGCGCGGTCATCCGCATCGGCCTCGCCGGGTGGAGCGAGGCGGTCAGCCGGTACCGGGCAAACTTCTCGCGCTGCGGGCCGCTTGCCCCGCATGCCTCCGCCCTCGGCAAGTACGCCATTGCGTACCACTTTGTGGAAGTCAATGCCAGCTTCTACCGTCAATTCCGTCCCGCCACCTACGAAAAGTGGGCCTCGGAGGTGCCAGCCGGATTCTGTTTTTCGGTCAAGATGCACCGGCTCATCACGCACTACACCCGGCTGAAGAACGCCGCCCTGCTCGGGCCGTTTTTCGACTCCATCGGCGGGTTGGGGGACAAGCTCGGGGTGGTCCTGATCCAGCTGCCTCCTTCGCTGGCCTTCGAGGACTCCATCGCAACTTCTTTTTTCCGTGCGTTCCGGGAGCATTATGATGGCGCCGCGGTCTGTGAGCCGCGCCACGCCTCTTGGGCCGACCGCGCGGCATCGGGACTGCTCGCGGACTACCGCATTGGCTTGGTGCGCACCGACATCCCCGACCCGCGCTGCGAAGAGGAAGCGGGAGGTGCGCCGCTTTACCTCCGTCTCCACGGGGCTCCCCGCCGCTATTACAGCGCCTACAGCGACGAACAGCTCGGGCGTCTTGCCGCTTATTTACGGCTCAATCGGCAACGGGCGCGGTTCGTTGTTTTCGACAATACCGCGAGCAATGCCGCAATTGCCAATGCCCCCACGCTCCTCGAGCTGGTCGGGGGTTCTGCGTCATGACCGGCGCCTGCGGCTTTGCTCTGGCCGCCGGGCGCGTATATTGACCCGAAGCCCCATGATTTCCCGCCGCAAGGAAAAATACCCTCTCAGTCCGTCTCTCCTCCAATATCTGCATCATTTCGGTCGCCTTGCCGAGATTCCCATCGTCTACGACGACCTCCTCCGTTTCGACACCGCTCTGCCCTACGAAAATCCGTCCGGCCGGGAAACGCTCTGGCTCACGGTGGCTTATGCGCCGGAAGTTATGCGCGAGTTGCAGCCCAAGCTGACGCGAATTTACGCCATGCTGAAAATTGGCGGCGATCTCTCCCGTACCGACCATCTTTCGGTCGAGCGCATCGACTTCGGTGATTTTGGCAACTCCCGCCCCTTTCGCGTGCGCATCATCAACCGCTTCAACGGCAACGCCGACCACTATTACGTGAAGTATGCCGATGCCTCGCGCCTTTACGGGCTCGAATTGGAGCATCTGCTCTCGCCCTTCCGGATCAACTATCTCGTTCGGGAAAACACCCTGATCGAGGAACACATTGCCGGGGTGCCCGGTGACGAATTTATCCGGGTTTACCTCGGCCGCGAGGACGTCAACAAGGTCCGCATGGCCAAGGAATTCGTCAAATTCGCCGAACGCTGCTACTTGCGGCTCCTCGGTGACATGCGCGCGGTGAACTACATCGTCGACATCACCCCCGACTTCGAGGAGGTGCAATACCGGGTGCGTCCGATCGACTTCGACCAGCAGTGCTACGAAAAACGCCTCGAGGTTTACCGTCCACACCTTTTCCCGGACAACAAACCGGTCGACGAGTTGGTTCGCCGGCACCTCAATGTCCCGACCATCGTGCAGTACCGCCAGGAGGAGCGTTCCCAGACCGCGCGGCGGATCGATGTGGCCAGCCGACGTTACAGCGCACTGCTCTCGACGATGCGCAAGACCCCGATCGCCCCGCCGGAGCATGTGACCCAACTGGCCGAGGAATTGAATGCCTACCACGAGTGTAAAGAGTTCACCGGAGCCGCTTCCATGGCCGACCTGGTCAGCCGGCATCTCCAACGGCTGCTCACTGACCGCATCCACGAGTGAGCCCGGTTTCGGGCGAAAAAACTATCGGCGAAGAGATGGCAGCGCGCACGGGATTCGAACCCGTGTACCAGCCTTGAGAGGGCTGTGTCCTAGGCCTCTAGACGAGCGCGCCCTTGGAAAGAATGCATTATGCCGCGAGCGGGGGCTTTGACAAGCGCGCGGCCTCCTACGCTTGCCGTCGGACAGGTGGTCGGCGATGGTTGTCAGGTCTATGATCGTCTATATCAAAAGTTTTTGTCCCTGGTGCAAAGAGGCCCTCGCTTGGCTCGACCAGCATGGTTATCGCTATGAAGTGCGCGAGGTTCTCGAAGACCCCGAAGCGATGGCCCGCATGCGCGAGATCTCCGGCCAATCGCTCACGCCGACCCTCGAAGTGGACGGCAAGGTGCTGGCCGATTTTGACACCGGGCAGTTGTCCGCGTTTTTCGACACCAACGGCCTCAAGCCATGAACGAGCTGATGCTCTTTGTCGGTCTGGTCGCTCTCACCGCGGCGTTCTTCAGCTTTCCGCATCCGGTCCTCCGCCGGCTCGGGATTCTCTCGCTCGGGGTCACCACGTTCGCCGCCGGCTACCTGGCCACCGGCAACCTTTGGATCGGCGCCGCCTGCGTCTCGGCGGTGCTTCTGCTCCCCTGGGTGGAAATCCTCCTCCGCGTGCGCAAGTTGCGTCTGCCGTTGCGCAAGCAATTGCGTCAGTCCACCCCGCCTTCCCGCGAGATGTTCCCCGCGCTGGGTGAACTTTCCGATGATATTGAGGCGGCCGGCTTCGAGCATGTGGCCGACCTGGGTTGGGAGATGGACGGCTACCGTCAATTCCTCCGCCTCTTTGCCCACCCGCAGAAGCGCGAGGAAGCCGCCATCACTTACGTGGAGCAAAATCAGCTCGGCTTTCATTTCGCCAGCGTGACCTCGCGCGGGGCGGATGGCGCGGTCTTCACCACGTGGAATTGTCCGGTCTCTTCCAGTCTGAAAACTCCGCCCAGCGTCCACTTGCACCGCGTGGCGGGCGAGGCTCCTTTTGCCGTGGTGGTCGAGGGACATGAAAGTTTTCTGGTCGAGCGCGGGATGAAGGAGGAATCACTCCAAGCGGTCGACCCGGACTCGGTGCGTGCCGCGGTCGAGCGCGACATGGAAACCCAGATGGAGCACAACATCCGCGAGGGTCTGCTTGAACCGGCCGACGACGACCACGGCCGCTACTCGTGGCGGGGCATGCTTTACTTGTGGTTCCAAGTGCTGCGCGATATCTTCCGGTTCTCGTGAGCGCCCTGTTCCCTATGACCAGGCAATCGCCTTCGTTCGGGCGGGTCGACCAGATCATGGTCGAAGAACGCGCCGCCACCTTCACCAAGCGGAGCATCAAGGCGGACTCGAAAATGCAGGGCCTGCGGCTGGTTTTCTCCATGCTCGACCTCACCACTTTGGAAGGACGTGACACTCCGGGCAAGGTGATGACCCTTTGCCACAAGGCCATGCACCCGGCGCCCGAGCGTTACGGCGTCGGGCCGGTCGCGGCGGTCTGCGTTTATCCCAATCTCGTCCCCGCGGCCAAAGCGTTCCTGCGCGGCTCATCGGTCAAGGTCGCCGCGGTGGCCACCTACTTTCCCAGCGGTCAGTCGTCCTTGAAAACCAAGCTGGAAGACACGCGCGTGGCCCTCACGGCCGGGGCCGACGAGATCGACATGGTCATCGATCGCGCCGCGTTCCTGCGCGGCGAGTATGCCAAGGTGCATGACGAAATCGCCGCGGTGAAACAGCTCTGCGGCGACATTCATTTGAAAGTCATCCTCGAGACCGGCGAGCTGGTCACTTATGACAATGTCCGGGTGGCCAGCATGATCGCCATGCAGGCGGGGGGGGACTTCATCAAGACGTCGACCGGCAAGGTCAGTCCGGCCGCCACGCTCCCCGTCACCCTGGTCATGCTCGACGCGATCCGTGAATATTTCTTCGCCACCGGCATCCGCATCGGGATGAAGCCGGCCGGCGGCATCCGCACGGCCAAGCAAGCGTTGCACTATCTGGTCATGGTCAACGAAACCCTGGGGGACGATTGGCTGACCCCGGACATGTTCCGTCTCGGGGCCAGCACCTTGGCCAATGACATTCTCCTGCAAATCGCCAAGGGTGTCGACGGGCGCTATCAAAGCGGCGATTACTTCTCCCTGCCATGAGCAAGAAAACCAAAAAACTCACCACCGGGGTGGCCACCTTGGCCGCGCCGGCCTCGCATGCCGTGGTTGTTCCGGTGCGCGACCGCCACCTGCGTTTCAACGAGCGCTGGAACTACTCGCCCGCCCCCGAGGTCCACACCGACCTCAAAATCCAACCGCGCTACGACCTCTTCATCGGCGGCAAATTCGTCAAGCCGACGTCCGGCAAATATTTCCCCTCGATCAATCCCGCCACCGAGAAGCAGCATTCCGAAATCGCGCAGGGGACGGCGGCCGACGTGGACAAGGCGGTCAAAGCGGCCCGCCGCGCTTACGAAAAAAGCTGGGGCAAAATGTCCGGCCGCGAACGCGGCAAATACCTTTTCCGCATTGCCCGTCTCTTGCAGGAAAAGATGCGCGATCTGGCGGTCATCGAGTCCCTCGACGGCGGCAAAACCATCCGCGAGAGCCGCAATATCGACCTCCCGCTGGTCGCCGCGCATTTCTTTTACCACGCGGGTTGGGCCGACAAACTTGACTATGCGTTTCCCGGGCGAAAACCGCAACCACTCGGCGTGGCCGGTCAGATCATCCCGTGGAATTTCCCGCTGCTCATGGCCGCGTGGAAGCTGGCGCCCGCCTTGGCTTGCGGCAACACCTGCGTGCTCAAGCCGGCCGAGACCACATCGGTCACCGCGATGCACCTGGCCGAAATCTTCGCCGAGGCCGATTTGCCCGAAGGCGTGGTCAACATTGTCACCGGTTTCGGCGAGGCCGGTGCGGCCATGGTCAATCATCCGGACATCGACAAGCTCGCCTTCACCGGATCGACCGAGGTGGGCAAGATCATCGCCAAGTCGGTGGCCGGCACGCGGAAAAAGCTGACTCTCGAGCTGGGCGGCAAAGCGGCCAACATCATCTGCGAAGACGCGCCGATCGACCAAGCGATCGAGGGTATTATCCAAGGCATCTACTTCAACCAAGGCCACGTCTGCTGTGCCGGTTCGCGTCTTTTCGTCCAGGAAAGCATCGTCGAACCGGTCATCCGTCGTCTGCGCGACCGGATTGCCACGCTGCGAGTCGGCGACCCACTGGACAAGAATACCGACATCGGGGCAATCAACAGCCGCGAGCAGCTCGATAAAATCCGGGAGATGGTGGCCAGCGGAAAGAAAGAAGGAGCGGAGCTTTACCAGCCAACCTGCAAGTTGCCGGCCAAAGGCTTTTTCTTTGCTCCGAGCTTTTTCACTGGCGT
>JAQBWH010000041.1 GCA_027624625.1 Verrucomicrobiota bacterium | reverse complement strand
CGCCCTGGTGGCCATGCCCAACTCGGCCTTTCTTTGGATGGCGGTCGGGCTTCTCTGGATCCTCGACGCATCGATCAACATCACGATGGAACCCTTCCGCGCTTTTGTCGCGGACAAACTCCCCGAGGAGCAACGCAAACAAGGCTTTGCCATGCAGAGCCTGTTCATCGGACTGGGTGCCGTCATCGCCTCGGCCCTGCCCTGGATTCTGAGTAACAACTTCGGCATGTCGATGGATGCCGCGGAAGGCCATATCCCCGCGGCCATCACCCTCGCTTTCTACATCGGTGCCGGCGCATTTATCGTCGCCGTGCTCTACACCATTTTCACCACGCCGGAGTATCCGCCGGAGGACATCGCGGCCTTTCTTCGCGAAAAAGAGGAAACCAAGGGCTTCTGGCGCGGGGTGCAAGCCATCTGGGACGGAATCGCCGCCATGCCGGCGGTCATGAAACAACTCGCCGCCGTCCAGTTCTTCACCTGGCTCGGGCTCTTTGCCATGTGGATTTATTTTTCGGTCAGCGTGGGTGTTCACTTCTACGGAGGCTTGGCCGATGGCACCGACGAGCAACGCAAACTCTTCAGCGAAGGCGTGGCCTGGGCCGGCCTGTGCTTCGCCGCCTACAACGGCGTTTGCTTCCTTTTTTCCTTCGTCATCATGACCCTCGCCCGGCACTACAGCGCCAAAACCATCCACATCCTCTGCCTGCTCTGCGGCGCAACCGGTCTTGGCTCGGTCATGTTCTTCAAGGACCCGACACTCCTTTTGCTTTCCATGACCGGAGTCGGCATTGCCTGGGCCTCCATCCTTTCCATGCCTTACGCCATGCTCTCCGGTGCCGTTGATCCGAAGAAAATGGGCCTCTATATGGGCATCTTCAATTTCTTCATCGTCATCCCGCAGGTTGTTGCCTCGCTCGGACTCGGCTTGTTCGTGAAGCAATTCCTCGGCAACGATCCCGTCGGCGCCGTGGCCTTCGGCGGCCTCTGCTTCTTCCTCGCCGCACTGCTCACCCTGCGGGTCAGGGCCGACGAACCAATCGCCGGATCTTAAGCAGGTCCCGGAAGCTCCGCCATCCGTCACCAAGCGGCCGGAACTTGGTCTCCGCGTCGTTGATCCACTCCACCGGAAGCTCATCGACCCGCAGGCCGAGCTGGCGGGCGAGGAGAAGAATCTCGGTATCGAAAGCAAATCCGTCGATCCGGGCCCGGGAAAAAATTTCCCGGGCCGCCGCGCGACGGAAGGCCTTGAAGCCGCACTGCGTGTCCTTGCTCACACTCAGACTGAGGCCCCGCACCACCTGGTTGAAAAGCCGGCCGGCGCGCTCGCGGAGAAAATGCTGCCGCTTGGTCAGGATGCTTTGCGGATGACGACGATTCCCGATCACCGCCGCGGTCTCCGGATGCGCGACGAGATGCGCGACGAAGGGCGCCACGTGGGCCAGAGGGACACTGAGGTCCGCATCCATGAAAAAAATAATACCGCCCGCGGCGCGGCGCATGCCGGTGCGCACCGCGGACCCCTTGCCGCGATGCTCGGCATTCTCCACCACGCAGACCAACGGGTCACCCTCCGCTGCCTCGAGAGCAACCCGCGCCGTGCCGTCGCTGCCGGGCTCAACGACCACAATGATTTCCCGCAGACTGGGCCACGAGGCCGCCAACGAGCGCAATTCCCGCACGGCCCGCCCGATACGGCGCTCCTCGCGCCAGGCCGGCACCACAATTGACACGTCATCGAGGCCTGATTCTGCCATACAATCGTCTTTTTATGCGGTTACCCGGAAAAATGCGCTCTTGGCCGTGGGACCTCATCGCCATCACGGCCCTCGCGGCCGTGCTGCGCCTTGCCCTGCTCGACCTCAAGGCCCCGCATTTCGACGAAGGAGTTAACGGCTGGTTTGCCGACCGCCTGCGCGAGACAGGGACCTTTGCTTACACTCCGGACAATTTCCACGGCCCTTGGCATTTTTACACCGTCTTTCTCTCGCAGGAACTGCTCGGACGCAACCTTTGGGCGCTGCGGCTTCCGGTTGTTTTGGCCAGCCTGCTTTGCCTTCCGGTTTTTTTTCTTTTCGCCCGCTGGTTCGGACGTGAAGCGGTGCGCTGGGCGGCGCTCGCCTTTGCCGTCTCGCCCGCGGGTGTTTTTTACGGAAGGTATTCGATTCACGAACCGTGGTTCGTCCTTTTCACCATGATCTTCACCTGGGGCGCCCTCGCCCTTTGGCTCGACCGCGACCGCGCCGGCCTGTGGGCCGCCGTCCTCGGACTGACCGGCATGATTCTGAACAAAGAGACCTACACCATCCACGCCGGATCATTGGCTCTGGCCGCCGGCCTCATCCTGCTCTGGAACCGCGTCGCTCCCCTTGCTCCGCCCCTGCGTCGCGCACCGCAACGGCAATGGACGCCAGCCAGCGTCTGCATCGCCGCTGCCATCGCCTTGTTCCTCTTGGTTTTTTTCTATTCCGGAAATTTCCTCCACTGGGGCGGTTTATCCGGCCCTTTCGAGGCGCTGGCGGCCTGGACCAAAACCGGGACCGAGGGCCAGGGCCACGACAAGGAGGCCTACCAATTACTGCCTTGGGTCAACTACTACTGGATCGCCCTCCTCGCCCGCTACGAGTGGCCGGCCCTCGCTGGCTTGGTCTGGGCCGTGCGTTACGCCTGGCCGGGTCCGCCCGCACCGCGCCTTCTCGCCATCCTGGCCGGCGGCATCCTCCTCGCCTACTCCATCGTGCCCTACAAAACCCCCTGGTGCATCGCCTCGATCATCTGGCCTTTTTTTCTCTTCTTCGGAGCCGCCGTTGCGGCGGCCGGACGGACCCCGGTGCGCCTCGCCGCAGCCGCTCTGCTCGTCGTCTCGCTGGCCATGACCATACGGCTGAACTTTTTCCGCTACGAAGACGACAGCGAACCTTACGTCTATGTCCAGACCCGCCGCGAGATGGACCAATTGACCCGCCCTCTCCTCGAATTGGCCGCGGCCGATCCGCGACGCGTGCACACCCCTGGTGCGGTTTATCTCGAGAGCTACTATCCGCTTCCCTGGATCTTGGGGGATTTCCCCAACATCGGTTACTACGGCGGAAAAATTCCGGACCCGCTGCCCGCCGACGCCGCATTTCATGTGGTCGAGTTGGACAAAGCGGACGCCATTCGCGCGCAATTGGGCGCCGGCTACCACGAAGTGCGCTTTGCCCTCCGTAGCGGCGTCGATCAGTGCGTTGCTTTGATCAAAGACGAACTTCACGCTGCGATGGAAAATGCGGCACAACTCCGGCCGCCGAGGAGGAACGAGCTGTGATCGGCTGGCGCATCCTCTGCGGCAGTCTGGTTTTTGTCGCCGTCGCCACCATCGCGGCGGCCGGACTTTCCACTCTGGCTGGACGCCTTGAACCCCGCATGGCGTGGATCGCCATGGTGCTCGGTTTGGCCGCCGGCATCGCCGCGGCCCGTGGCGCGAGCGCCCCGCAACAAAAGATCACCACCGCCGACACCATCCTTTTCGTGGTCTTCGGCCTCGCCGCCTTGCGCGCTTTCCTTTGGGTTGTTTATTCCGAGGGACCCATGCTGAAAATTCTTTCGCCGCACAACTTCGGTGATATCGCACTGCACCTCAATCTCATCCTGCGCTGGGCCAATGGCGGCACTTTCTGGCCGGAGAATCCTTTCCTCGCCGGCGCCGTCTTTCCTTATCACCCCGGCATGGACTTCTGGAACGCCATCCTCGGCGTGCTTGGCCTGCCGGCCATTGCCGGCTTGCGCTGGGTGGGGCTGCTCGGTGCAGCTGCGACGGCCGCGGCGCTTTGGCGTTATGGTCGCGGCTTTGCCCTCGCCTCCTTCCTTTTCGCCGGAGGACTCGGCACCGTCGTTCTGCTTCAGGAAGGCGTTCTTGACGGGCAACAAGATGCTGCGGCCTGGAAAAATATTTTTCTCACCATGCTGGTGACACAGCGAGGGATGCTCTTCTCGCTGCCGGCGGGATTTGTCCTCCTCACCGTCTGGCGCACCCGGCTTTCCGGATCGGACGGACCACGCCTTTCCGTGCCCGCCCAGGCGGCGCTCTATGCCTCGATGCCTTTCTTCAACGCGCCGGCTTTCGTCTTTCTCAGCGTTCTTCTCGCCGTCTGCTTCTTTGCCGGTTGGCGAACGGGACGCTCCCGCGACTTTCTCAGTGTCACCCTACTCGCCGTGATTCCCGCCACCTGGCTGGTCCGTATGGTGACCGGCAACTTCACCGCCCCGAACGCGCTGCGCTGGGCGCCGGGCTGGATGCAGGGCGAAAATGGGTGGTGGTTCTGGCTGGAAAACTTCGGACTCTTTCTTCCCTTCGCAGCCGTGCTCGGCATCGTGCTCCTGCGGCGCGGGGCGGCCGATACCGCAACCCGCGTTTTTTATGGCCTCGCGGCGGCCACTCTCGCCTTTTCTTTCCTTTTTCTTTTCGCCGCCTGGCCTTGGGACAATACCAAGCTCATCGTCTGGGGTTACCTCGTCCTCGCGCCATTGCTTTGGGACGGTCTGATCAAGCACTGGCCGCTCGGGCTGCGCATCGCGGCATGCCTCGGCCTCTTCACTTCCGGTGCGCTCGCGCTGGTCGGCGGCCTTGACGGACGGCACGGCTACAAAATCGCCGATCGCCCCGAGTTGGACGACGTGCAATTCCTCCTCCGCCACCTTCCGGTCAACGCCCGCCTGGCCTGCGCCCCGGCTTACGACCACCCGGCCCTGCTGCTCGGACAACCCGTGGTCATGGGCCACGACGGCCACCTTTTCAGTCAGGGTCTGGACTACGGCCCGGTGTCGGAAAAGTTGGATCTCCTGATGTCAGGCCGCGAGGGCTGGCGCGATGCGGCCCGCGGCCTGCAGACCCACTACCTTTTCTGGGGCCGCAAAGAAAAAGCACGCTGGCCTGGCTCCTCCCTGCCGTGGGTCCCGTGCGCCGCTCCACTGGCAACCACTCCGAGTGGCACTCTTTACTTCCTCACGCCCTGCTTGTTGGAAGAGTGAGATCGGGGTTTTCAGTGTTCAGTGATTCAGTATTTGCAGAGCCGGAAAATCGCGTTACCGGGAAGACTTCAGTCCTTCCGACGGAAAACGGAACACCGAGCCGAGTCTTCGAACCGCAGTCCGCTTCGGCGGACGTAGATAGGTCGGCTCAGCGACCAAACGGGCCCTAGCCAATCACTGAGCACTTCGCGCGGCAGGCGCGGCACGGTCAGAACCGCCACAGCTTGCCCTGCTTCGCGTCGGCGAAAACTTGGGGGCTGAGCATGTAAGACATCGGCGGGTTGGGCAGCGACGAGTCGTCGAGGCGGGGTAGCGACTTCCCAATTGTCGCGTCCCAGGGCTGGCTGGTCGAGATGTTGATTGGCGTTCCGCTCCGCACGAGGTTGAAGGTTTTCTGCGCCGCTTTCAGCGGCATGCGCACGCAACCCATCGTGCTGGGGTAAGGCTTAACAAAACCCCAGTGCATGCCGTAGGCCGATTTGAATTCCATCCAATAGGTCATCGGATAGCCCGCGCCGGGATTGCTTATCCGCCGGCGGTTGGCCGTCTTGGAATAAATCTTGTAGTTGCCGTGGGGGGTGGGAGTGGACGACGTCCCCACCGAGACCGGGGTGGCCAGCAACACGTCGTTGCCTTCAACCACATACAACCGCTGCGCACCGGTGCTCAGCTTGACTTGCACGTTCGCCGGATTGCGGGGCTGGCGGACCGGCGGGTCGAAGCTGAAAGAATTATTGCCCCCCGGGCGGGTGGTTTCACATCCGGTCAGAACCACGAGGGCTAATATCGGGATCAAGGCACCAAGGACGACGTTTTTCATTTCCAGCACTCATAGGCAACTGGACCGCGCAGGCAAGCACAAAGCGCCGCCGGACGAACTTGCGTATTGCCATGAGCAGCCCGGCCATAGAGAAAAATTGTCACACCTGAAGCCTCCTGTGAAAAAAACCATCTTAGTCGTCGACGACGAGAAAAACACCCGGGAAGGGCTGCGCACCTCACTGGAGGAAAACTACGAGGTCTATCTGGCCGCCGATGCCGCCGGCGCGCGCGCCGTCATGGAGACCGACCGTGTCGACCTTCTCCTTACCGACCTGCGCCTCGGGGCGGACGACGGCATGGACCTCCTCGCCTCGACCCTCCGGCAAAGCCACCCCCCGGTGTGCATCATCATGACCGCCTACGGCACGGTCGATGCCGCCGTCGAGGCCATGAAACGCGGGGCCTATGACTTCGTGACCAAGCCGGTCAACATCGACCGCCTCGACCTCCTGATCAAACGGGCCCTCCATGGCTCCGAAGTCGAGCGGGAGAACGTCCGCCTGCGCGAGCAAGTCGACAAACGCTACGGCCTGGACAATTTCGTCGGCGACTCCAGCGCCATGTCCCACGTGCTCGACACGATCAAACAGGTCGCGCCATCCCGGGCCACCGTCCTGATTTCCGGCGAGAGCGGCACCGGAAAAGAACTGGCCGCACAGGCCATCCACCGGCTCAGCCCGCGCCATGGAGCACCCTTCGTCGCGGTGCATTGCGCCGCACTCTCGCCACAATTGCTCGAGAGCGAACTTTTCGGGCACGAGAAAGGTGCGTTCACCGGAGCGGGCGAGCGACGCGTCGGACGATTCGAACAGGCCGCCGGCGGTACCCTCTTCCTCGACGAAATCGGCGAAATCGACGCCACGACCCAGGTGAAAATCCTTCGTGTCCTCGGCGAACGCGTCTTCGAACGTGTCGGCGGCAACAAAACCATCGCCGCCGAGGTGCGCCTCCTCGCCGCGACCAACCGCGACCTCGCCAAAATGGTGGCCGAAGGCAAATTCCGCGAAGACCTTTTCTTCCGCCTCAACGTTGTCCAGGTCCACCTGCCTCCCCTGCGCGACCGCCGGGAGGACATCCCGCCGCTCGTCGTCCACTTCCTGCGCGAGTCGGCCAAAGAGAATGACAAACCTTTCCGCGAGGTGACCTCGGATGCCCTCAAATGCCTCACCGCTTACGACTGGCCGGGCAATGTCCGCGAACTGCGGGCCGCCATCGAGCACGGCGTGGTCATGGCTGGCGGACCGAAGATTACCCTGCGCGACTTGCCCCCGGGCGTGCGCGCCGCCGCGGCCGGCGATGCCCCGCGCGCCCCCCTCCCGCTCAATCTCGACGAAACCCAGCTGTCCCTCGTGCGCCGCGCCCTCGCCGAAAGCGAAGGCAACCGCACGCTGGCCGCTCAAAAACTCGGCATCAGCCGACGCACCCTCCACCGGAAACTGCGCGAGCACCCACAGCTCGCCGCCGGCTAATTTTATGGGCCTCGAAATCGGCTTGCAGGGACTGCTTTACGCCTTCGAACAAGGCCGGGCCATGGTCTGGTTACGTCGCCTCGTCGTCGCCATGATCATCGGACTGCTCGCCACCATGTGGTTCGCCTACAAGTTCAACGGCTTTTCCGTGCCCGAGTCCATGGACCAGGCGCAGATCGGACGCCAACTGGCCACCGGCCAAGGGTTCACCACCCTTTATGCACGGCCCCTCGCCCTGCATCTTATGCTCGTGCGGACCAGAACCCTCGCATCCCCCCTCCCGGAAACCAGCCAAGCTCCCCTCGGCCCGCTGCTCAATGCCGTCGTCTTGTGGGCCGGCGGCGAGTCTTTCGCCCCCGGCTCGGACCAGCCGGTGGTCCCAGCCGAGCGCGCCATCACCGCGGTCGCCTTTCTCTTCTTCGCCGGTTCGCTCGCCCTCTCCTACCTGCTCGGCCGATGGTTGTTCGACGGGCGCCTGGCCCTCATCGGTGTCGGCCTCATCATCGCGAGCGACTTGATTTGGAGGTTCACCTTTTCGGGACTGCCGCAAATGGCCATGCTTTTCCTCTTCACTGGCGCCCTCCTCGCGCTGGCCCGGGCCCTCGAGGCCAACGAGGCGCGGCACCGGTCGAAATCGGTCGTCATGATCCTGACCGCCGCGCTGCTCCTTGGCCTCATGACCTTGGGCCACGGTTTGGGCCTGTGGATCTTCGCCGGATTCTGGCTCTACGCCGTGGTGGTGATTCGTCCGCGCTGGCTCGTCGCCCTCGCCACGCCGGTGATTTACGTCCTGCCCCTGCTGCCTTGGGCCTGGCACAACTGGCGGGCCCTGCGCAATCCGTTCGGACTCTCGTTCTACCAATTGTACCGCCAGCCGCAATCTGACCCTCTGGCCTTCGCCGCCGACTTCGAACCGATCCTGCGTTTCCAAACCGGTGATTTCCTCATCAATACGGCAACGCAGACCCTGGCGCAGGCCGGCAACCTGCTCACCTACCTCGGCGGGAGCGTGGTGGCCGCCGCCTTTTTCTTCGCTGTCTTTCTCCACATCTTCGAACGCTGGCAAGCCGCCCAATTCCGCTGGGCCGTGCTCTTCATGTGGCTGGGAGCCGCGGCCGGGATGAGTGTCTTCGGCGTCGATCGCGCCGTCTCGGTCAATCAACTTCACATCCTCTTCCTGCCGGTCATGATTTTTTACGGTCTGGCCTTTCTTCTCATGCTCGCGGCGCGCCTTGGCCTCGAACAACCCTTCCTGCGGGGCGCCTTCATCACCCTTCTTTTTCTCGTTTCTAGCATCCAGCTCCTCGGCACCATCGCCCTCAAACCCCCGCTCCTCAATTGGCCGCCCTATTTACCGCCACTCATCTCGCGCTTCAGCCAGTGGGTCCAGCCCGGCGAGGCCATCGCGGCCGACATCCCTTGGGCCACCGCCTGGTATGCCGGGCGCACTTCCCTGCTCCTGCCGGAAAATATCGCCCAGTTCGAACTCATCCACACCGAGGGACTGCTGCGGGCCCCGCTGGTCGGCATCTATCTCACCCCGTTCAGCGGCGACCAACCCACTTATGACACCATTGTCCAGGGCCGCTACCGGGACTGGGCCCGCTTCGTCCTGCGCGAAGTCGATAACGAGGACCTGACCGGCTGGTTGCTGCCCTCCGCGGTCAATCTGCCGATCGAAAACCAGAGCATATTTTACGCGGACCGCCCCCGCTGGCGTTGACCACTCGCTTCACCATCGACGCCCCGCCCGCCCGCCGCTAAACAAGAACCCGACCGACCCGCTTGCCCCGCACATGATCCATCGAGAAGACACCAACTTACAGGATCTAGTCTACCAGATCGAGGGCGGCCGGCTGAAGTCCCTCGTTCTCCGTTTACTTTTTTTCGTCACCGTGGTGGCTCTCGCCGCGGTCTATCTTTTAGTCGTCTTCCGCGGTTTGGATTCCGAGACTGCCATGGATCAGGCCCAGATCGGACGGCAGATCGCCGCGGGTTCGGGCTACACCACGCTCTACGTCCGTCCGCTCGCCCTGTGGCAATTCCTCAACCACCGCGAGCAAATCCCCCCGCCCCCCCAGCCGGACATCTACAATTTCCCCCTTAATCCAGTCTTCAACGCCGCCCTCCTCCGGCCGATCAAACGCTGGTGGCCGATGGAACCGACCGATGTCGTCTACGCGGGTGACACCGTGATTGCCGCGGCCGGCATCCTGCTCTTTTTCGGTTCGGTCCTGATCACTTTCTTTCTGGTGCGGAGCCTCTTCGACCCGCGCATCGCTTGGTTGGCCACCGGACTCGTTTTGCTCACCGATATGCTCTGGCGGTTTTCCATTTCCGGCCTGCCGCAAATGCTTCTGCTCTTTCTCTTCAGCGCGGCCCTGTGGTTGACCCATCGCGCTATGATGGCGAAGGAAGACAAACGGACCGGGCGCACCCTTCTCTCCCTCGCCGGGGCGGCCCTGCTCTTCGGCCTCATGTGCCTCGCTCAACCACTGACCTCGTGGATTTTCCTCGGCTTCCTCGCCTTCGTCTTCATTTGGTTCCGGCCGCGCGCCGTCAGCGGCCTGCTCGTCTTCTTCATCTATGCCGCCGTGGTGGCCCCTTGGCTGGTCCGCAATTTCCTGATCTGCGGAAACCCGCTCGGGCTTGGCATCTTCAGCATCCTCGACGGGGCGGGCAACTCGGAGTTCTCGTTCATGAGCAACCTGCAGCCCGATCTCACCGCCTTCGGCACGGTGCGTGCCAAGTTGCGCGGCGGCCTGCTCGACCAGTTTCAAAACCTCTTTTCTTACCTCGGCTACAATGTGGCCGCCGCCGCTTTCTTTCTTTCCCTCCTGCATATCTTCAAGCAACGCGGGCCCAACTTCTTCCGCTGGGCCCTCGTGCTCATGTGGCTCTTTGCCGCCTTCGGCATGGCCGCCTTCACCCCGCGGGGCGCCGTCTCCCACAACCAAATCCACGTCCTCTTCGTCCCCCTCTTCATCGCCTACGGCATGGCTTTCCTCATCGTGCTCTGGAACCGGATGGACCTGCGCTTTGGGCCGGCCCGCATCGCTTTCCTCGCGGCCATTTTCATCGTCTCGGCCCTGCCCATGGCGGTCAACATTCTCACCGCGCCGCCCGGACGCGTCGCTTGGCCGCCCTACGTCGCCCCCTTCATCAACAACGTGGCCAGCTGGATGGACCCCAACGAAGTGCTTTGCTCGGACATGCCTTGGGCCACCGGTTGGTATGGCGAACGCAACTCGCTCCTCCTCCCCGCCACGGTCAAGCAATTCATCTCCATCCACGACTACCAATATTTGGGCGGACCGGTCAACGGCATCTACCTCACCCCGGTCTCGGGCAACAGACCCTTCGTCTCGCAAATCGCCAAAGGCGATTACGGGCCATGGGCCACCTTCATCATGCGCAACGCCGACCTCTCCAGCTTCCCCCTGAAATATTTCATTCCCCTCCCGATCGACAACGAATGCGTTTTTTATTCCAATCGGGATCGCTGGAGCCAGAGCCGCTAACCCCACCATCATGGCCGCCCGCAAAAAAGACGAAGCCCCGCAAAATTTCGAGGACGCCATGCAGCGCCTTGACGCCATCGTGGCCAAACTGGAGGAGGACAAACTTCCGCTCGACGAAATGCTCGCCCGCTACGAGGAAGGCGTGACCCTCGCCCGCTACTGCGGGGAGAAATTGGAAGCGGCAGAGCAGAAAGTGCGCCTCATTGCCCAGAAAGCGGATGGCACCGTGACCCTCGAAGAATTCGATGACCGCGAAGAAACTTAAAACATCCCTCCTCGCCGGGATTGACGGCCCGGCCGATGTCCGCGCCATCCCCGAGCAGGATCTCCCCCTCCTCGCCCAAGAAATCCGCGAGGAGCTCATCCGCGCGGTTTCCCAAACCGGCGGCCACCTCGGGCCCAACCTCGGCGTGGTCGAACTGACCGTCGCCCTGCACCGTGCCTTTGATTCGCCCCAAGACAAGCTCCTCTTCGACGTCAGCCACCAGGGCTATGTGCACAAAATGCTCACCGGGCGGCGCAAGGGCCTCGACACCATCCGTCAACCCGGCGGATTGAACGGCTTCCTCCTCCGGACCGAAAGCGAGCACGATTGCTACGGTGCCGGCCACGCCGGCACCACCCTCTCCGCCGGCCTCGGCATGGCCGCGGCCCGCGATCTCCGCGGGTCCGGCGAACACGTCGTCGTGGTGGCCGGCGACGCCGCTTTCACCTGCGGGGTCAGCTTCGAGGCGATGAACAACGTGGCCGAAACGACCAAACGCTTCATCGTCGTGCTCAACGACAACAAATGGTCCATCTCGAAAAACGTCGGCGCGGTCGCCCGCTATCTGAGCAAGATCACGACCCAACCCGCCTACGCCCACCTCCACGAGCAAGCCGCCAAGTTCATCAAAGCCATCGGCGGCCAAGTCGCCCTCGACCTCGCCCACAAGGTCGAGACCGGGATGAAGCACATGCTCCTCCCCAGCGTCATCTTTGAAGATCTCGGCTTCCGTTATTACGGACCGATCGACGGCCACGATACCGCCCTGCTCGAACGCACCTTCGAATTCCTCAAGACCCAGAACGAGCCCGTCCTTCTCCACATCCTCACGACCAAAGGCAAAGGATACTCGCCGGCCCTATTGCAGCCGGACAAATTCCACGGCCTGGGCAAGTTCCAACCCGAGACCGGGGAAACCGAGCCGGCGGCCACGCCGACTTACTCCCAGCTCCTTGGGACCAAGCTGGCCGACTTTGCCGACCACAACAACCGCATCGTTGCCATCACCGCGGCCATGGCCGGCGGCACCGGGCTGGGTCTTTTCGAAAAACGCCACCCCGGCCGCTACCACGACGTCGGCATCGCCGAAGAGCACGCCGCCCTCTTCGCCTGCGGCCTCGCCACCCAAGGCTACAAACCCTTCCTGACCATCTACAGCACGTTCATGCAGCGGGCTTATGACATGATCATCCATGACATCGCCCTGCAGAATCTCAACGTTGCCCTCTGCATGGACCGCGCCGGGCTGAGCGGCGACGACGGCCCGACCCACCACGGACTCTTCGACATCGGCTACCTCCGCCACATCCCGAACTTCGTCTTCATGCAGCCCAAGGACGAAGAGGAATTCGTCGACATGCTCTGGACTATGGCCCATTACCACGCCGGTCCCATCGCCATCCGTTACCCCCGCGGCGCCGGCACCGGGGCACAGCCCAAGGAGCATCCGCAGCTCCTCGAGATCGGGCAAAGCGAGGTCCTCCGCCACGGCCGCCGCGTCCTTCTCCTCGGCCTGGGCAACATGGTTCCCCTGGCTGAAGAGACGGCCGACCTCCTCGCCGCGCAGGGCATTGATGCCGCGGTGATCAATGCCCGCTGGATCAAGCCCCTCGACCGGCAGACCCTCGAATTTTTCGCCCGCGCCGCCGAAGTGGTCTGCACCTTCGAAGACCACGTCCTGCACAACGGCTACGGCGCCGCCGTGATCGAAGCCCTGGCCGAGGCCCGCATCACCACTCCTGTCGTCCGCATCGGCTGGCCCGACCAATTCATCGACCACGGCAAAGTGGAAGCACTCCGCGCACAGCACGGAGTGACCGCCGCCGCCGCGGTCAAAAAAATCCTCGCCGAGTTGAAGGAAGCACCCGCCGTTGCCAAGGCCACGCCGGCCGCGTAGAGGCGGCGGAGTTTTCGGTGGTTCAGTTTTCAGTCCTGTCGCGTCGCCAGCCGTTTCGTCCCCAAATCGAGACAAGCCTTAGCCAAAACTGAACATGGCGAACTCTGTCTCCACCGACCGCCCAAACCTCCGAGCGGCGCGGTGGACCTTCTCTCCACCGACCGCCCAAGCCTCCGAGCGGCGCGGTGGACCTTGTGTCCACCGACCGCAACAGGCGGCGGTGTGACCTTGGCATGCCGCCCTCTCCCGCCTCCCCTGCGGTTTTTCCTTCCTGCCAACCCTACGAGGGCCTAGGTAAAAGTTGTCCCGTTCTCCCAACCAACCCAAACCAAGAAAGGACCCTTCCCATGAACTGGTATCTCGACGCCTGGAAAAACTATGTCACCTTCACCGGCCGCAGCCGCCGCAAAGCCTACTGGACGTTCGTTCTCTTCAATTTTCTCGCCATCATTCTGGTCAATGTGGTCGACAATGTCCTCGGCCTGGCCGGACAAGACGGCTACGGACCCCTGACCGCCATCTACGGCCTGGCCGTTTTTCTTCCGGGTCTCGCCCTGGCCATCCGGCGTCTCCATGACACCGGGCGCAGCGGTTGGTGGATGCTCATCAGTTTTCTTCCGCTGATCGGTGTCATCGTTTTAATCGTTTTCTTTGTGACCGACAGCCAACCCGGCAGCAATCCCTACGGTCCGAATCCCAAAGACACGCTGGCCGCCTGAAGCAGGCGGCGGAGTGTTCAGTTTTCACCCCTGGGCGGCGGCTTCGCCGCTTCTGGAGTGCAGCGGCCTCGCCGCTTTCCCCTGCGGCTTCCGACCACGCACGACCTCCTCTCCGCAGCAACCTTGCCAAACGCAATCCAGCCACGGATGAAAGAGGATAAAAGAAGATAGTTTCCAGCCGCGTGACCCCGGCTGGAAAGCGTTCTCCTGAGCCGGAACCATGCGGCTAGCTTGCCGGTGCGCCGGTCCCGCACACTCCTACTCAAATTCAAGTCTCCGCCCTAGCCGTTCCCCCCCCTCTTTAACCTTCCGATCCCTGCGGAAATCGCTAAAATAAGAGCATGAAGATCGCCCCGCTGGAGCGCCTTTTCTGGTGGACGGACCGCACCGCACTCCCGCCGGAACGCATCGCCGCGCAAGCCATGGTGCTGGGCACTTGGGATGACATCCAAGAAACCCGGCGGCGCTATGGGAAAGACATCTTCGCCAAAGTTCTTTCGGCTCCCCCACGCGGGCTTTTCGACCCAAAATCCTGGTCGTTCTGGCACAAGAAGACCGGGGTCGTTCCCGTGCCACCCCTGCCGGAGCAACCCGCCCCATGGCCCCGCCGCTGAATTGGCATCTCGACATCCTCCCCGCCGACCAACGCGCGCTCTGGGAGCACAAGTTGCAGGCCGGCTTTCCCGGTTGGGTGCTTTATGGAGGCACGGCTCTGGCCTTGCGACTCGGACACCGCGCGTCGGTCGACTTCGATTTCTTTTCCGCCAGGCCGCTCGCGCCGTTGGACTTCCGCGAGGAACACGCGCTGGATGGCGACATTCTCCAAGCCGAGGCCAACACCCTCAGCGTCCTGCACCGCGGCGTGAAGCTCTCCTTTTTCGGCGGCCTCTCGCTCGGCGTGCTGAACCCACCGGATTTCCTGGGAGAGTGCCCCGTGGCATCATTGGATGATCTGGGCGCCGGCAAGTTGGCTGCCTTGGTCAACCGGGTGGAACTCAAAGACTACCTCGACGTAGCCGCCCTGCTGCGCCACGGGAGCGACCTGGCTCATCTGCTGGCCGGCGCCAACGCCGTTTACCGCGGAGAGTTTCCCGTCGCGGCCTGCCTCAAGAGCCTCACTTGGTTCGACGACCCGGCGCTCGCGGAATTGTCGGGGAAAGACCGCCTCCTCCTCGAGCAAGCATCGCTGGCCGTCGATCAAGTGACCACGGTCTCCTTCTCAGCGCGCCAAATCGGACAACGCTCATAGCCGGGCCGAAACAAATCCGCCACGGGACCGCTGTCAGGCACAAACCAAAAGACAGGCCACCGATGGAAGAAGATGAAAGAGGATTGTTTCCGGAGACAAAACTGCCCGGTCGCGGGGTCACCCGCGTCCGGGCATTATCCTCGTCGTTTATCTTCCCCCATTTGCCTAGGGGCCGTCTCCGCTCCGCTCCGGCTGTGGCTAAAAAAGTTCCGTCTCTGAAACCACTCACACGCAAACTCAAGTCTCCGCCATAGCCGCCCCTCTTCGTCCACCAGTGGCTTAGGCCGCTTGCAACGCGTCCGGATTTTTCCTCGCCACGGCCAGGAGGCGCAAAGCGGCGCCGCTCGGCTTACGGGTGCCGTTCTCCCACGACACCGCCGTCACCTTGGGCACATTAAGTAGCGCGGCGAACTCCGACTGCGTGCAGCCGAGCTTGGCGCGCGTCTCGCGAATGACACGTGCGGAAATCGCTTTGACCGGCGGCGGAATGGTCACGCGGCGGACCCGCGCCCGCTCCTTTCCCGCGGCAAAACGCTCCACGCGGCCCACGAGTTCATTGATGTCGAATGCGATTTCGGTCTTTTTCATCGGTTGTATTGTTGCTTGATGGTTTCCACCGCGGCACGCAGCCGCGCCAGGTCCTCCGGCGCGATGTTGGCTTTGGTTGATTTCGTGTAGAGCATGAAGAAAATAAATCGTCGTGCCCGCGGCGGCCACAGGTAGATCACCCGGGCGCCGCCGCTTTTGCCGCGACCCGACAGTTTCATTCTCGCTTTGCGCAGCCCTCCCGAGTGGCGGATCAAATCCCCGGCCTCCGGACGGGCGGCCAATGCCAGTTGGAACTCCCGCAGGACTTCCTCATCGGCAACGCGAAGCAATTCACGGGTGAACGCCTCGAGTTCCACACAGGTGAAATCCATCGTTTACGCTTATACCATGTATAACTACTAGTCAACTCTGTTTGCCCGCCCGCTGCCGAGCGCCGTGGCCATTTGCGGCTTCGCCTCCGCTTCCAGCTGAAAACAGTTCTCTTCAAACTTCCTTCGGATGGAATCCGCCTGGTCGCGTGGCCACCCGCGTCCGCGCGATATCCCCGCTTTCTAACGGCGGCAGTATGCCGGGCGGGCTATCTCGGGGCCGCTTGCTGAAGCTTTGTGCGCGTGCTTAGCGACGGCGGCGACGAATGACGTAGCCGGCGAAACCCGCTCCAGCCAAAGCTAGCATGGCGTAGGTGGAGGGTTCGGGAACAACGGCCGTAAAATCTGTTGCCACGCGGAGATTGCCAACGGTGAGGGATTGATCGGGTGTGGCACTCGATTGACGGAGGTTGAAGCCATCAATTTTTACGGCGATGAAGCGCGACGTCGAAGTGACGCTTGAGGAAGAAACATCCGTGGGATCGATCCACAGGGTGGCAAAACCTGTGGTGAAATCATAGCCAACGACCATGCGGTAATCCGTATTGTAGGCGAGATCTGCACCCCAGATGGATTCCGCGGTACCTGATCTTGTGGCAATGCCTGGGCGGTAGCCGGTCGCTGAAAATGCGGCAATGTCCGTTCTTGCGGTGAAGTTGAAGCTCTCTGACTCGCTAAAATGAGAAAAGTACTCAAAGTCCGTGTCAGCGTATGTGCCGGGATCGGCGACACTAAGGTCAAAGCCAAAATAAACACTCCCGGCTGATACGGCAGTGAAGGTGCTTTTAATATCCTCGCTGTTGGCGTCGGTTAGGACCACCTTGTTGTTGACCACTTGAATTTGATCTGGCGCGCCGCTGATGAAAGTCCAAGTGCCCCCAACAGCAGGAGTTTGCCCGTTCAACGTTCCATTGGTCGGAAAGTCATCGGAAATAAGGAGGTTGGCTGCTACAGGGTTCGCGGAGGCCAAAACAAGGAGAGTGAGCAATTTTTTCATTGATGGAGGCTGTTGGTGGTGTTGGTGAGGACGACAAATGTCCTGGACACCCTTTATTCCCCGCTCCCCCACTAAAAGCATAAAAACCTATGTGACAAAAAGGTCACAAAGCTGGTCATCTTCAGGCGCTTCCTCCTCGAGTGCCTGGGCCCGCACCAAGGCTGATAAGAACAGTGTTCAGCGGGTTTCCCACGAACCTTTCAACGCAAAAAAAGGGCCGTTCGGG
>JAQBWH010000079.1 GCA_027624625.1 Verrucomicrobiota bacterium | reverse complement strand
GCTCGACGACGGTATGGGGCTGGTCGCCAAGCGGCTCGAGCATATCCCGAACAGCGACCCGCCCGCCGTCCGGGTGATTTCAGACAACAAGCTCTATCCCGAATATGAACGCACCGCCGACGAGATCCGCATCATCGGCCGCATCCGCTGGTTTGCCCGGGAGATCTGAGGATGAGCTTTGTCGCGATCAGCGCCGCTTCGGCCGAAGGAAAGCAGTCCTTCCTGCCTGGCCCGCTATGCGCTGCACCAACCCCCGAAAATGAAAAAGCACCCGAGAGATTTCTCTCCGGGCGCAACTCTGCGATGATGACAACGTGCGTCAAGAGGGGCAGGGTTGTCAACGTGATTTTCTGTTTGTTTTACTGAGGGATGCACGGCACAAGGTGTGCGAGATACCAGCGCGGCATGCGGTGGATAACGCGCTTGTGCCAAGAAAATCGCCGTGTCAAAATCCAGCGCGAGGCCCAGAAGCGGAAGAAGATGCTTGGATCGCGGGAGCTCATGTGGATCACGATCTCCTCGTTCGCGATGAATAAGTCCGACTCGCGAGCGCCAGCGCGGTGTTGAGGCTGCAGTCCGCAAGCGAACAGTTGGGTCGAACTCGACCGAGAATTCACATGCGGCGGTCCCTTCATCGAGACGGTGCAATGCGCATACTCTCTGCGGACGCCGAACCGCGTCGCACGAAAACCAAGGCATCAGTGCATTCTTGCGACCGGACTTGCCGCAGGATATATGACGATCCGCACCGGACTCGCTCTTTCCAGCCGCGAGGCCGTCAGGTAAACTGTGTTAGTCGGCCTTGGCGTGACTCACGACGGCGAACTTTGGAGAGACCGCCGTTTGGTCGGTCTGAGACTAACCGGAGCAGACCTTAAAGCAGATGGCTACCCGGCTCCAAATACCTATTTCAACGACCTTGGCGCCTTTAGGCCGTCTGTCGCATCATGTTTGACTGAATTCCAAGTCCAAGTCCAACAAGTTTGATGGAATGCTTCCGTGCTACCTTACGTGAGGCTTCGCAACCTTCGTCGGCGTCAGCTTGCAGCCACTCGTGCGACAGCGGTCGCAAAAATGCCGCCACCGTGAGAACACGGTTCAAACATGGTCAGGCTGCGGCCAGCAGGAAGGCATTTTGATCGCGCTTTGCGCCTTTGGTTGCAGAAAGTTGAGGCGCGGGACGAACCGCGGCAAGACATTGTTCGATTGGTGGGCGAATGGGAAAGACGAGGCCCGAACATCAATTTTCTCGAACCTAAACTTCATGAAGTTTCGTTTTATCAACCCAAATAATACTGCCATGATCCGCGTATGGTTCGAGGCATTGTCGTCTCGAAGGAGACTGGAGCCCAAGACGTGTCTATGCATCCACTTCAATCAGGGCCTGCCCGGCCGCAGCTTCACTTTGCCCCACATTGGACACGAAAGGCGGGCCCGTTGCATGCGTCTTCGCGCGACAGCTATCTTGCGGCGATGCGCCAAGTGGCGGGATCGGTCGCGGTGGTCACGACCGTTGGCCAAGCCGGACGCTATGGCGCGACCGTCACGGCTTTCTGTTCGGTCTCCGCCGATCCCCCCACGGTGCTCGTTTGCCTGCGCAGCGGCAGCCGCATCGCCGAGGCGGTTCAGGTGAACGAGATATTCACGCTGAATGTGCTGCCTGAAGACGCCGACCTTATCGCGCGCACCTTTGCGGGCGAGTTCGACGGCCTGCACGAGGATCGCTTTGCTGGCGTCACTTTGGTCGAGCAGGAGAGCCTCGCCCCCGCCATCGCAGGCACGCTCAGCCTCGCCTGCCGGATGGTGCGCAGCGAGCGGCACGAAAGCCATGCCGTCCTTTTCGGCGCGGTCGCGGCTATCGGCCACCGGCCGCTGCCACCGCTTGCCTATCACGACGGCGGCTATCGCGGTCTGCGCGTGGTTCCACAAACGCCCGCGCCCATCCTGCGACCCACCCCTTCTCCGAGGACTGAGTGAGCAGATCATGGATTTCAACCTGCATTTCTCGATGAGCTATCCGGGCCATGCCTACGGCGGCGCCCGGTTCTTCAAAGACCTGCTCGAACAGTCGGTGCTGGCCGACCAGCTTGGGTTCCGCTCGGTCTCGGTGTCGGAGCATCACCTCATGAACCTCGGGCTGAATCCCGCGCCGCTGATGACAGCGGTCAAGATCGCGGCCGAGACGAAACACATCGACATCGTGACCTGCGTTGCGGTACTGCCTATCCACGACATGCGTATCTATGCGGGCGAGGTGATTGCGGCCGACATATTCACTGAGGGTCGGCTGGTGCTAGGTGTCGGGCGCGGCGGCTATACCTATGAGATGGAGCGGCTGGGTGTTGCAAGTGCTGAGACGCGCGCGCGATTCGAGGAATCGCTCGACGTGTTGCAGGCCCTGCTGACGCGCGACGAGGTGTCATGGAATGGAACTTACTACAAGTTTGCGCCGCTGACAGTGATGCCCCGGCCTGCCCGTCCCGGGGGGCCACGCATGATGATGGCGGTGATGAACCCGGACGGGATCTATCATTCGACAAAGAAGGGCTACAACATCCTGACGACCCCACTGACCGGCGACATGGATCAGTTTCGTCATCAGGTGGACGCGTTCCATCGTGCCAAGTCCGAAATGGGCGAGGCCGGGAAGGACCTGATTCTGCAAGCCTCCCGCGCGGCCTTCATCACAACCTCCGACGCGCACCGCGAGGCCAAGCTCGCACAGGCACAGGAACATTACGGGCGGCTGGA
>JAQBWH010000040.1 GCA_027624625.1 Verrucomicrobiota bacterium | reverse complement strand
GCCTACAACCTGACCTACAGCGGCAGTTGGAGTATGGCGCTTTGGAGTAGCGACCAGGCCTGGACAGCCGGCGGAATCAATCCCTACCGCAACAAAGATGCCTACTATTTTCTGCCCAGCGAGAACGAGTGGTATAAGGCGGCGTATTACAACGCGGCTGGGACAAACTACTTTCTCTTCCCGTCGGCCGCTTCCGGCGGGGTCAGCGGACTCGGGCCAAGCTTCGGAATGTCGGGCCGCCCAATAGCGGTGGCCAGCGGGACCAATGCGGGCACGGCGGTTTACAATGGGTCTGCCACGATTCCGGCCATAACGAATCCGGCCATAGTGGACATCGTTGGAGGCTTGAGCGCGTATGGAACGATGGGCCAAGGCGGCAATGTGTGGGAGTGGACTGAGAGTGCCTCTGATGGCACAAACAACTCGCCGTCCGAGCAACGCACGGTTCGCGGTGGCAGCTGGGGCAGCGGCGAGCACCACTTGCGCTCCACGCGCCGGGAAAACGTCGACCCGACGGTCGAGAAGGACTCCTATGGTTTTCGTGTCGCGAGTGTCCCTGAACCCTCGACTTACGTGCTGGTGTTGATGGGAGCAGGAGCGTTGTATCTTTGGAAGCGCCGGAAGAGTTCCCTTTGAGTTCTGGGCCTTCCCGGCGGGCCGGGGACGTCGATTCTACATCTTGAACTCGGGGATGTCTTCGGCCACGTGCGGGGTTTTCGCCCGGAGCTGGAAGGCGGCGATGATTTCTTCGAAGGCGCGGACGGCCACCTCGTAGGGGACCCTGCTGGGTGGGTCCTCCATGGGGCGGTCGAAGACCGGGAGTTCGAAGTCGTCCTCGGGTCTGAGCATGGTCAATTTTGGCACATCTGGCGGATGCGCTCCAGCGCTTTGTCTCCTCCGTAACGGCGGATCAGAGAAGCGAAGGTTTCTTCGTTCGGGTCGAGTCCGTGGAGTTCGATAAGTTTCCGGATATCGAGCCAATCCTGGCCGACTTTTTGCGGATCGCGGTCGCTGCTTTGCGAGGCATGCAACTTCAACGCGACCATGTGCTGGGGCGAGGGCGTGCGCTTGCCTTGAGTGACAACGGAATCCGCGTACAATTTAGCGAAGGTAGCATCATCGACCAGCATCAGGTCGACGCGGGGCCAGCCGATTTTCCCTTCGAATTGGGCGAAAGCGTTGCCCTCGGTGAAGCAGCGGTATCCATATCGGTCGAACAATTCCTCCCAGCCGGACTTGTTGGAAGCGAGCACGAGAAAGTCGAGGTCCATGGTCATGCGTTGGTGGCCCAAGCTGATGACCGCATGGCCGCCGATAACGAGGAAATCCAATTGTCGCTTGGCCGCTTCCTCGGTGAGGTGTTCGATGAGTTCGAGGATCATGGCCCGAGTATTTTAACCACGGATTTCACGGAAGGCACGGATGGGTTGGAGAGAGAGTGGCAGCGGCTTCCAGCTGATGATGTCGGGTTATGATGGGCAGGATGCCCATGCTACTTTGGGAGTCAGATGAGCGCATCGAGGATGGCTTGGGCGGGGGTGATTGTGGTGGGGGCTTGAAGATTTTCGCGCACCGCTTGGAAATTGTTGCGCATCGTGGTGCGGTAAGCCTGGTCGTCGAGGAGTCGGAGGGATTCGGCGGCGAGGTTTGCCGCGGTGGCCTCTTGCTGGATGAACTCTTGGATAATTTCCCGGCCGGCGAGAAGGTTGGCCATGCCGAGGTGGGGGACTTTGATCACGACCCGACCGGCGAGGTAGGTGAGGGGGGCAACTTTATAGACCAGGGCGTAGGGGAGTCCGCACAGGGCGGCTTCCAAGGTGGCGGTGCCGGAGGCGACGAGGCCGGCGGCGGCGGTTTGCATGAGGTGGCGCGCGCTGCGCAGGCCGACCTCGCAGCCGACGCCGGACTTCGCGGCGAGTTCGCGCATGAGGTGCTGGAGTTTGTCGGAGGAGGCGGCGCTGGCGAAGACGGTCCGGGGACGGCGGGCCAGCACGACCTTGGCCGCCGCCAGTAGGGCGGGGAAAATTTTGCGCACTTCGCGTTCGCGACTGCCGGGGAGGAGGGCGAGGAGGTCGGGGTTGCGGTGTTCGTCGCCGAGGATGTCGAGGTGTGCGGCCATAGGGTGTCCGACGAAATCGGTGTGCAGTCCTGATTTTTCGTAGAGTTCTTTTTCGAAAGGGAAGATGCAGAACATGCGGTCGAGCCAGCAGGCCATGCGGGGGAGGCGGGCGCGGTTCCAAGCCCAGACTTGGGGGCTGATGTAGTAGAGCAGCTTGAGTTGGGAGCGATGTGGCTGGAGGGCTTTGGCCAGGCGAAGGTTGAAGCCGGGGTAATCGACAAAGAGAACGGCGTCGGGTTTTTCCCGCGCGATGCGCTCGAGGGTTTGGTGAAATTTACGGCGGAACCAGCCGTAGCGTCGAAGGACATCCCAGAGGCCGACCACCGCGGCTTGGTGGGTCCAGTCTTCGACCTCAGGGCAAAGGGCGTGGAGCTTGGGACCACCGAGGCCGGTGATGCGCAGGTCGGGGCGGAGGGTGCGGAGGTCGGCCAGCTGGGCGGCGGCGTGGGTGTCGCCGCTGGTTTCGCCGGCTACGACAAAAAGGCGCATGGGATCAGGCGCGCTGCGGGGCGCGTTCGGCGATCTGGCGGGTGATACGCACGGCGAGTTCGAGGGCGGCGGCGGCTTCGTCACCGCCGACCCTGGGTTGGGCGCCGGCGCGGGCGCAGTCGATGAAATGGTGCAGTTCGCGCTGCAGTGGTTCACCTTTGTCGATCGTGACCCGCTCGCGAACGATCTTGCCGTCCTTGAGGCGGAACATTTTTGCGCTTTGCTTTTGGTAGTTGAGAGAAAGGTAAGCGTCTTCCTGAAAAAGGCGGATCTCGCGCATTTTTTTCATGCTGATCCGGCTGGCCGTAATATTGGCCACGCAGCCGTTAGCGAAGTGCAGGCGCACGCTGGCGATATCCTCGCCCTTGCTCAGGACGGCCACCCCGACCGCGTCGATGCTGGTGACCGGCGATTTGACCAGGTGCAGAATGATGTCGAGGTCGTGGATCATGACGTCGAGGACGACACCGATGTCGAGGCTGCGTCCGGGATAGGGCGAGAGGCGGGTGACTTCGAGGAAGCGCGGGCGGTTGAGGAGCTGCTCAAGGGCGTCGAGAGCGGGATTGAAGCGTTCGATGTGCCCGACTTGGAGCACGAGGCCGCGTGCGCGGGCGAGGTCGGCCATTTCGGCCGCTTGCCCGGGGGTTTCGGCGATGGGTTTTTCGACCAGGACATGGCGCCCGGCGGCGAGCAGTGCCATGACAATCTCGTGGTGCAAGGCGGTCGGGGCGGCGACGGACACCGCATCGCAGCGCGCCATAAGGTCGTCGAGCGAGATGGCGACGGTGCCTCCGAATTTGCGCACCGCTTTCTCGGCGGCCGCGGGGTTGGGATCGTAGATCGCGGCGAGTTCGGCGTTGTCGAGTTCGCCGTAAATGCGGGCGTGGTTCCAGCCCATGCTGCCGACCCCGACCACCCCGGCGCGAAGTTTGGTGCTCATGGTTTCACTCCGAGGATGGAAATTTTGTGGGTCTCGGCCAAGACGCGGAGGCGTGCGGGTTCGACCAGCAGGGTGCGTCCGGCTTCCACCGCGAGCGCGGAGAGTCCGCCGGCCGCCCCGGCTTCGAGGGTGAGAGGTCCGATGACCGGGACGTCGAAGCGGAAGTCCTGATCGGGTTTGGAAACCTTGACCGCGACAGCTTGTCCGCGGCCGAGCAGAGCGCCGCGTTTGATTGCGTCGTTCGTCCCCTCGAATCCCTCGACGGCGAGGACGGTGCCGTTGCGGACCACGACGGTTTGTCCGATGTCGAGCCGGCTGACTTCCTTGGCGATGCGCAGGCCGAAGGCGATGTCTTCCTGCGTGCGGCGGCGCAGTTTGGGTCCGGCAAAGTGGCCTTCGGGGGCGAGGAATTCATCGAGGAAGGTGATGGCGGGGAGCAGTTCGATGTCGTTTTTGGCCAGCGCGTCGCCCACCGCGCCGAAGAGCGTCTCGGCATTGCGCTCCTTGAGTTTGGCCAGAAGGAGGAGGGCGGCGAAGTCGGGGCGAAGGTCGAAAAGATTTTTCGGGGCGATTTGCCCGGCCATCATGGCATGGCGGGCGCCGGATTCTTTGGCGTAAGCGATGAGCTTGCCGAGTTGACCCACGCGGAGCCAGCGAAGGTTATCGACTTCGGCGGAGAGGGAGGGGTCCGTCTCGCCCTCGAAGGCTGCGGCGCAAAGCCGCTTGACCCCGGCCCGGCGGGCCGCGGCGGCGAGCTGGAATGGATAGCGTCCGTTGCCGGCAATGATGAGAAGCGTATCGGGCGGGCTCAACGGTAGGGATTGTCGGGGGGCGCGCGGATAACCGCGAGAGTTTTCAGCGACTTTTCAGTGTTCAGTGTTCGGTTTTCAGGCAGGGCGGCGGCCGGGGACGTCCGCTCTCCAGGATTGCTGGATTGGGGACGCGCGGGAGGGCATGATCGATTCAATGAAAACGGCCATCCATTGGTTTCGGCGGGATTTTCGGATCACGGACAATACGGCGTTGGCGGCAGCGGCGCGGGAGGCGGAGGAGGTGGTGCCGGTCTATGTGGTGAGCGACTGGAAGAAGGAGCACCGCTGGACGGGGGCGGCGCGGCAGACCTTTTTGTGCGGGTCGTTGGCGTCGTTAGACGGGAACCTCCGGGCCATCGGCAGCCGGCTCATGGTGCGCGAGGGGGAGGCCGAGGCGGCGTTGGTCAAATTGGCGCGCGAGACCAAGGCGGAGGCGGTCTTCACCAACCGGGATCCGGATTTGTTCGGACGCGGGATGGAAATGCGGGTGGCGAAGATGTTGGCGGAGGACGGGCGGGAGTTGCGGACTTTTCAAGATGCGGCGATGCACGAGCGGGACGAGGTCAAGACGGGCGGGGGTGGTAATTTCCGGGTCTTCACCCCGTATTCGCGGGCCTGGGCGAAGTTGGACAAGCCTTCCGCGGGGCCGGCGCTGAAAAAGTTGGGCACGCCCGAGGGAGTGGCGAGTGGTGATCTGCCGACGCCGGCACATTGGGGGTTGGCGGAATTTTCTGGCGGGTTGGAGCCGGGCGAGAAAGCGGCGCGCGAGCGGTTGAGGAAATTTTTGCAGGGCCCGGTGTTCGATTATGGCGCGACGCGGGACGTGATGGGGGAGGATGGGACGTCGCGCTTGTCCCAGGATTTGCGCCACGGATTGCTCTCCATCCGCGAGGTCTACCATAAGGCCAGGGCGGCGGCGGAGGGCGGCGATGCGGACGGACGCAACAATGTGTGGAAATTCATCAGCGAGCTGATTTGGCGGGAATTTTATTTCCAGATCCTCTGGCATTATCCGGAAGTGCTGGAGCACGAGTTCAACGCGAAATACCGGGGGATGGAATGGGACCAGGACGAGAAGAAATACCGGGCTTGGTGCGAGGGGCGGACCGGTTTTCCGATGGTCGATGCGGCCATGCGGCAATTAAACGCCACGGGCTACATGCACAACCGTGCGCGGATGATCACGGCGATGTTTCTGACCAAGGACCTGCACTTGGATTGGCGGTTGGGCGAGCGATATTTCATGCAGACACTGATCGACGGCGAGATCGCGAGCAACAATGGCGGGTGGCAATGGAGCGCGGGGACGGGGGCCGATGCGGCGCCCTATTTCCGGATCCAGAATCCGTGGAGTCAGACTAAGCGCTTTGATCCGGAAGGGAAATATATCAAGCAGTGGGTGCCGGAATTGGTCGGCGTGGCGGCGGCGAAGTTTCTTGAGGCCCCCGCGGACGGAAAACCGATTGCCGCGGGGTATCCCTTGCCGATGGTCGATCACGGCACGGAGAGGGACGAGACACTGCGACGGTTCAAGACGGTGGGGTAGAAAAACAACATGGGGAAAGTTGAACCACGGATTACACGGCTGGCACGGATGCGACGAGAAAGTGGCATCAGCTTCCAGCCGGCGTTTTTGGGTCTTCATCGGCGAGATGCCGGTGTCACTTGGACTGCAGTGCATTGACTGTCATGGCTCGTTTTTTTATTTCCGTGGAGATGTGGAGCGCGGAAGGCGTGGTGTTTCCGGATTCCGAGGCGCGGCATGCGACGCAGGTGCTGCGTTTGGGGCTGGGGGATCGGGTGGAAGTTTTCGATGGGACGGGGCGGGCGGCGCAGGCGGAATTGAGCGAAGTCGGGAAGCGGGTGGTGCGGGCGAAAGTTTTGCGCGAGTGGCGGGAGGAGCGGGTGAAGCCGGAGATCCACTTGATTGTCGCGCTGATCAAAAATGAGCGGTTCGACTGGCTGGTGCAGAAGGCGACGGAATTGGGGGCGGCCTCGATTCATCCGGTGGAGGCGGAGCGGAGTGTGGTCAAGATTGCGGCGGTGGATGCGGAGAAACGCCGGAACAAATGGCGGCAGATCGCGGTCGAGGCGGCCAAACAGTGCGGGCATGTGGTGCTGCCGGAGGTTTTTCCGGTGCGTGCTGTTGATGAGGCGTTCCGTGCCGTGCCGGCGGGATTGAAGGGGATCCCGGCGGTGCAGGTCGGGGGCGTGGGGGTGGGGGATTTTTTGGCGGGTGGAGCGGATGCGGTGACCTTTGCCATCGGACCAGAAGGGGATTGGACGGAAGCAGAGAGGGGGACGGCCGAGGCCTGCGGTTTTGTGCCGATTGATCTCGGCAAGCACGTGCTGCGCAGCGAGACGGCGGCTTTGCATGTGTTGAGTGCGGCGGGGCATCAGTTGCATGGTGGGGTGGGAGGAATGCAGCGGACGGGTGGACCACCCGTCCCTACCGCGGGGGTTGAGAGATGAATTATTTTGTGACCGGAACGGATACGGACTGCGGGAAGACCTATGTCACGGCGTTGCTGGTGCGGGCGGCGCGTGCGGCGGGTGGTGATGCGGTGGGGGCCAAGCCATTTTGTTGCGGTCCGCGCACTGACATCGAAATCCTCGCGCAGGCGGCGGACCAGACGGAGACTCTCGACGCGATCAATCCTTTGTGGTGGAAAACACCGGCTTCGCCGCGGGCCTGTGCCATGCTCGGTGAACCGGCGGCGGATGTGCCCCGCGCACTGACTGCGGTGCGGGATTTGGCCGCGCGGCACACGCAGGTCTTTTGCGAGGGGGCAGGCGGATGGCTGGTGCCCGTGGCTGAGGACTTCACGGTGGCGGACTTTGCGGTGAACTTGGGCTGGCCGGTCATCGTGGTCGTGCGGAACAAGCTGGGCGCGCTCAACCACACCCTGCTCACCGTGGAAAGTGTCCGGAGGCGTGGTCTTCCGCTGGCCGGTCTTATTTTGAATGATGTGGAGGGGCAAGCCGACGAAGCGACGCGGACCAACCGCGCGGTTTTGGAGGAGAGTTGTCCTTGTCCGATCCTCGCCGAGATCTCCCTTGGGCAGTTGGCGCTGTCTACTCCTATTTGATCACAACCTCGGTGGGCTGCGGGCGCGGGAACGAAGGGTGACGCAACCGGTGCGGTCTGTCGTCCGGCAACTTGTGTCGGGCCGGCAGCAGGGGCTTGTGCGGGCATGACCGGGTGGCAGAGTGTTATTCATGTTCCAACGGACGACAGGTCTCTTGCTTTTCGCGGTCATCGTATCGGCTGGTCTCGCCGCTGCGGAGGGCAAGCCCGACATAGGGTTTGTCCCCACACCGATGGCTGCGGTCGGACGTATGATCGAAATGGCGGAGATCAAGCCCGGCGACGTGGTCTTTGATTTGGGCTGCGGTGACGGGCGGATCGTGGTGGCGGCGGCCAAGCTTTACGGGGTCAAGGCCGTTGGGGTCGACATCAGCGCGGAGCGGGTGGCCGAGTCGCGGGAGCGCGCCCGTGCCGCCGGGGTGGAGAGCCTGGTCGAGATTCGGCAGGCCGACATTTTCGACCTCGATTTGGAGCGGGCGGACGTAGTCTTTCTTTATCTCACCCCGCGTTTGAACGAGCGCTTGATGCCACAGTTGCGGCGGCTCAAGCCGGGAGCGCGGATCATTTCCTACGAATTCGACATGGGGGCGGCCAAGCCGGTCGAGGTGGTGCGCGAGCGATTCGATCAGTTCGGCGAGCAGAAGATCTACAAATGGATCGTGCCTTGGACGGAGAACGCAGGTTCCGCTTGGGATATTTTCACCCTGAGGCCTTGAGGGAGTGGGGCGCGGTCCGAGGGGCACTGGTCCCCGCCTTGCCATAGCCGAGGATCAACGGCGGGTTTCGGTGACGATGAGGCGTAACTCGTAGGGGTGTCCGGGTTCGTCGGTCACCACGAAGACGCGGTAGGCGCGCGTGCCCCACTTTCGTTTCGGGGTGTAGGTGAAGGGAATGACGCCGCTTTCGCCCGGAGCGTAGTCACGCTTTTCGGGTTTGGCCGCGATGCATCCGCAGGAGGCGGGAACGGCACGGAGGCGGATGTTTTGGCCGGAGGTGTTGGTGAAGCGAAGTTCACCCGGCACCTTGCCGCCGCCTTCGAGGGATTCGATCGCGATCTCGGTTTTTTCCCAGGCGAGTCCACCGGCCGGGGCCACGGAGGGGAGCAGGAGAGCGAGGCAGAGGAGGAGTTTCACCAGAGTTTTATTACAGCGGACTGACGGGGCAGCCAAGTCGTGTCCATCTTGGGCTCGCCTTTGGCCGCCGGAGAAATCTTAATGGTGTGGTGAGTTACCCGGACAAATTGCAGAAGATTATCGATCTCTTTGAAGTGCTCCCCGAGGAGGAAAAGCGCGAGACTTTGATTGCGTATGCCGATCAGGCCGCGGCGCAGGGGCCGAGGGAAGGCGAGACCTTCGATCTCGAGGATGTGCGCAAAGACGAGGAGTGTACCGATACGGTGGGGGTCTTTCTCGAAGTGGATGCCGACCGCAAGGTGCGGTTCCGCATCACATTGGGTCCGCAGGTGCAGACCTTGACCCGGGCCATGACGGCGATCTTGTGCAAGGGGTTCGAGGGCTCGTCAATCGAGGACGTGATGCAAGTTCCGGCGGATTTTGTGCCGAAGATTGTCGGAGCGCAACTGGTGCGGCAGCGGAGCCAGACGGTTTATTACATCCTGACGCGGATGAAGAGTGCCTGTAAGGTGTGGTTGAACCGGGAGAGGATTAAGGGGAGGGAGGAGACCTGAGTTTGAAACTTGGGTGGTTTGGTGCGGTCCGCCGGCCCGCAAATCCCGTGGGGGGAAATTTTACCCTTCGGTGGTGATGTTCTCGTAGTGGCCGGCCCGTGCGGTGGCCGGGTCGCTGCGGCGGTTGGTGAATTTCACGGTGCCTGCGCAAACCACGCCATCCTCGAAGTGCCAGGGGCCTTCGACCGTGAACTTGGTGCAGTGGCGGAGGGACGGAGCGGTGCGTGCG
The DNA here is from genome assembly GCA_027624625.1 of Verrucomicrobiota bacterium. GTDB lineage: Bacteria > Verrucomicrobiota > Verrucomicrobiia > Chthoniobacterales > JACTMZ01 > JACTMZ01. Next base: position 8,651 of record JAQBWH010000040.1, on the reverse strand, counting down.
AAGGCGGCTTTCAGCCCGGCGAGCAATTTGTAGTGACGGTCATCGAGCGAGATTTCGGGGGGGAGGCCATGGCGCTCCGCGGCCAACTGGAAGCGTTGGTCCTCGGTGACCTCGTAAGCATCGGAACGCAAGGCGAGCAAATCGCCGGTCGCTTTGACCGGCGCGAAGCGGGTGCGCGGCACCAAGATGGCTCCGGAGGCAGCAAAGCATTCGATGGCGGCGCCCATGGCGCTTTCGAGTTGGAGCACGGGTGGCGAGGACGCGTTGCGCGGATCGACGGTTTTGGTGTTCTTGATGAGGGGTAGAGGGAGCGCGCCTTCGTTGTCGGCCAGCGCGGCAGCGAGGTCGGAAAGGCGCAACCAGAGGCTGTTGGTGTTGAAATAGCGGTGACGGTCGATGTCCTGGAAGGCCTCGAGGTCGCCGTCAGGGCACTGGGCAACTTCGCGCAGCGCGAGGCGACCGTCGCTGCGGCGGCGGGCGAGGTGTCCTCCCTTGCGATCGGACGGAGTGCGTTCCGCCACCTCCATGAGGAAGGATAACCCGCTGGCGGCAAAGTAGCCGAGGAGGGCGGAATCGACCGTGGCGCCGAGGTTGTCGCTGTTGGAGACAAAAAGGTATTCGACTCCCGCGTCGGCAAGGCGCGAGAGCCAGCCCGATCCGAGCAGCGACGGGTAAAGATCCCCGTGGCCGGGCGGACACCATTCGAGATCGGGGTTTTCCGGCCAGCTCACGGGTTCGAGGGTCTCGGTGTGGAGTTTCGGAATTTTATTTTGCAGAAAGTCGAGCGGACTGTCGGGCGAGAGGTCGGGGTAGCGGGCGAGGTAAGCGAGGGTGTCGGCCGATGTGCTAAAGCTATCCATGAGCAAGAAGCGCGGACCTGCGGTGCAGTGAGCCTCGCGCAGCCAGAGGATTTGGCGGGCTATGAAGTCGAGGAAGTTGAGTCCGTCTTTGACCGGAATGAGGGACTTGGCTTGGGCCAATCCCATGCCGGTGCCGAGCCCGCCGTTCAGCTTGATCACGCAAAGTTTGTCGAGCAGGGCGGGATCGGGCGGGGCGGCCGGGATGTCGGCCAAGGCGGGAACGCCTTCGGCCGGTGCGAGGGAATTTTCGGGCATGAGTCCGGCGTCGCCCGAGGCTGCTTGGCGCCAGGCGCGGGCGAAACTGGCCCGGGCAGCCGGGGAGAGGCCGGCGGCCTCCATTTTCGGCAAAGCCGCTTCGAGTCCGGACTCGTTCATGGCCGCCGTCAGGCTTTCTTGGTCGACGAAATAGACAACTCGCGGAGTTGCTTGAAGTCGGCGGGGGAGGGTGAGCCGGTCATGAGTTCGATACCGCGGTTGTTTTTGGGGAAAGCGATGACGTCGCGGATCGATTCGGCGCCGGCCAGAAGCATGACGAGGCGGTCGAGCCCGAGGGCGATACCGCCGTGGGGCGGGGTGCCGAATTTGAAGGCTTTGAGCAGGTGGCCGAACATGGAGGTCTGCTCTTCTTCGCTGATGCCGAGAATACTGAACATGATTGACTGAAGGTCGGCCTCGTGGATCCGGATACTGCCGCCGCCGATTTCCACGCCGTTGAGAACGATGTCATAAGCCTCGGCCCGGACTTCGGCGTATTTCTTGGCTTCAAGCAGCGGAAGGTCCTCCGCCTTGGGGCGGGTGAAGGGATGGTGGACCGCATTCCATTTTTGCTCCTCGTCGCTCCAAGCGAGCAGCGGGAAGTCAACGACCCAGAGGAAATCGAGGCGCTTGGGATCGTGGGTCAGGCCGATGAGTTCGACCGCACGGAGACGGACACGACCGAGGACCTCGCAGACGATTTCCCATTTGTCCGCGCCGAAAAGAACGAGGTCGCCTTCCTCCATCTTGAGGCGTTCCTGCAGGGCGGCTTTTTCGGCGTCGGTGAAAAATTTGACGATAGGCGACTTCCATTCGCCATTTTCGCATTTGATAAAAGCGAGCCCTTTGGCCCCGAACTGTTTGGCCATTTCGGTCAGTTCCTCGATCTGGCCGGTGGTGATCTTGGCGAGTCCTTTGGCATTGAGGGCGCGGACCACGCCGCCGCTGTCGAGGGCGCCGCGGAAGACTTTGAATTCGGTGCCGGCGAAGATGTCGCCGACGTCGACAATTTCCTGAGCCCATCGGGTGTCGGGCTTGTCGCTGCCGAAGCGGTCCATCGCTTCGCGGTGGGTCAGGCGCGGAAAGGGTGTGGAGATCTCGACGCCGTGGGCTGCACGGAAGACGGCGACAAACATCTTTTCGATGAGGGCGAAGAGGTCCTCGGCCGTGACGAAACTCATTTCGATGTCGGCCTGGGTGAATTCGGGTTGGCGGTCGGCCCGCAGGTCTTCGTCGCGGAAGCAGCGGGCGATCTGGAAATATTTTTCCACCCCGGCGGCCATGAGAAGTTGTTTGTATTGTTGCGGAGCCTGGGGGAGGGCGTAGAAATTCCCGGGATTCAGCCGGCTGGGGACGAGAAAGTCGCGAGCGCCTTCCGGGGTGCTTTTGCTCAGGATGGGGGTTTCGATCTCCCAGAAACCGTCGGCGTCGAGGATGTCGCGCACCGTTTTGACCACGCGGTGGCGGAGTCGGAGGTTGGCCGCCATGCCGGGGCGGCGGAGGTCGAGGTAGCGATGGGTCAGGCGCAAGTCCTCGTTGGCGATCTGCTCATCGAGGGGGAAGGGGAGGACATCGGCTTTGTTGAGGATTTGCAAATCGTCGGCCACGATCTCGATTTCGCCGGTTGAGAGCTTGGAATTTTCCGTGCCCTCGAGGCGTTTGGCTATGGTGCCGGAGATTTGGATGACGTCCTCGTCGCGCAAAGTTTGGGCGACTCCGGCCGTGGCGGCATGTTTTTCCGGCCGGAAGACGACCTGGGTGATGCCCTCGCGGTCGCGCAGGTCGACGAAGAGGACCCCGCCGTGGTCACGTCGAGAGCCGACCCAACCGGCGAGGGTGGCGCGCTGACCGATATCTTTGGCGCGCAGGGCGCCGCAATGAGAACTACGGAAATTCATGGCGCGGGAGTCTGAAGATTCGCCGCCCAATCGGCAAGTGCCTCGTGGGGCAGTTCCGTTTCGGTCCGCGTTCGGAGGTCCTTGATTTTCAGCTTCGGCCATTCCCCGCCGACGATGAGAGCCAGGGTGGCTCCGGAGGCTTCGGCATCCTTGAATTGGCGGCCGACTTTCTCGGGGTTGAGCGGATAGTCGACGCGGCGGCCGAGGGCGCGGAGGAGTTGCACCACGCCGAGGGCTTCCGGGCGGCGGGATTCGTCGGCCACGATGACGAAAATGTCGGTGGCTTGCTCGGCCGCCATGGCGGCCTCCATTTTGCTACGGGTGGCGGGCAGGTCGGCGAGCAGATCGCCGAGGACAACGTCGCCGATGCCGAAGCCGATGGCGGGCAGGTCAACTTTGCCGTCGCTGAGGTCGGAGAGCAGGCGATCGAAGCGTCCGCCTCCGGCGACGGCACGGCGGTCTTGGCGGCGGTCGAAAACTTCGAAAACGAGACCGGTGTAATAAGCAAGGCCGCGCACGATGCGCAGGTCGAGTTGGCAGAAGTCGTCGAGTCCGCGGGCGGCGAGGTTGGATTGCAGGGCGGTGAAGAAGTCCGGCCGGGCCGAGGTGATGAAGGTTTCGATCTTTCCCAGGCTGAGGCCGAGGGGAGTGAGCTTCTTCTCGAGCACATCGCGGGGTTCGCGTTCGAGTTTGTCGATGAGGGTGAGCGCTTCGCGGGCTTGGGCTTCGTCGGTCACGCCCTGGGTGGCGAGGAATTCCATCCAGGCGCGGCGGTCGCTGACGCGGATGACGATGTGATCAGAGGTGAGGCCGAAGGCGCGCAGGGTTTCGATGAGGAGGGCGAGCAGTTCGGCGTCGGCGGCGGGCGAGGCGTCGCCGACGAGGTCGCAGTTGAGTTGGAGGAATTCGCGGAGGCGTCCGCTTTGTTGTTTTTCGTAGCGGAAGAACGGGGCGATGCTGAACCACTTGATCGGTTTGCGGTATTCGCGCGCTTTGGCAATGAGCATGCGGGCCACGGTCGGGGTCATTTCCGGTCGCAGGGCGACCTCGCGTTCGCCTTTGTCGGTGAAGGAGAAGAGCTGCCCGAGGATTTCACCCCCGCTGTTCTTTTTGCGGTAGAGGTCGAGGGGTTCGAGGGTGGGGCCGTCGTATTCGCGGAAGCCGAAGGAGCGGGCGACGCGGCGCCAGGTGCCGGTGAGGTAGTTGCGGCGGGCGCATTCGGCCGGGAAGAAGTCGCGGAAGCCGGGCAGGGATTGCATGATGCCGGCCATTCAAGCACCAAAGCGATGCGCGGACGAGTTTTCAGTGGTTCAGGTTCCGGTTTTCAGCGAGAAGAACCGCAGACCAAGGTGTCATTGGCCGCCAATCGGCACCGTCGGATTTTCTTTTCCCACGGAATCACTGCACACTGAAAACCGGATACTTTCCCATGCTTGATTCGCTCGTTCTCCACGACTTTCGCTGCTTCCTGCGGGCCGAGTTCCGGCCGGGGCCGGGCTTGAACCTCTTGAGTGCGCCCAATGCGAGCGGGAAGTCGTCGTTGCTGGAGGGGATTTGCGTCGCTTTGCGGTTGCAGTCGCCGCGGGCGGGGGTGTTGGGCGAGGTGGTGCGGCGGGGGGCGGGGGGGTTTTCTTTGGTCGGGCAGTGCGGGGACCGGGAGTTGGCCTGCCATTATTCGGCGGAGGAGGGACGGAAGCTGAAACTCGATGATGTGGCGCAGCAAAAGTCGGATGAATATTTGCGGGTCGGGTTGGTCGCGTTTTTTTTCAACGAGGACATCGACTTGGTGCGCGGTTCGTCGTCGAAGCGGCGGCGGTTTCTCGATTTTCTGGCCAGCCAGTGCGAGGCGGGGTATTTGAAAAATTTGCGGGCTTACGAGCGGGCCTTGCGGTCGCGGAATTTTTTGCTCAAAGAGGGTCCGCACCGCGGGCGCGAACTGGCGGCTTACGACGGGCCGCTCCTCTCGGCCGGGGAATACCTCGTCGGCGTTCGGCGTGAACTCTGTGCGGAGCTGGCGCCCTTGGTGGCCAAACACGTCACGGCGATCAGTCCGCGCCGTGAGGCGTCCGGCCTGCGCTACGAGTGCTCCGGAGGCGAAGACTTGGCCTCGGCGCTGGCCGCCAGCGCGTCCGAAGAACGGCGATTGCGGCAAACTGTGGTCGGTCCGCACCGCGATGACGTCCGGCTCGAGCTCGACGGCGCCGCGGCCGCCACTTTCGCGAGCGAAGGGCAACAGCGGACCTTGGCTCTCGCCCTGCGGCTGGCCCAGGCGGAGTTGATCCGCGCGCGCCGCGGTTCGCCGCCGGTTTACCTGCTCGATGACATTTTCGGCGAACTCGACACCGAGCGCCGGCGCCGGCTTTTGCGTGCGCTGCCGGGCGATGCACAGCGCATTTTGACCACCACGAACTGGCAGTGGTTGGAGGAGACGGGGGAGGCGGAGGAGTGGACGATCCGGGAGGGGCGGGTGGAAGCGGTGTAATACCAACGTCCTTTTGCTTTTCGACTATGGATCGAGTGGTAGGGCTGGGCCTCCGGACCTGCCGTGTCGAATCCCAGAGAGGGTTCGCGGTCGGCCCGGAGGTCCGACCCTACCCCGCGGCCGAAGCACAAAGTTCCAATGCGATGGGCCCTTGGAAATAAGATCCCGAAAGAGAACGGACGGCGCCGCTACAGTTTGGCCGAGAGCTTGGTGAGAGCGCCGTAATGTTCGGGGCGGCGGTCGCGGAAGAAGCCCCACTGGGCGCGCTGATTGCGGATGGCGTCGAGATCGAAGGTGTGGGTGAGGACGGCTTCGCTGGTGCGGTCGGCTTCGGCCACTTTGGCGCCAGTTTCATCGGCGATGAAGGAAGAGCCGTAGAAGGTCATTTCGCGGTTTTCCCCCTTTTCCTTCCCGATGCGATTCGAGGCGACGAGGGGGACCATGTTTGCCGCGGCATGGCCTTGCATGGCGCGCTGCCAGTGGTCGCGCGAATCCCAGTCAGGAAATTGCGGTTCGTTGCCGATGGCGGTGGGGTAGAGGAGGACTTCGGCCCCGCCGAGGGCGAGGCAGCGGGCGGTTTCGGGGAACCATTGGTCCCAGCAGATGCCGAGGCCGACTTGGCCGAACTTGGTCTCCCAGACCCGGAAGCCGGTGTCGCCGGGATTGAAGTAATATTTTTCCTGATACCCGACGCCGTCGGGAATGTGCGTTTTGCGGTAAAGGCCGAGCATCGCGCCGCCGGCGTCGATCATGGCGACCGAATTGAAATAAGCCTGATTGTCGCGTTCGAAAAAACTGAAAGGGAGGACGACATCAAGTTCACGGGCGAGGGATTGGAATTTGGCGATGCCTTCGTTGTCCTCGACCGGGCGGGCCAGTTCGAAAAACTCCGGGAGCTGGTCTTGGCAGAAGTAAGACGTTTCGAAGAGTTCCTCGATGAGGACGATGTTGGCGCCTTGGCCGGCGGCCTGCCGGATGAGTTGTTCGGCGCGCTGCAAGCTTTCGGTGCGGTCTTTTCCGCAGGCCATTTGGGTGGCAGCGAGGGTGATGTTTCTCATGGTCGGAGGGCGGGAGGCCCCGGGGACGGATGATCTTTCAGGTGTTGCCGGATGGGCGCAGGCGCAGGGTGATGCGCTTCATGCGGGCGTGGTCTTCGGGGCTCCAGCTCTTAACAACCGGGTCATCTTTGAAGGCTTGGTGGACCAGCCAGCGGTCGTAGGCGTTGAGCGGTTCGGTTTGCAGGGGTTTGCCCCTTTCTTTAACCAGATGGGCAATGGCGCGCATTTTTTCGACCAACCGGTCGTTGCGCATGGCGCGGCGGTGTTCGATGTCGACCGTGACGCGCGGGGCCTGCGGGTCGCCGGCTTGAATCAGGCGGTTGAGGAGATACTGGATGTCCTCGAGAGTCTCGTCATTGGGGCCGGTCAAGAGATCGGCATCGCTGGTGTAGATCTGGAGGACAAGCCCGTGCTCGTTGGGTTGCTCCTCGATTTGCACGGCAAAACCGAGGTAGCCGAGAAGGGTGTCGAGGATTTCCTTCGGCGTCATGGGCCTGATCTTCGTTTTTTCCCTTTGCCTGCCTCAAGCGCTTTCTTTGGTCCGGCCGTTTTCTTTTCGAGGACGGGCAGCGGTTTGTTGCGGGTCACGTAAAGCTGGATGATGGAGATGAGATTCTGGGTGGTCCAGTAAAGGGAAAGGGCAGAAGCGAAGTTGTAAGCAAAGAGGATGAAAATGAGCGGCATGAACATGAACATGCGCTGCTGCAGGGCATCCCCGGATTTCGGAGTGACGTGCATCTGCCAGAGCATGGTCAGGGCCATGAGGATGGGCAGGATGTTGATCGGAAAACCGAAGAGGTAGCCGACGGTGTCCGGTTGGGAGAGGTCACTGACCCAGAGAAAAGACGAATTGCGCAGTTCGATGGCGGTCCCGAGCATCGAGTAGAAGCCGAAGAAGATGGGGATCTGGATGAGGATGGGGATGCAGCCGCTGAACGGATTGACCCCGTAATCCTTGTAGAGCTTCATCAGCTCCTGGTTCATTTTGGTCGGGTCGTCTTTGTATTTCTCGCGCAGCTCGGTCATTTTCGGCGAGAGCGCGGCCATTTTGCGCATCGAGTCGGTCGCTTTGTTTTGCAGCGGCCAGAGGAGGGCTTTGATGATGATGGTCAGGGCGATGATGGACGCGGCGAAACTCCCGAGCACCCCGTAAAGCGCGTTCATCGAGTAAAGAAGGATTTCGCTGACCCACTTGAAGATCCCGAAATTCATCACTTCTTGTTCCCCTTGGCCCAACCGGGAGAGACGGCCGAGGTCTTTCGGGCCGGTGTAAATGCGGAACGTCCACGACTTGGTTTGTCCCGGCTCGAGGAGGAAGCCGGGCAAGCCGAGTGCGCCCTCGATGCCGTAGACTTTTTTCTCCGCATCGCCTCCATGGAAGAGGTCGAGGCGGCGGGCCCATACCGCGGTGCCGGGATCACCGGAAACGACCGCGACAATGTTGGCGAAATATTGGTTCTTCGTCCCGGCCCAGCTGATGTTGTCCGACTTCTGCTCGTAGACATTTTGCGCGGGGCGCAATTCGATGCCGGTGAGGGGAATCGAGCTTTGGTTGAACCAATTGACGTCGGTGAAGGTTGTCTTCCCGTCCCGATACCAATCGAAGCCGGTATAGATGGTCATGTCGGTCGAATGCACAGGTGCGGCACCACCGGTGCTGATGTAAAAACCGGCGCGTTGCACGGGGGTGGTGCCCGGGTTGGCAAAGTCCAGGCTCAGATTGACCACGTAATTGCCTTTGTCCTGATCGTTCTCCGAGACGGTGAAGGTTTTGCGTATTTCCAGACCATCGGCCAGAGCGCGGAGGAAGACGGCTTCGTTCGGTGCTCCGCCCGGAACGGGGGAAAAGCCACCGAGAGCAATGCCGGGTTCCTCGGCCAGGGAGCCGATCGGCAGGGCTTGCGGAATGTTGAGGGCGACGTTGGCGTCGTTCTCGCCGAGGTGGTCGAGCAATTCGACCGAGACAATGCCTGCCTCGTTGCTGGCGAATTGGAAACCGGCCAACCCGCTGGTGATGGTGCGAATTTCGCGCGGCACCGATCCCTCCACCGGGGCGGATGGCGTCGTGACTGGTGCCGGGGTGGGGGCGGGCGGGGTG
>JAQBWH010000078.1 GCA_027624625.1 Verrucomicrobiota bacterium | reverse complement strand
ACCCGAAAATCAAAAACCCCGGCCCGGGAAGAATCCGGACCGGGGTTTTTGTGTACGACTCGGGGGAAATTTATTTCCGCGCGCGGCGCCCGGCGGCGTAACCCGCCACGCCCAAGGCACCGAGGGTGAGCAGGGCGTAGGTGGAGGGCTCGGGGACGACTTGATAGGAATTCAAGCCCACTCCGCCACTGCCGGTGGTCGAGGAGGTGTAGGTTTGGCCCCACTGAGTAACCGAGACGTTCGGATTGGCCAGAGCATCGACCGCGCTGTCTCCACCACCACCACCCGAGGAGTAGGCATCGAAGTAAAAGACATCATTCACCGCGAGACCCAAGGAGGCGAGTGTTGCCGTGTAGGTGATGCTGCTGGTTGCGCCGGGCGAGAACGAGTAGCCGGGAAGGGCCCCGGTGTTGGTCCAACTGGCACCGTCAAAGCTCCACAGCTGCGACCCGCCGCCGCTATTGACCCAAGACCCGACCCAATAGTCCATGCCACCGATGGGCGAGCTGAGATTAATCGGCCGCGCCCACGCGTTGCCGGTCGTGGTGCCGGTGCCGCCAGTCGCAAGGCCAATCATGAAGTTACCCCAGTCGGTGGAAGAGATATTGCCGTTGACCGACAGCGTGAAGGTAATGTCCGTGGAATTGTTGCTCACTTCCATCCCAAGGATATTAAGTGTCCCATCGGCGGCTGAGCCGAATTCCGCATCGATGTCGTCCACCGCATCGGTGTAAGGGCTGGTGGTGCCTTCTGCGGCAAAGGACGAGGAAACTGCAAGCGCTGCAGTGACAAGCGTGAGGAGGAGGGGTTTTTTCATGGGTGTGGAGTGAAGGAGTGATTAATCAATATTATACAAATTAAAGCCCTACTTCCTTCCATCGTCAAAAGGTTTTTCGTTGATATGTGGAAAAAACGTCACCGGCGAGCCGGGGATAATGTGCCCTATCTGGCGCGGGTCTTGCCGCGGAGGCGGAACCAGTTGTTCCAGGTTTTGCGGATGGTTTGGCGGGTGGAGAGGTATTGCTGCTCCAATTCGGTGCCGCGCTGGATCGCGCCGATCACGCCGCGCACGCTGAAGTCGTCCGTCTCGAGAATGGTGCAGGCCACCCCGACCGCCCCGGCATGGTGGGCGTCACTGCCGGCCGTCATGGGCAACCCGCGACGCAACGCGTAGTCATAGGCCTTGCGGTTGTGCCGCTTCAAGGTCGTCGCGGCGTTGAACACCTCAAGCCCGTCGAGCGGCAAATTGTCGAGCACGGACTCGCGGATGCCGGCGCGGAACAAGTCGTAAGGATGCGGCGCGACGGCCATCCCGCCGGCGGCGTGGGCCAGACGGCAAACTTCGGCGGCCGGCATCCCTTTGAGCGAGGAAGGCAGCGTGCAGCCCAGGCAGAGCAGGTGACCGTCCGCCGTGGTCACCTCGATCCCGGGGATGACGAGGAATCCGTCGACCGGCTGGCCATCGGCCCGCATCAGTCCGCGCTCCACCATGTAACCCACCGCATCGCACGTGTTGTGGTCGGTGATGGCGAAGCCGTGGAGCCCGGCCGCGCGGGCCGCGGTGATCAAGTCTTCCGGACTGCTCACGCCGTCGGCGGAAAAGAATGAGTGAACATGGAGGTCGATACGAAGGGACATGGGGCAACGCTCGTGCGCTGCCGAGTGTTCAGTTTTCAGTTTTCGGTGTCCAGTGGATCCGGCGGGAGGAAAAGGCCGAGGGCTGAGACTTGAAGCCTGAATAAAAGCCAAGGCGGCGCGGCGGGCCTTGTGTCCGCCGACCGCAACGGGGGCATGGCGGCAACTCAACCGCGATCAAAGCGTGGTCCGGCCGCTGCTCTGCAAAAGACTGAACACTTGGCCACGGAACACTGAACCACGGAACACTCCGCGGCCGCGGCGCGGATCCGTTCTTGCCCCGTCCGCGCCCGCTGCTATGCAATCCGCAGGCATGCAACTCCTCGGCATCGACATCGGCGGTTCGGGCATCAAGGGCGCCCCGGTCAACATTGCCGCAGGAAATCTTGTGGCCGAGCGCCTGCGCCTCGCCACCCCCTCGCCTTCCACTCCGGATGCCGTGGCCGGGGTGATCCGGCAAATCACGGAGAGCTTCGGCACCACGAGCGGGCCGGTCGGCATCACCTTCCCCGGGGTGGTCAAACACGGACGGATCCTCACCGCGGCCAATATGGATCCCGCGTGGATCGGCTTTGATGCAGCCACCTTTTTCTCGGCCAAGCTCGGACGCCCCGCCTTGGTGATCAACGATGCCGATGCCGCGGGTCTGGCTGAAATGCGTTTCGGTGCCGGGCGCGGCATCGGCGGCACGGTGATCCTGCTCACCCTCGGCACCGGCGTGGGGAGTGCCGTTTTTCTCGACGGCCAGCTCGTGCCCAATACGGAATTCGGCCACATGGAAGTGCGCGGCAAGGATGCCGAGACCCGCGCCTCCGACCGGGTGCGCGAAGAGAAGGACCTCGCTTGGGAACAATGGGGCGAACGGGTCGGCGAGGTCATCGCCCGCCTCGCCTTCCTGCTCAATCCCGACCTCGTCATCATCGGCGGCGGGGTGAGCCGCAAAGCGGAAAAATTCCTTCCCGTGGTGCAAGGCATGGTCAAGGTCCCCGTCGTGCCGGCCCAGTTGCAAAACCAGGCCGGACTAATCGGCGCGGCCCTCGTGGCGGCCGGGAGCGCCGCGTCCGCGTGAAAGCCCCCGCTCCCATCGAAGTCCCGGTCGGCATTCCCGGCCGGAAGTGCCGCGTGCTGGTCGGTCCCGACCTCCTCGCCCGCACCGGCCAATTGGCGCGCGACAGCGGGTTGGGCGGCACCTGTGCTGTCATCACGGACGAAAATGTCGGACCCCTCCACGGCGCAGCCGTGCGGAACTCCCTC
>JAQBWH010000039.1 GCA_027624625.1 Verrucomicrobiota bacterium | reverse complement strand
TTGTTCTTGGCCGGGCGGTTTGCCCCGACTTTGCCCGATTTCAGGCGGCTTCGCTCAGGCCTTCGCCCACCCTGGCATCCCCAGCTTGCCTTTGTGGCCAGCCGATGCGGTATATTTCCCATGACCAAACCACCCGCTTTTCCCTCGTTCTTGACCCCGTTTGCGGCATTTCTCGCGGCCAGTCTCCTTTCCGGTTGCGCTTCGGTCAGCTTGGTCCAGCGCGACTGGAAGGTCTCCCCCGTGCCGGTTCCCGAGGTCATCTGTGTGCGGCCCTTCACCGCGGAACTCGGCGCCGCCAAGGTCGATCGGGAGGGCGTCGAACTCCAAGCCTTTGCCCGGGAATTCGGGACGGAATCGGCCGGGCGTTTGGTCGAGAGGCTGGGCAAGCATGTCGGCCCGGCCATGATGATCGGCGCGAACGAGCGCGTGACCGATCCACGGCACTGGGTCCTCGAGGGCCGCTTTGTCCGCATGAACCAGGGCAGCCGGGCCCTGCGCTCGATCGTCGGCTTCGGGCTGGGCGGTACGCGCCTCGAGACGGTGGTCGATATCTACCGCATCGATCCCCGCGGACGACGTCAAGCCCTCGCCCATTTCCAAACGACCGGAGGATCGAATGCGGAGCCCGGCGCGCTTTTCAGCAGTCCGCTCGGTTTGGTCCCCCGGCTGGCGGTCAGCGCCACGGCGTCAGGTCTGGCCGCCGATGCCCGCCGCACCTCGCGCATGATCACCGCGGCCATCGCCGAGAAACTTGCCTCGCAGGGCGTGAAGTTGGCCGGACGCCCCCTGCGGGCCAAAGAACTTTCAGCCGAGGCCCGCGCGAGGCTCGAGTAGCGAAGGCGTGGTTACGGAGATCAGGGAGCCGCGAGCACGCGCTGGTAGCTATTTTCCAGATCGTCCTGCAAAACGTGAGCGGTACCTTCGGCCCGGAGCACCAGGTCGCGGTCCAGCACGCGGGTGCGGTATTGCCAACCGGCGGGCAGTCGGAGCCGGGTGGCCAAATTTTTCAGATCGGCCATGGTCAGATCGGGATCGACGATCAGGGCGTAGGTCTGCATGACATAGCGCGTGCCGTCGGGGGCAATCAATTCGTAGATCCGGCCGCCTTGGCGGTAGAGGAACTCCGAGGTCCGGGCTACCGTGTTTTCGGTGTAAGGCGCGGTGCGGCCGCGTAGAATGGTTGGCAGGGTGATGCGCACATCGGCCAGGTGCCTTGCTTCGAGGGCACCGAAGGTCGCGATCCGGCCCGGGTTGGCCAGCGAAGTGCGGTCCATGACGAAATAGCGCGGCCCGTTGAGAACTATTGCGGCCGCGCGAAATTCCTTTTTCAAAGCGCGCGGATCGAGCGCCTTCCAGAGCGGCTCAGGGCAGTCGTTGAGTCCGAGCGTGTTGAAGACCTCACCGGTGAAAACGAACGGACCGCCCCGCACCACGATGACTTCCCCGTAGCGCTCTCCGCGCAAATGATCGCGCGTGCGGGTGGTAGGCCCGGTTTCCGTAGGGGCGCTGCCCGCCGCGAAGAGCGGGGGAACAGGCAATGATGAGAAGAGGACCAGAACGAACGTGATGAGCTTCATGACAGGAAGCAGGGTAGGCAGACTTGGACGGCCAATCACGACCAATCAGCAAAGATCGAACGTCCTTTGCCACCCTGCCGCGAAACTCAGTCCAAAAAGCCTAAGTCCGACCGGCGCCCAGGCATCCGTGGCGCGGGTGTGCGCAAGGCCCGGTTTGCTCCTTGGAGGAACGCGGGGCCGGCTAGAGCCCCGAGGCTATGGTGCCCCGAGCCGGTAAAATCCGGACAGCGCTGGTTTGTCTAGCTCAAGGGTGGACATGCCTTCGCTCCACAGGCCAACACGGGACCATGAAACGAGATCGGTGCTGTGCCAGAGCGACCAGTGGCTGTTTAACGATTGCCGCACTTGCAGGCTGAGCGCGGCGTTGTTTTGCTTTAGGGCGAGAGAAACCTTGGAGTGCGGATCGACTGGGCTGGTCCCGGCGAATTGCTCGTTCAGGTTGTCCATGTCGTCGCCATCAGGATCCGCGTTGGCGGTGGCGGAGAGACCCTGCCAATACGAAACTTCCCACCTGTCCCCCAGTCGATCTTGATCCGAGTCAAAGGCAAGGTCCACGACGACGGGGAAATGGTCCGACGGCGGTGTGGACGAACGATAGATGAACGACTTCAGCGCAACGACGCCCTCGCTGATCAGTGCATGGTCCAGCCGACCATCCGAGTAGGATGAGCCATTCCGGCTCCATGTGTAATCTCTAAAGCTGTCAAGATGTAAGGGATGAAGATGGGTGAGTCGTAGATCGTTCTGAAATGATGTGAATGCGGGAGTGTCGAAATTCACCAGGTTGAAATCGCCGACCAGAACGATGGGTATGTTTGTCGGGATGGACGGGTAGGAGGCCGACCGAATCTGTGAGATAATCTCCTTCAGGCCGCTCAATTCGGAGGCTCGTGCTGCGGAGTTTGTGCAGCAGGTCAAGTGGACCGAGCAGGCGATAAAATCAACACCCGCGCTCGAAGATTGCACTCGGCCAAGAACAAACCCGCGCCCGACATTGGACCATGTGATCGGATAGCGACTGACCATAAACTCGTCGTATGAACCAACGGCATGGCTCATGTAGGGCAATGCGCTGGCGACTCGCGCCAGTGTCTGGGCTGCGGTTCTGGTTATCTCGTTGAAGCAGATAACATCGGGCTGCAGTGCCGCCAATTCCTCGAGCATTACATCGCCAAGGTTTGTCTGGAATAGACCATCCCATAGCACGTTGTAGCCCACCGCGCGCACGTCCGCATATGGGTGGCGCTGCGGATCGGTCTTCTTGACCGGTTGCTGATTTGCGTAGCGAGCGGTGACCACCCCGCGCAGCGCGCCGTTGTAGGTCACGGCCACCGAGAACGTCGTTGCACTGGAGTTCTCGCGCCGTATGGAGATCTCAAACCTAGCACTGTCGTGCACCGGACACTGTTTCAACTCAATGGCAGAATGATTGAAAGTGGTGTAGGAGTCCGATCCGGGCCCCATGTATTTGTGTCCGATGCGCGAACCAGCTAACCACCGACGCTCGACCCCGATCCCATGAAAAGGCGCTCCGGTGGTGGGATCGCCATCGGCGTCGAAGAAGATCTCGACGCCGCTACCTTCTTGAAAAACAACGGCATTCGGCAGGGTAAAATAAACAAATAGGTTGGATCGGGTCGTGGCCACCTTGACCTCGTCACCTGGGATGGAATCCCAATCATCAAATCTCCCGTCCATGACAATGGCCCCGGCTGCTTGAGCATCCGGGGTGAGTGCTGCCAGCCATGGCAAGGTGCAGGAGACTATCCCCACGCGAAAGGTAACGGGCCAAGCGAACGACATGGTTACTATAGATCAGCCTCTGCTTCAGGCGTAAAGTCTAGCCGAATTCGCCCTGCACCCGCCATGAAGCCTCTCTGGGCTACAATGGCTCCGTGCTCGGCTTACTTGCGGCAATTTTCGGCCCGGCAATGGAAGATATACGTCGGGCTGATTTTGTCCTTGATGCTTGTCTCTCGGCTGGCAATTGTCCTGATGTGGTCCTTAGGGCACGACTCGTCATTCGGTTTTTCTTGTTCGCGTCCTTCTATGTGGGGATAGCGAGCGGCGGGACGGCGGAGGAAAAGGCGCCCACGCCGGTGGTCATCCCGAACGTGAAGGGTACGGCGACGACCACGAAATTCGGGAATGGTTACATCACGCGGAGTTCGGACGGGACACGCTACACGACAAGCAAGTTCGGCGATGGCTGGATCACGCGGTCGTCGCAGGGCGAGTCGTTCACCACAACGAAGTTCGGGAACGGGGCCATCACGCGGGGCGGCGGACAGCGGGTGACGACCAGTCGCTTTGGGTCGGGGACAATCAGCCGGTCTTCGGACGGAACAACGACCACGACGCAGAAATTCGGTCATGGATCGGTGAGCCGCAGCACAGGGGGTGCCAGAGTGACGACTTCAAAATTCGGCAACGGCTACATCTCACGCCAGAGCCAGCCCGCCGGCTCAAAGGATAAGGGCGTGGTGCGGGTCATTCCGGCACCGCCCGCCCGCTGATTCCGCTCCCGCTGAAGATAACGAAGAGACAACGCGCAAACTGGCGAGAAATGCTTTTCGCCGCGAGTGGCATAGGCATATGGTTTGGCCCGATCCTTAGTCAATAGGTCCGCGGATTTAAAAAACTATGAAAAAAACGCTTATCCTCCTCTCCATTGTGTTCCTCGCCGGATGCGCGGCGCCGCCGCCGGTCAGAATCGCCTCGAGCTTGCTCGGCCGGGGCGTCTTCCAGCAGGTGAAGGATAAAGTAACCGGTTCCGACGACGCTCCGGCGGATGACCAAGCTGACCAAGCTGACCAAGATTAGATCTCGGGCGGCCGCGGGTCCGGGGCAACGCAGTCGGGCGGTTTAATGCACCGCGGTTGCGGCCCGGCTTTGATCGGAACCGCGGGATTCCTGCCAGACGGACGGCGTGGCCGAATCGGGCATGGCCTGCCCGCGGGGGATGCGGGAGGCAATCGCGGCGGTCCCCCGGAGGATGAAGTCGCGGCGCTGCCGTGCCTCTTCGCGATGCTTGGTGCCGAGCGAGACGCGGACGCGTTCCTTGGTGTAGTCCGGATGATGCACCGTGGCATGGAGCCACCAGGTGCCATTATTGTTCCAGATGTTGTGGTCGGGGTTGAGGTCGAGGTTTGTTTTCACGCGCTGATCAGAACACCCGGGGTAGGACATCCGCTGTCCTAGGCCAAAAAAATTTCTCTCCGCACCCCGGGCCTCCACGGCTGGGCGGCCTTTCCGATATTCCGTGCTTGATCAGGAGCAGATTGGGGTGACTTTGTCAGGGGATGAAAACCCCACTCAAGGCCGGCCTCGTGCTTTTGGTCTCTGCCACGATGATTTTGGGCGGTGCACTGCTCATTCAGGGACCGATGCTCGAGAAGGAAAAAGGTTCGGAGCCCGCTGGTGCCGGCCCTGGTCAAACGGCGGCTATAACCGCCGGCGCGGATGAGAATGAGGGCTTCGCCGGCTTGGCGGCCAGGACGGTGAAGAAAGATAGTTCCGGCTCAAACGGTGAGGGGCCGGAAATCGTTCTGGCCGAAGTGGAAGGTTCACGGGCCCGGGAAGACTACGTCAATGCGATGTTCCGTCCCTTGGCCGCCTTGGGGGTCGACGTGGCCATGTTGCGGGTGCGCGAGTTGCCCGATGCCGCTTCGCAGGACATGGCCATGCTCGCCTTGTTGGGCGAATGGTCGGGCCAGAGTGTGACTGAATTGGTGCAGAACGGCGGAGTCGGTCGCTTCGGCGTGGCGGGTGCGCTGGGTTTATATTTGATGAACGAGGGCAAAATGACCCCGGTGCAAACCGCGGCCCTGGCCAACGAGTTTCTCACCGGTCAGCAGCGTGGGACCGTGCTCTCGCGGGCGGCCGAGCAGCTGGCGGCGACCGACCCGACCACGGCGTTGGCCATGGGCGATGGCCTGACCGACTGGCAGCAAGCTCGCTTTCTAGCGCGCTTCGTCTCGGGATGGGCTTCGGCCTCCCCGGATGACGCGCGGGCTTGGGCCGGGCAGGTGCAGGACGCCCGCACGCGATCGGTTTTACTCGGGCGGGTCTTGGCCGAAGAAGTGAAGGTGAATCCGACATCGGCCGCAGAAGCCTTTTTGGCTGCGCCCCCGGAAGACGCGCAGATCCGCGAACGCACCGCGCGTCAGATTGCGGCGAACTGGGCGGCGAAGGACACCGTGGCGGCGATGCAGTGGGCGAACAACCTGCCGGAGGGCAACGATCGCGAGTCGGCCCAGCGGGGAATTAGCAGCACCGCACCGGTGGGAATCGGCGCACGGTTGTCGCGCGGGGAGGATGGGTTGCCGGTCTTGCAGGAACTGGTGCCGGGAAGCCCGGCCAGCGCGAGCGGTCAACTGCGCTCGGGTGACCGGCTTTTGGCTGTTTCGGACGCCAGCGGGACTTGGGTCAACTCCCGCGACAGGTCAATCGGTGATGTGGTCGGCTTGATCCAGGGTGATGCGCAAACTCCGGTCTCGATCCAGGTGCAATCGGCGGACGGCTCGGCACCGCGGGTGGTCACTCTGCGGCGGGAGCAGATCATTCACCGTCCCGGAAGCTGAGCACGGGGGAGGCGACCTCATGACAGAGCAGGCCAAGCCAACTGGCAAAGGCGGAACCATGCCATGGATCATGCTGCTGGCCTTGGTCGCCGCGGGGCAGGCCGCACCGGTGATTGACGACGTGGCGCTGGAGCGGGGATTTGTCGCCGGTTTGGCCCGGCCGGAGGCCGACGCTTTGCACGGGAAAAGGGCAACAAAAGCCCTGGAGGCGGCGGAGGGCAAGACGGTGGATTTTCCGGCGGTGGCCGCCCCGGTGCCGCCGGATTACGAGTCGGTGTGCCGTGGCGTGGTGGTGATTGGTTCGGTCGATTTTTGCCCGGACTGCCAAGAAACCCATATGGGTGCGGTGAGCAGCGGCTGGATAGCGAGCAGCGAGGGGCACGTGGTGACTAATCATCATGTGCTGGCCGACAAAACGGCGGGGGAATTGGGGGTCATGACCTTTGACGGCACGGTTTATCCCGTGCTCGAGGTCCTCGCTGCCGACCGCGAGGGTGATGCCGCTATCCTGCGCATCGATCCGGGCGGAGCGGCGCTGTCCGCCTTGCCGTTGTCGGCTGGCGTCCGCACGGGGAACAATATCCGGGTGGTCGGGCATCCGGACGGACGTTTTTACAGCCTGACCGAGGGAATTGTCTCGCGCGTCTTCGTCGAACCGACCAGCGACGAGCGGGGGACGCGCACTTGGTTGACCGTGACGGCCGATTATGGCGGCGGAAGTTCCGGCGCGCCGGTTCTCAATGAGGCGGGTGAAGTGGTCGGCATGGTTTCGAGCACGGCGGCATTGCTCGCCGATGCGGTGGAAGGGGCGGAATCCGGAGCGGCCGACGTGCAGATGGTTTTTCGTGATTGTGCCTCCGTCGAGACGATCGGTGGTTTGTTCCGCCGTCGGGAGTAGGGCGGGCAGGGGGAATGGAAGATTGCCGTTGCCGCGCGTGTCGGCGGGTCTTATAAAGCGATGGGTCTAATGACCGCCTATTTTCCCCGAGAGTCGGACACCGTCCGTGTCGCGCTTTCCCCCGACAATGCAGGCAAGCTCCACCAACTTGGCTTCGAATTGGTTGTTCAATCAGGACTAGGCGAGGGTCTCGGCTGGCGTGACCAAGATTACATGGCCAAGGGGGCGCGCGTGGTGGCCAACGCAGATGTGCCGGATGGTTGTGGTCTTGTCGTGCGCGTGAATCACCCGCCCGGTGACCAGGCGGCGCCGCGCGGGGCGGTGCATCTGAGCAGCCTCGATGCTTTCCGGGAGAGGGAATTGGTTGGCGCGCTGGCCGCGGCGGGCATTTCGGCCATCAGCGTGGAGATGATCCCCCGCACGACCATCGCGCAGAAGATGGATGTGCTGAGTTCGCAGGCCAGCCTGGCCGGTTATGCGGCGGTTATTCTCGCGGCCGAGCGCCTCGACCGGGTTTTTCCCATGATGATGACCCCGTCGGGCACGATTGCCGCGGCCAAGGTTTTTATTGTCGGGGTGGGCGTGGCGGGCTTGCAGGCCATTGCCACGGCGAAGCGACTCGGCGCGAAAGTGGAGGCCTTCGATACGCGTCCGGCGGTGGAAGAGCAGGTGCAAAGCCTGGGAGCCAAATTCGTCAAGGTCGACCTCGGTGAAACCGGGCAAACGGCGCAGGGCTATGCCAAGGCACTGACCGAAGAGCAATTGGCCAAGCAGCGCGACGTGATGGCCAGACAGGTCTCGCAGTCCGACGTGGTCATCACCACGGCGCAAGTCTTCGGCCGGCCGGCCCCACGCATCCTGACTTCGGCCATGCTCGAGGCGATGCGTCCGGGCAGCGTGGTCATCGACATGGCGGCGGCCACGGGCGGCAATGTCGAGGGCTCCGAGCCGGGGGTGGAGAAGCGGATCGGCGGGGCCCTGCTCCTCGGGGCGAAGAACCTGGCCGATCATGTCGCCCTCCATGCCAGCCAAATGCTTTCCAACAACTACTTGGCACTGATCGAGCACCTTTGGGACAAGGAAACCAAGGCGCTGAAGATCGATCCGTCCGACGAAATCCTGGCTGGTTGCCTTCTGACCCACGGTGGGGAAGTGGTGCACCCGCAATTCCGCCAACCAACCACCTGATATGACTCCTCTCCTCGCTGCGGCCCAACCATCGGGATTGGCTGCTTACATCCCGCTAATTTTCGTCTTCGTGCTGGCCACCTTTATCGGCCTCGACGTGATCCGCAATGTGTCGCGCCTCCTGCACACGCCGCTCATGTCGCTGACCAATGCGATTTCCGCCGTGGTCATTGTTGGCGCCATTCTCGTCGCGGGCTACGAGGGAACGTCCGACCAGCCGTGGTGGATCAATGTCCTTGGCTTGGTGGCCATCGCCGCCGCCTCGGTCAATATCGTGAGCGGCTTCCTCATCACCAACCGTATGCTCAAGATGTTCAAGAGCCGCGAACCGGAGAAAAAATCATGAGTCCGGAAATGCGCGACGCTTTGGTCCAACTGACCTATCTGGTCGCGGGGGTCTTTTTCATTTTCTCGTTGAAGTGGATGAACTCGCCGCAGACCGCGCGGCGCGCCGTGTGGGCCGGGGTCTGGGCCATGGTGCTCGGGATCGGCGGCACGCTGGCCAATCCGGAGGTTGCGGTCTCCAGTCTGCCCTGGATCGCGGTGGCGGTGATGGTCGGCGGGTTGATCGGTGTGCCGCTCTCGAAAGTTCCGCTCACCGCCGTGCCGCAACGGACCGCGCTCTCCCACGCCTTCGGCGGCCTGGCTGCGGGTTTGGTCGGCACGGCGAAATACTATCTGTGGCTGCAGGAGGGAGGGGAGAACCTGACCACGTTCCGCATGTTTGCCATCTCGGCGGAGGTCATTCTCGGATTTCTCACCTTCACCGGCAGCCTCATGGCGGCCGGCAAACTGCAGGAAATCCTGCCGGGACGTCCGATCACCTTCCGCGGCCAGTTGATCGTGAATTTCCTCATCCTCGGTGGTGCCATCGCTTGCGCGGCGGGACTCATGATCAACCCGCAATGGTCGTTCC
The DNA here is from genome assembly GCA_027624625.1 of Verrucomicrobiota bacterium. Classification (GTDB taxonomy): domain Bacteria; phylum Verrucomicrobiota; class Verrucomicrobiia; order Chthoniobacterales; family JACTMZ01; genus JACTMZ01. The sequence continues at coordinate 9,801 of JAQBWH010000039.1, read as the reverse complement.
TCTTCCCAGTGCTGGTCATTTTGTCGCTGCTTTTCGGCATGATGCTCATCATCCCGATCGGCGGGGCGGACATGCCGACAGTCATTGCTTTGCTCAATTCGTATGCCGGCCTTTCCGCCGTGGCCATGGGCTTCGTCCTCGACAATACCTTGCTCATCATCGCGGGGGCACTCGACGGGTCTTCCGGTTTGATTTTGTCCATCGTCATGTGCAAAGCGATGAACCGGAGTTTCACCAACGTGCTCTTCGGTGCTTTCGGTTCGGTGCAGGACTCGGTGGGGGAGGACAGCGGCAAAACGGTCAAGAGCGCCAGCCCGGCCGAGGCGGCCGAGATCATGGAACAAGCCGACACTGTGGTCATTGTGCCCGGCTATGGCATGGCCGTGGCGCAGGCCCAGCACAGGGTGCGCGAACTTTATGATCAACTGACCAAGCGCGGGATCAAAGTGAAGTTTGCCATCCATCCGGTGGCAGGTCGCATGCCCGGACACATGAACGTCCTTTTGGCCGAAGCGGACATCCCCTACGACGATCTTATCGAGATGGAAGAAATCAATCCGGAGATGCCGCAGGTTGATGTGGTGCTGGTCCTCGGGGCGAACGACGTGGTCAATCCGGCGGCCAAGAACAATCCGAAATCACCGATTCACGGGATGCCGATCATCGAAGCCGACCGGGCCAAGACGGTGTTGGCGGTCAAGCGTTCGATGAAGCCCGGCTTTGCCGGGATCGACAACGAGCTCTATACGATGGACAAAACGCTGATGGTCTTCGGTGACGCCAAGGCGGTGGTCGGCGACATGGCCAAGGCGCTGGTAGGAGAGTCGGGCATGCATTAAAGAGAGGACCTTGCAGCGCGGTCCGGCCCTGCTTCAAGGGTAATGGAAACAATTTTCGAAACACTGCGCGGGACGGCCGGCATCGCCGTCTTCATCGGCATCGCGGTCCTGTTCAGTTCCGACCGGAAGATGATTCCGTGGCGCGTCGTCGGGGTTGGTCTCCTCCTGCAGTTCGCCTTGGCGGGCGTGGTCATGCATGTGCCGTTGGTGCGTTCCGGGGTGGAGCTGGTCGGGATGTTTTTCGTCCAATTGCTCGGGTTCACGGACGAGGGGACGCGGTTCTTGTTCGGGTCTTTGCTCGACGAACAATCGCACGGGATGATTTTCGCGCTCAGTGTCCTGCCTTCGATTGTCTTTTTCTCGGCCTTCAGCGCGGCGCTCTATTACCTCGGGATACTGCAGAGGATCGTGCACGGAATGGCATGGGTGTTTTCCAAGACGATGCGCCTGAGCGGACCGGAGACTCTGTCGGCCTCGGCCAATGTGTTTCTCGGTCAGACGGAAGCCCCGTTGCTTATCCGGCCCTGGTTGGCGGGCATGACAAAATCGGAGATTCTTTGCGTGATGATCGGCGGAATGGCGACGGTGGCCGGCGCGGTGATGATTGCTTACATCAGTCTGCTCGGCGGTGCCGACCCGCAGCAGCAACTGGTCTTCGCCACGCATCTCCTGACCAAGTCGGTGATCACCGTGCCAGCGGCCTTGCTCATCGCGAAGATCTTGCTGCCGCAGACCGAGCCGGTCGATCAGTCGCTGCACCTGGCCGACGAAAGTAACGGCGTGAACCTGCTTGATGCCATTTGTCGGGGGACGACGGATGGGGTGAAGTTGGCGGTCAATGTCGGGGCCATGCTCTTGGTCTTTACCGCGTTGGTCGCCTTGGTGAATTTTGTGCTCGAGGGATGGATCGGAGAAGTGACAGGGTTGAACGCTCTGGTCGCGGATTGGAGCGGGGGAGTCTTTGACCGATTTTCCCTCGATTTTCTGCTCGGGATGGTTTTTGCCCCGGTGGCTTGGCTGATGGGGATCAGCGGAGATGCGGTGCTCCTCTCCGGGGCCTTGCTCGGGGAGCGGACCGTGCTCAATGAGTTCGTTTCCTTTGTCAGGCTCGGGGAGTTGAAGGCCACGGGGGCTTTCGCCGATCCCCGCAACCTGATGATTTTGACCTACGCCTTGGCCGGGTTCGCCAACATCGTGTCGATCGGTGTGCAGATCGGCGGGATCGGGGGGTTAGCGCCCTCGCAGCGCGAAACGCTGGCGCGTTTTGGCTGGAAAGCGCTGCTCGGGGCGAGCCTGGCTTGCTTTATGACGGGGGCGGTGGCGGGGATAGTGGGCTAAAGGGAGAGCTTTCCGTGTTCAGGGCTCGCTTTTTTTGGGGGGGACAACCCACTTCGGTTTGCATCTGGTATTGCTCGATGGTGCCGGCGACCGAGGCGGCATTGCCGTCGATCGGGCCGGTGTAAAGACCGAGTTTTTGCAACGCGACCTCTACGGCGGTTTCCACCGGGAAGCTGGAGTAGACGGGATACTGGATGTACTCGGGCTGGGTCACGATATTCCAACCGGCCCAGGCACCGAACGGCGCGGCGTAGGGCACAAACGGGTCGCAATCCACCGCAACGTAGTCGCCATTCCGCCAAACGTAGCCGGCGCGGTAGCCCTCGGGGCCGGACACCGTGGTGTTGTAATCTCGGCCATCGGCCGTGCGCACGTTGACATTCGCCGTGTCGTCGCCCGCGCGGTCGATATTCACGTCGCTGCCATCGCGGTTCACGTTGATATCGTCCTGACGGACGGAAGGGTCCACGTTCTTCTCGTTGAAGCGCGGAGCCTCCTGGCCGAAACCGGCATCCCCCGTCCCGTCACCGCGAAAACCTGCGTCGCCCATCCCGCCGCGGAAACCGCCACCACCGCCGCCGCCCCCCGGGCAAGAACAAGGCAAGTAAGGGCAAGAAAGGTGAGGCCAAGGAGGAACGCGGTTTTCATTAGACAGAACGGGTAGGCGACCAGCATTCTTCGTGCATGCCGCGATTGGCCCCAGGGGGAGGGCGCATCCGAGCTCTCATCTTAAGCGTTGCACCTATTAGGTTATCTAATAGTGTGCAACATGATGTCTGTGGCTTCAGTTTACAAGGCTCCCCGCCAGGCAAATCCGCTCTGGGCCTTTCTTCTTTCGTCGATCGGGAAGAAATGGATCGTGGGGATCTCGGGAGGCCTGCTGATTTTGTTCGTGCTGGCCCATCTGGCCGGAAATCTGACCATTTACGTTGGACCCTTTGGCGAGGGAATCAATGTCTATGCGCAGGCTCTGCACGCGAACCAGGTTCTTCTGTGGCTAGCCCGGGCCGGACTCTTGGCGGTTTTCCTCGTTCACATTGGCACCACCATGTCGTTGATCATCGCCAACCGCCGAGCCCGCCCTCAGCGGTATGCGGTGAAAGCGCGGCTGCAAAGCACGGTTTATGTGCGCACCATGGCTTTGAGCGGGCTGGTCGTCCTGAGCTTTCTGATTTTTCACGTGTTGCAATTTGCCGGGGGGCTCAGCCCGTACTCGCAACTCTACGATTTGGAAGGGCGGCATGATGTGTCGGCCATGATCATCATGAGCTTCCACAACCCTTTGGTTTCTGGCTTTTATCTGCTCAGCCTGGTCTTGCTTGGGATGCATTTGAGCCACGGAATTTCCAGTATTTTCCAGACCTTCGGGCTGAACGGGCGGAAGTCGTCCAAGCTGATCAAACACGGCGGCTTGTTGGTCGCGTGGGCGCTGATGATCGGCTTCGCCAGCATTCCGGTGGCCTCCGTGACCGGTTTCCTCAAGGTCTTGCCGGACGAACGCCGGCCGGTCCGCGAGTTGACCGCTTCCTCGAACTCATGAGCACGATCACCCTCGACCCGAAAATTCCGTCCGGTCCGCTCTCCAACAAGTGGGCTAATTTCAAGGCGGCGAGCAAGCTGGTCAGTCCGGCCAACAAGCGCCGCTATGAACTGATCATCGTGGGCACCGGTTTGTCCGGCGGTTCGGCCGCGGCGGTCTTCGGCGAGCAGGGCTACAACGTAAAGTGTTTTTGCTACCAAGACAGTCCGCGCCGGGCGCACAGCATTGCCGCGCAGGGCGGGATCAATGCGGCGAAGAACTACCAGAACGACGGCGACAGCGTGGATCGTTTGTTCATGGACACGATCAAGGGCGGTGACTTCCGTTCGCGTGAGTCGAATGTTTACCGTCTGGCCCAAGTCAGCTCCCACATTATCGACCAATGCGTGGCGCAGGGTGTGCCCTTTGCCCGTGAATACGGCGGGATGTTGGCCAATCGTTCCTTCGGCGGGGCCCAGGTCTCGCGAACTTTCTACGCGCGGGGCCAGACCGGACAGCAGTTGCTCTTGGGGGTTTACTCGGAGCTGAGCCACCAAATTTCGGCCGGCACGGTGAAGATGCATCCCCGCCACGAAATGCTCGACCTGGTCATCGTCGATGGCCAAGCCAAAGGCATCATCACGCGCAACATGGTCACCGGCGAAGTCGAGGCCCATGCGGCCGATGCGGTGATTCTGGCCAGCGGCGGGTACGGCAATGCCTTCTTCCTCTCGACCAATGCCATGGGGTGCAATGTCACCGCGACATACCGTGCCTACCGCCGCGGGGCGCTTTTCGCCAACCCGTGTTTCACCCAGATCCATCCGACTTGCATCCCGGTGAGCGGCGAATACCAGTCGAAGCTGACTTTGATGAGCGAGTCTTTGCGCAATGACGGGCGTGTTTGGGTACCCAAGCGCAAGGAAGACTGCGGAAAGAAGGCCGTGGATATTCCGGAAGACGACCGTGATTATTTCCTCGAGCGCAAATACCCGAGTTACGGGAACCTGGCCCCGCGGGACATCTCTTCGCGGTCGGCCAAGGAGGTCTGCGACGAAGGACGCGGGGTGGGTCCAGGCGGATTGGGGGTCTACATGGACTTTGCCGACGCGATCGAACGCCTGGGTGAGGCAACCATCCGGGAGCGTTACGGCAATCTTTTCGAGATGTACGAGAACATCACGGGCGAAAACGCTTACCAGACGCCGATGCGTATTTATCCCGCGGTCCATTACACGATGGGCGGGCTGTGGGTGGACTACGAATTGCAGAGCAATGTCCCGGGGCTGTTTGTCATCGGCGAAGCCAACTTCTCCGATCACGGGGCCAATCGGCTCGGGGCGAGCGCCCTGATGCAGGGGTTGGCCGACGGTTATTTCGTCCTGCCCTACACCATCGGCAACTATCTTGCCCCGGTCCGCGGCACACGCCCCGAAGTCAACCGTCCGGAATTCAAGCAGGCGGTCGAAGAGGTGAAGGAACGGGTCAACCGTCTGTTGAGTATCAAAGGCACCCGCACGGTTGACAGTTTTCACAAAGAGATCGGCAAGCTCTTGTGGGACGAGTGCGGCATGGCGCGAAGCAAGGAGGGGCTGGAAATGGCGATCAAAAAGTTCGACCAGATCCGCGAGGAATTTTGGAGCAATGTGCGCGTTCTGGGGGAGGGCGACGAGTTGAATGCATCGCTGGAAAAGGCGGGGCGGGTGGCGGATTTCATCGAGTTCGGCCAACTGATGTGCGAAGACGCGCTGGATCGCAACGAATCGTGCGGAGGGCACTTCCGCGTGGAATACCAGACGCCCGAAGGCGAGGCCCTGCGCAACGACGACGACTACTTTTATGTCTCCGCTTGGAAATACACGGGCGAAGGCAACAAACCGGAGCTGATCAAGGAGCCGCTGCAATACGAAGGCGTCAAATTGGCAACCAGGAGTTACAAATAGTCATGAACTTCCATCTCAAAATCTGGCGGCAGGCGGAGGGGAACAAGCAGGGAGGTTTCCAAGATGTGGAGGCGGGCGATATTCCTTCGGAAGCCTCGTTTTTGGAGATGTTGGATATCGTCAACGACCGTCTGACCGAAGGTGGGGATGAACCGGTGGCTTTTGATCATGACTGCCGCGAGGGAATTTGCGGATCCTGCAGTCTGACGATCAATGGTATCCCGCAGGGACCCGGCCGCGGAACGGCCTGCCAGCTTTATATGCGGAAGTTCAGCGATGGGGACACGATTTACATCGAACCATTCCGGGTCGGAGCTTTTCCGGTGATCAAGGATCTGGTGGTCAACCGCTCAGCTTTTGACCGGGTGATTGCGGCCGGCGGATACATCAGCGAGCGCTGCGGCAATGCCCAGGATGCCAACGATACGCCGATTCCGAAGACTGTGGCGGATTATGCCATGGACGCGGCGGCCTGTATCGGATGCGGGGCTTGTGCGGCGGCGTGTCCCAACGGGTCTGCGATGTTGTTTGTCTCGGCGAAGGTCGGACACCTCGGCCTGCTGCCCCAGGGGAAACCGGAAGCCAATCGCCGGGTGCGCGGCATGGTGGCGAGGATGGATGCCGAGGGATTCGGCAACTGCTCGAACTATTACGAGTGCGAGGCGGTCTGCCCCGCCGGCGTCCCCGCCGCATTCATCGCCAAGATGAACCGCGACTACGCGCTGGCCAGTGTGCGCAATGCGGTTGAAGCCACGGCGTAATTCTCCCTTGCGATGGGGGCCGGAGCGTTCCGCGGCGGAGACCCCGGTAGAAGGGATGCAGCGGGCAGAGGGCCCACTCTCCGATGGTTTAGTATTTGAGGACTTTGGCTAGGAAGCGTTGGGCGGTCTCGCTCTGGGGGGCGGAGAAGAAGGCCTGGCCGGAGCCTTGTTCGACGATGCGGCCGTCGGCCAGAAAGGCGACTTGGTCGGCGATGCTGCGGGCGAAGTTCATCGCGTGGGTCACGAGGATGAAAGTGCGGCCCTCGGATTTAAGGTCGGCAATGACCTCCAAGACTTCGGCCGTCATTTCGGGGTCGAGGGCGGAGGTGGGTTCATCAAGAAGGAGAAGTCTCGGATGGATGGCCACCGCGCGGGCGATGGCGACACGCTGGCGTTGTCCACCGGAGAGTTCGGCTGGGCGCTTGTGCCCGTGACCGGTGAGGTGGAGGCGTTCGAGAAGTTCGAGCGAACGATCCCGGGCGGCTTCGGCAGCAAGGCCGTGCACGGCGGTGAGGGGAAGCATGATATTGGCCAGCGCGTCGAGGTGAGGGAACAAGTTCCAGGACTGGAAGACCGTGCCGATGTTGCTGCGGAAGGTGCGCAGAGGTTTTTCCCCGGTGGGTACGCGCTGTCCGTCGATGGTCAATGAACCCGTTTCCGGGGACTCCAGTCCGCCGATGACCCGGAGGAGGGTGGATTTGCCCCCACCCGAAGGCCCGAGCAGGGCAAGAACGTGGGGGAACTCGAGTTGTGCGGTGATGGCATCGAGGACGGTATGGTCGCCGTAGCGTTTGGTCACGGCGTCGAACTCAAGTTTCATAACGGAATTTGTCTTCGAGGCGGCGGGCGAGGAGAGAGACGGGTAAAGTGAGCGCGAGATAGCCGACGGCCAAGGGGAGGTAACTTTCCAGCGTGCTGTAGGTCGCACTGTTGACCTGCTGGGCGGCAAGGGTGAACTCCTCGATGCCGAGAATGGAGAGGAGGGAGCTGTCTTTGATGATCGAGGCAGCTTGTCCGGCCAGCGGCGGCAGGACGTGGCGCATGGCCTGGGGAAAGATGACGTGGCGGTAGGTTTGCCAGCGGGTCAGGCCGATGGCGCGGGCCGACTCAAGTTGGGACTTGCCGATGCTTTCGATGCCGCCGCGGATCATTTCGGCAATGTAGGCACCGCTGAAAATGGAAAGAATGAGGATGCCGGCCAAGTAACGGTTTTGCAGGCCGACTGCATCGGCGACAACGTAAAAAAGAATGAGGAGTTGGACGAGGAGCGGGGTGCCGCGGATTAGTTCGACATAGCCGGCGGAGAGCCAGCGTAGCGCGGGGTAACGGGCCCGCCGGCCGAGGGCGGCGAGCAATCCGAGCAGGACGCTCAAAGCGAGGGCCGCGAGGGAAATCCAGATGGTGTTGACCCACCCTTGCCAGAAGACTTGGCGGTAGGCCCACACGCCGGACCAGTTCCAGCTGAGGGCTTGGAAGATGGCAAAGCAGGCGGTGGCGAGGAGAAGGCCAGCGAGGAGGACGGAGATGACCGCGTTGATGGTTTGGTGGCGAGTCATGGCGAAAGCACAAGAAGCGTCCCCGCCACCTCTACTTTTTAGCTTCTTGCCAGAGCTCTTCGAGAACTGGCAAGGACAAGTCTTCGAGCTTTCGGCCGTTTGCGTCGGCGGATTTTTCCATGTGTCGGAAGCGGGCGATGAAGCGTTGGTTGGCGTGTTCGAGGGCGAGTTCGGGCTCGACGCCAAGTTTGCGGGCCATGTTGACCGTGGTAAAAAGAAGGTCTCCGAGTTCGTGCTCGAGCCGCTTCGGGTCGCCTGATGCCAATTCCGCGGCCAACTCGGCAAGCTCCTCCTGAAATTTTTCGATCACTCCTGCAGTATCCGGCCAGTCGAACCCGACCCGGGTGGCTTTTTTCTGGATGTTGGCCGCGCGGATGAGAGCGGGCAGGGCACGGGGAATATTCTCCATGATGGAGGCAGTGGCGCCCTTCTCCTCGCGTTTGATTTGCTCCCACTGCCGGAGAACGGATTCAGTGTCGCCAGCCTCGCTATCCCCGAAGACATGCGGGTGACGCCGGATAAGTTTCTCGCAAGTGTGCCGGGCGGCGTCCTCGAGGGTGAAAGCACCACGCTCGGCCGCTAGGTCGGTGTGGAAAATGACTTGGAGGAGAACGTCGCCCAATTCCTCGCGCAGATTGGCATCATCGGCTTTGGTAATGGCGTCGATGGCTTCGCAGGCTTCCTCGAGGAGTCCGGCGCGGAGTGATTCGTGGGTCTGCTCGCGGTCCCACGGGCAGCCATCGGGTGAACGGAGAAGGCTGACAATGGCGCGAAGGCGGGCCACGGGTTCCGCCGGAAGATTGTCTAAATGCGCCATTGCTCTTTGTGGCTGCCCCGAAGCTCGGTCACTTCACCGGCGCTATTGATCGAGACATACCAGGTGAGCGCCGTGGTCGCGACGGTGGTGAGGACAAGCACGGCACCGACAAACCACCCGGGAAGTCCGCCCACCGCCAGCGCGTTGTAGAAAGCCGACCACGAGACGATGGGCGGACTGGCGTGCATGAAAATTTTGGTCATCCAGGCAACAATGATGATCGCGATGATGAAGACGTAGTTGCGTTTGAGACGGCGACCAACAGCTTCAAGTTTGCTGATCTTGAAAGATGGAAGGATAAGGTCCTCGCAGACGAGTTTTTGCCAGTCACCGCCGAGCAGATTGGGATTGCGGGAAACGGTGGCGACGAGAAAGTGCGATTCAATCATGCGGACGCGGCCCCGAAAGGCGTCATAAAACCGGTACCGGCGCGCTTCGATCCAGAGCATCATCCAGACGATGACGAGGTTGAAAAAGAAGATGATGTGCGGGATGTCGCGGAAGGAGAAAGCGACAGTAATGATCGTCGTCGTGCTGGTGATCGCCCATGTGGTGGTAATGTCGAGGCGTTGGCGCCAGACCATGATACGGCCCAGTTCGCCGCGGTAAAAATGCGACATGGCATTGACGTAGCACGGATCGTGCAGCTCGTTGCCGTCTGTGCGGGTGATGGATCGGTTGCCGTCCATCGCCTCAGCGCTGGTCCTTGGCGAGCAAAACGGCGCGGGCCTGTTCCAACTGCTCTCGCTCCCTGCCGGTCAAGCTGGCCAAGCCATTTTGGGAAATTTTCTCGAGGAGCGGGTCGATAACGAGATGGAGGTCGACGGGTTCGTCGTCCGGATTCTTGACCACCCGCAGGCGCGGAACCTTTGAGCGGCTGGAGGCGGAGCGCAGGCGCGAGAGGAAATCGATGTTGAATGCAGATCCGTGGCGGATGCCGTAGTAGGCGAGTGATGCGGTGGCCAGCAGCACGATCATTTCCAACCATTGCTGTCCGGCGAGCAGTTGAAGAACGCTGATGCCGAGCA
>JAQBWH010000038.1 GCA_027624625.1 Verrucomicrobiota bacterium | reverse complement strand
GCAACCGGCAAGTCATCGGGACGGTGGTTGCGGTGGCCGAGACGACCTCGGCCCAGGGGGTGCGTCCGCTCGCCGCGGTGATGGACGAGCGTCCGCAAATGACGCCGGTGCTGATGAAACTGGCCAAGTGGATGGCGGAATATTACGGGTGTGATGAACAGGATGCCTTGCGCTGCGTTTTGCCGCGCGCGGTGCGCGAGACGGGGCATGCCCCGCTCAAACGCAAGTTTGCCTCCTTGGCCAAACCGGTCGGTGCCGGGGAGATGGTGGCGCTGCGGACCAAGGCACCGCGGCAAGCGGCGGTGCTCGAATATTTGCAAACCAACGGTCCGGTCGCGGTGGCACGGCTCACGGCGGAGACCGGTGCTTCCGATGCTGCGCTGAAAACGCTCGCCCGGCGTGGTTGGGTGGAGGTCACGGCCGAGGAAGTGCGGCGCGCCCCGCTCGGATCGGAGGAATTCGTGGCCTCACAGCCGCCGGTCTTGAGTGCCGAGCAGGAGCGCGCGCTGGAAGGGGTCCGTCCGGCCTTGCGCGATCCGGCCGCGCACAAACCGATCGTGCTCAAAGGCATTACGGGCAGCGGGAAGACGGAGGTTTACTTGCGCGCCATCGATGAGGTGCTCCGCGCGGGGAAAACGGCGCTCGTGCTCGTCCCGGAAATTGCCCTTACCCCGCAGACCGTCGAGCGCTTTTCCTCGCGCTTCACGCCGCAAGGGATCGCGGTCGCGGTGCTGCACAGTCATTTGAGCGAGGGGGAGCGCCACGACGAATGGCACCGGGTGCGGAGCGGGCAGGCGCGCATTGTTATCGGCGCGCGCGGGGCGGTCTTTGCGCCCTTGGAAAATCCGGGACTCATCGTGATCGACGAGGAGCATGATAATTCTTACAAGCAGGACGAGGGGCCGCGTTACCATGCGCGCGATCTGGCCGTGGTGCGCGGGAAAATGGAGCCATGCGCGGTGCTGCTCGGGTCGGCCACGCCGTCGCTCGAAACTTTCGAGAATTACCGGAAGGGCAAATACGACCTGCTCGAGTTGACCCACCGGCATGACGGTTGCGTGCTGCCGGTTTTCCGTGTGGTCGACATGCGTTTGCGGAGCAAGGAAGGGGAACGCAACGACCAGTTCATTTCGCCAAAGCTGGGGCTGGCCATTGAGGCGCGCCTGGCCAAGGGCGAGCAGACGATTCTTTTTCTCAACCGCCGCGGATTTTTCACCGTGCTGGCCTGCAAGTCCTGCGGGAAAAATGTGGAGTGTCCGCACTGCAGTGTTTCGCTCGCCTTGCACAAAAAGGAGGACCTGGCCCGCTGCCACATCTGCGGTTACGCGCAAAAGCCGCCGCGGCGGTGTCCGGAGTGCCACGATCCGCAAATTGCTTTCAGCGGGGTGGGCACGGAAAAAGTCGAGGCGGTGGTGAAGAAGATGTTTCCCTCGGCCCGGGTGGCGCGGATGGATTCGGACACCATGACGCGGAAGGGCGCGTATCACGAAACGCTCGGGGCCTTCCGCAGCCGGAAAATCGACATCCTGGTCGGCACCCAGATGATCGCCAAAGGCCTGCACTTTCCGGGCGTGACCCTCGTGGGGATCATCAGCGCGGACTCCGCGTTGCATTTGCCCGACTTCCGGGCGGGTGAGCGGACATTCCAACTCTTGGTGCAAGTGGCAGGGCGGGCGGGTCGCGGGGACGCGGAGGGGGAGGTGATTGTGCAAACCTTCTCCCCGGCGCACCCGTCGCTCCAGTTTGCCAAATCGCACGACTTTGATGGTTTTGCCGCGCATGAGCTCGAGATGCGGCATAATTTCGGACATCCGCCCTATTCGCATCTGGTTTTGCTCACCGCGCGGGCGGATACCGCGCAAAAAGCGGAGTTCGCGGCGCGAACCCTGGCCCAGAACTTAAGCGCGGCGGTTCCGCACACCGTGATGGTCAGCCCGGCTGCCCCGGCCCCGCTGGCGCGGGTTCGCGGGATGTACCGGTATCAGGTGGTAGCGCGGGGCAAACAAATCCGGGCCCTGACCAAGGCGATCAAGGAGTGTTTGGGGACAATCAAGCTGCCGAAGGATGTGCATGTCGTGGTGGACGTGGATCCCGTGGCGGTGTTGTGAGGCATCTCTGGAGAGAGGGAAACGAAGCAAACCAAGGAGACGCCGCAGGGTCATACATGGACTTTCTGCAGAAAGTCCATGCGTGGGATCGGGACCCGGGCTGGGTCCGAAGCATGGGTCCATTCGGCGAGGATCGGCTCGGTACAGCCTTCGTCCCAATCGAGGTCGAGACGGCCGAACGTGATGATTTTGACCAATGTGGCGCCAATCCAGCCGCAGACCTCGGGCCAGATCATATCAACCAGAAAATGCATCACGGTGAGTGGCGTTGGCACATTTACTCGAGGGCAATGCCCGCGATCTCGAGTTGGAAGGATTCGGCCCGTCGGTTGGCGATCATGAAGCGGACTTGGGACAGAATTTCGCCGGGGTAGTCGGGCAAGTCGAGGCGGTCGCCGCGGCGGACAGGATACATGGTGCGCAGGGGGATTTTGATTTCTTCCCAATGGCCGGTCGTGGGGAATTCGGCCACGTAGTAGTGGCGGGCGTCGTTTTCGGCTTTGACGATGAAACGGTAATCTTTGCCGTCGCCTTTCAGGCGAATAACGGCCTGCTCATAGGGGGAAACCTCGATGGGGTCGAAATTGTTTTGCATGGAGGAAAATCCCCCGTTGTTTTCAAGTGACACTTTGCCGCTGAAAACGGCGTAACCGGCCGGATCGCGGGTGATGTTTCCTTTCGAGAGGCCGCCCATCACTCCGTCGTCTTGGACCTGCCATCCGCGCATGGCGGCGGCATCGGCAAAATCGAAAAGCACTTTGCCACGCTTGTCGGCACCGGCCTGGGATTGATTAACAACAAAAAGGCAAGCGATGAGAAGGAGGCGGATCATAAAAATTTCCATTCAATGGCGGCCAACTGCTCGTCGAAACCGAATCCAGTTCCCGGAGGTGGAATTGTCTGTGGTCCGCGGTGGCAGATTTGTTTGCTGAATTCGTCCGGTGCGCAGAGTCCGATCGCTTGCAGTCCGCCGTCCAAGACGACGTCGCCGTGGCGTTGGCGCAAGCGCATCGCGGTCCAAAGCGCAACGCTTTGGCCAAGCGAATGGTCCATGCTGTGGGTGATGACGATTTGCATCCCGGTGTGCGCGGCGGCCAAGGCGAGGGGAAAAGCATCCTGCCAGGCAGGTTTGATCACGAGGACTTGCGCGCCGGGCCAGGGCGGTGGCGTTGAGGGCAATTCCCAGTCGAGCGCGAGGGGAATTTGTTCGCGTTCCGAGAGAGACGACCACGTGGACGTCTCGTAGGGCATCGGATCCTCGAGGAATTCAATCTTGGTTCCCACCGCCGGGGAAAGCGTGGCAAGGAATGATTCAGTTTGGGCAGAGGCATTGGCGTCGAGTCGCCAGCGTAGCGGCAAGTCGGCCAAGGCGTTGAGCGCTTCGGCTTCGCTCTCCGGTTTGTGTCCGATCTTGAGTTTCGCCGCAGTATAACCTTCGGCCGCGCATTGCTCGAACGTGCTGCGCGGAGCCGACGTCCAATCGGTGAAAAGCGCATGGCTGCGCACTTGGGGGAGTCCGTCGAAAAGGGAAAGACCGGCACGGCGTGCGGCCGCATCGGTGCGGGCGTGACGCAGGGCCAGATTGGCCAAGGGCGTCGGTTGGTCCGTGCCGAGCGAGGCAAGATGATCGGTCAGCGGCGCGTGGCCGAATTCTTCCCACGGATGCAGATCCGCGTAGCCGATCGTTTCATCGTCGAACGCGATGCGAAGGAGCGCGCCGTGGCGCGGACCGCGCGCGGCGCGGGCCGGATCGGATCCGGGCTGCAGCGTGTAATGATGCGTCCAGATTTTCACGGCAGGAGGAAAGCGAGAGCGAGGAGGAGTCCGAACGCGGCGTGCAATGCGGCGGCTTGGGCAAGAAGTTGGTTGGTTTCGCGCGCGGGCGGAGCATTGAGGCAGGCGCAGGCCAGCCACCAGGCCAGGGGTATGGTAAGAAGCGGGAGGAGGAAGGCCCAAAGATAACCGAGCGGAAGCCACGCGAGGCCGAGTACGAAAGGGGTGATGATCAGCGCGGCGTTTTCGCGGCGGGCAAAAGTGAGTCCGCACCGGGCAGCCAGAGTTTTCTTGTTCGCTGCGCGGTCGGTCTCGAGGTCGCGGAGATTATTGACCGCGAGCAGCACGCTCGAGTGCAGTCCGATCTGCAATCCAGCCAAAATTGCGGCGACAGAGAAGGCGAGGGTGTTGAGATAAAAAGTGCCGGCCACGGCAATGAGGCCGAAGAAGAGGATGACGAAAATTTCGCCGAGTCCGAGGTAGGCCAAGGGAAGAGGGCCGCCGGTGTAAGCATAGGCGAAGAACAGCGAGAGGATGCCGATAAGAAGAATGATCCCGCCGCCGCGGAGAACAAGAGGGATGGCGAGGAGGGCGGCGAGCGCGATGATGAGAACCGCGCCGGTCATGACCTGACGCGCGGGGAGGAGTCCGGTCGAGGTGACGCGGATCGGGCCGAGTCGCCCGGCGGTGTCGGCGCCTTTGACGTGGTCGATCGCGTCATTGAAAAAGTTGGTCGCGATCTGGATGAGGACGGCGCAGGCGAGGATGAGAGCGGAAACCAACGGATCAAACGCGCTGACCGAAATGGCCAAAGCGCTTCCGGCAAGCACGGGGATGATCGCTGCACCCAAGGTGCGCGGTCGGGCGGCGAGGATCCACGGGTTCACGAGGAGTGATGGCACGCGGATTGGGAGTGAGGGTCAATTCTTTTGCAGCCAAGGGATTGACTGCTGAGGGCTGGGAGGGCACACAAGGGCGAATGGTGAAAAAACGACCGTTGCGGTGGACGTCGCCGCTGCCGATTCTATTAGTATTGGCAGTGAGTGCTGCCGCCGATGGGCGGATGGAGACGGTATTCATCGAGTCGGACGACCCTCTGATTCCTTCGCGGGAGGTGTGCGTGTGGCTGCCGCCGGGCTATAACACGGGGGACGAGAGGTATCCGGTGCTCTATTTCCATGACGGGCAGAATGTGTTCCGTCCGGGTGGGCCGTTCGGATGCTGGTTTGCCGAGGATGCGGCGGTAGCGGAAATCAAGGCTGGGCGGACGGGGGAGGCCATCTTGGTGGCCGTTCCGAATAATGAGGCGGACATGGGCAAGGCGCGCATGACCGAATACCAACCGCCGACCGACTCCAATCCACGAGATCCCCGGCGAGGGAATGGAGTTTGCAATCGCTATGCGAATTTCTTGGTCGGGAAAGTCAAGTCGGGCATCGATGCGAAATACCGGACCTTGCCGGACCGCGAAAACACTGCCGTGGCGGGCGCGTCGATGGGCGGGGTGGTTTCGCTTTGGCTCGGACTGAATGCGGAGGCGTTCGGGGCGGTGGGGGTTTTCTCGCCGGCTTTCTGGACGAGTCCGAATTTTACCAAGGCGGTGATGGAGGGGGCCAAGAAGGACGGGTTGCGGATTTACCTGGATATGGGGACGAAGGAGCGAGGGAATCTCTCGGGGGATTACTGGGAGGATGTCTTGGCGGTGCGTGGGGCTTTATTGGAACAGGGGTATGTGGAGGGGGAGGATTTGTTGTGGAATCCGGGCGAGGGCGACGAGCACAACGAAAAGGCCTGGGCCAAGCGCTTGCCGGTGGCGTTGCGTTTCCTGATGGCCAAAGAAAAAGACAAGCCATAGCCGAGCGCAGCGAGAGAGACAGCTCGAAGAGCTGAGCGAAGCGGTCAAATCGAGGAAGATTGAAGAGGATAGTTTACGCCGGCTGACACCGGCACAAACTCAGCTTACCAAGTCGAGCGCGGCGGCGATGGTGTTGGGGGAATTCCCCTCGAGGCGGTTGTTGACGAAGAGGTAGCTGGGACGCGGGGTGGGTGCGGCGGCGCCGCGTTTGATCAGCGCTTTGATCGCCGCGCGGGCTTCGGGATTCTTCTCCTTCGTCTCGCCGTAGGGTTGGAAGTGGTCGACCGCTTGCTGGTAGGCGCGGCCGGGGCGGAGGAGGAAGCGGGCGGCGAAGAAGTCGGCGGTGAAAGAGCCGGGCATGGCCATTTGTTCTTCGACCGGCGGCATTTTGGTCCAGCTGTTGAAGACGTGAGCCACGTGGTGGGCATGGAGGACGTCGAAATATTCCGGACGGAGCAGTTTGGCGTTGCGCACTTCGACCCCGTATTGCCAATTGGTCGGGAGTTGCCCGAGGAAGGTATCGAGTGCGGCGATGAAGTCGCGCAGGCGCTTGAAGTGGGTCGGATAAAACGCGGAGAACTCGAAGATGAGCACACCGGTTTTCCCGCGATGCGGTGAGAGCGGTCCGAGGAACGCGTCGATAAAAAGCTTGGCGTTGAGGAAGTTTTCGTTCCCCGACCCGGCGCGTTGGCCGAAGCGGTCGAGCTGGGGAAACTTTTTCACCGTGATTTCGTCGGTCACTTTGTAGCCCAGCCGGAAGTGGTCGGGAACCTGCGCGCAAAGGCCCGCGAGGAATTTATCGGAGGGAAAACGGTAGTAGCCGGCATCGACGCAAACGGTCGGAAAGTTGTCGGCGTATTCTTCGAGGCACTCGGTCTCGAAGCGGCGGGTGGAGAGTTTGCCGCGCGTGAGATAGCGCTGCGCGTCGTAGATTTGCCCGAGCCAACCCTCGTATTTCCACGACGAGGTGCCGAGGTAAAGATTGGTCTCGCGCGCCAGGCGCGTTGTCTCCCGCGCGAGTGCCGCGGGCAGCGCGCGGGAAGTTGAGGGTTGAGGGTTGAAAGTTGAGAGATCGGAGGGAGAGGGCTTTTCTTTTTCCTCAACGCTCATCGCCCAACTACATCAAAGCGGTGAGCTTTGCGGTCAGATCGGCTTCGCTTTGCAGGCCGACAACTTGGCCGTTGACCTCGCCGTTTTTGAAGAAAAGCAGAGTGGGGATGGAGGAAACGCGGAAGCGACTGGCCACCCCGGGGGCTTCGTCGACGTTAACTTTGGCCACCACGGCTTTGCCGACCGTGGCATCGGCGATTTTATCGAGAACTGGGGCGATCATGCGGCAGGGTCCGCACCAAGGGGCCCAAAAATCGACCAGCACGGGGAGAGTACCTTGGTTGATTTCGCGGTCGAAATTGCTGTCGTTGAGTTGCAGAACGTTGGTGCTGGACATGTGTCGGGTCGTGGATTGGGCTGTTTTTTTAAAGGAACATCCACACTTGGATACCGACCGCGGCGAGGGCGGCAACAGTCGCAGCGATGGCAAGGGTTCCGGTGAGTGGGTCCTCAACGGCGTCGTCGACGTCTGCCGGAGCAGTTGGTGCGGCGGTCTTGATCGAGGGAGTGGGGCTTGCCGCGGCGCTGGCTGGGGCAATTTTCACCGTGGCCTGCGGGGCGGGGCGAGACGGGGGGGCGAGATTGACTTTGGAAGTGCTTTTGCTCGCCTCGGCTGAGGAAACGGGTCTGAGCGCGGCAGGAGGTGCAACCGCCGGCTTGGGTGCGGCGGATAGCGGCTTGGGAGGCAGGGGCGCCGCGGTGGGGGCGGCAGGAGCACCCGGCGGCCTTGGCATGGCCGGGGCTGGAGGAGTGGCGGTCATTCCGGGCTTGGGCAGCGACGGCATGGCAAACGGTTTGGGCGGTGCCGGTGGCATGATACCGCCAGGGGTGGGCGGCGCGCCGGGCTTGGGAGGAGAAGGCATGGTCGGCGGTGCGCCGGTCGCGGTTGGCAGGGGCTTGGGCGGAAGGTTGACCATTGCGGCTTCCCGCGGGTTGGCGGCGCCCGGTTTTCCGTCAAGGCGGGGGGGGAGGGTGATGCGGACGGTTTCTTTTTTCGGCTCGTTCATGGCGGGTTTTTCGGGTGCGGCTAGGCAGCGCGAGGCTTGCGCTAGCCAAGTCGATGAGAATTAACCGACATCGCGAGGGTGTCAATTATTTCGCTCCAAACCGGAAGTTTTTTGTCCTCCGGCCGATTTAGATCTTGCGCCAGGGTCATGGCCGATGCATGCTACCCGACTATTTCTTAATCCTATGGCGAAGACAGCATGGACAGAGCGCGAAAAGCGCAAACGCAAAACAGTAGCCAAACACGCTGCGGTGCGCGCGGAGCTGAAAAAGAAGGGCGACTATCTTGCTCTGGCCCAATTGCCCCGCGATGCCAGCCCGGTGCGCTTGTCGAACCGTTGCCGTGTCTCGGGCCGCAAACGTGCTTTCATCCGTGAATTTCAAATGTCTCGCCTCACTTTCCGCGAGCTGGCCTGTGCGGGTTTGATCCCGGGTGTGACCAAAGCAAGCTGGTAGCAGGTGTCCCGTGCGGCACCGCCCGGTGCCGCCGATGTTGTCGATCGCGCGCCGGAGCCGATGCTCCGTCCTTCCTTTGATCAGCGTGATCGATCCGATAATGAATTTTCCCCCTTACCAACCCCTAGCCTCCGCCTTGCCGGAGGTGGCCGATAGTGCGGGCCTGCGCTTGCTGGCTGTGGCGGCGCTCCTCTTGCTCAACGCATTCTTTGTCGCGGCCGAGTTTGCCATGGTGAAGCTTCGCGCCGGCGGCTGGGACGAGGAGGATGATTTCGGCGGGCGCCGCAACGGGGCCCGCGTGCGCAAAATGCTGCAGAATACGCAGCCCTACCTTTCGGCGGCGCAACTTGGCATCACTTTGACCAGTCTCGGACTGGGCTGGGTCGGTGCGCCCTTTGTGGCCCGTCTGCTTGAGCCGTGGTTGCATTGGGCCGGGATCGGCAGCGCGGCGGCGGTGTCGGTTATCGCTTTCGCGGCGGTTTTTGCCCTGCTCGCTTTCCTTCATGTGGTGGTCGGCGAACAGGTGCCGAAGTTGCTGGCCATCCGCCGTGCGCGGAAGATCATGCTTTGGACGGCGGGGCCGATGCGGCTGTTCCATTTCACGCTGCGGCCGCTGGTCCGGGTGGTCGATTTTGCTTCCGGTTGGATCTTGCGCACCGTGCTGCGAACCCCGCCTGACCCGCGGTTGGCGGGGGAAGATACGGAAGACGAGTTGCGCACCCTTCTGCGCAACACATCGGAAGGCGATGGCGGAACGGTCAGCACATTGGGCCGCGAGATCCTGATCAACGCGCTCGATCTGCGCAAACGCGTGGTGCGCGACATCATGACACCGCGTGGCGAGGTGGTCTTCCTCGATCTGGAGGAAAGTTTCGACGACAACATCGGCACCGCCCTCGAATCGCGGCACACGCGGTTTCCGCTCTGCTGCGGTCGCTTTGACGACAGTATCGGTCTGGTCCACATCAAAGACTTGCTCGCCTTGGTCCAGGCGGACAGAACCGACCTTGCCGCGATCAAGCGGGATCTTCTGCATGTTCCGGAGTTGATGCCGCTGGAGCGCTTGCTCAAACTTTTTCTGGGCAAAGGCGCGCACTTGGCCGTGGTGGTCGACGAATACGGCGGTGCGGTCGGGGTGGTCACCCTCGACAATGTGCTGGCCGAACTGGTCGGCGAAATCCAGGACGAGTTCGACACCGATGAAGAGGAATTCCGCAAGGTCGGCGAAGGCGAATTCGTGCTCGAGGGCGGCGTGGCGCTGCACGATCTCGGCGATTTGATCGGGGTGAAAGTCGAGAGCACCGAGGTGAGCACGATCGGCGGGTATTTGACCCACGAACTCGGCCATTTGCCCAAGAAAGGCGAGACCGTGTGGATCGACGGATACGAGTTTACGGTGAGCCAGACCGACGGGCGCCGGGTGGTCAGCGTGCACGCCAAGCGTTGTGCCGAACCTGTGGAAGCGGGGGAATCCACCCTTTAGCCGGGCCCGAATCCCCTTGCGGGGGCTCGCGGGCCGATGTTTATTAAACTCCTTATGGCATTGTCGGAAACACTTCCTTCCCGCGCGACGACCGCGGCCGATCTTTCGTCCCGGCATTTGGAATCCCCGCATCTGCGCGACCACGAATACGCGCTGGCCGAGGCGCGGTGGATGCTCGACCTGGTCAAGAAGCCGGCCAAGGACATCTCGCTCGAGGCGCGGCAGCGGATTGCCGAGCAGACGGTGGAAAATTTCGCCCACCACATCAACGCGGGATTTCTCGAGCATCGCAAATCGGCCACCCTGGGCGGCGAATTCGCCTTCACCGAGTGGGAGGGGGAAGGCTCGCTCATCCGCGATGCGCTCGGGCGCGAGTTCATCGACATGCTCGGCGGCTTCGGCCTCTACAGCTACGGGTTGCGTCACCCGAAAATCGTCGATGCGGTCAAAGCGCAACTCGACCGCTCACCGCAATACTCGCAGGAAATGCTCGATCCTCTGCGCGCGCAACTCGGCCGCGTCATCGCCCACATCACCCCCGGCGACATTCAAAAAGGTTTCTTCGCCAACAGCGGGACCGAAGCGATCGAAGGCGCGCTGAAGCTGGCCAAGCTCTACACCGGGAAGAAGGGCATCATTTCGATGCAGAAAGGTTTTCACGGCAAAACGCTCGGATCGTTGTCCGTGACCGGCAAAGCGGTCTTCCGCGAACCGCTCCTGCCCCTGCTCGACGGCGTGCGCTTTGTCCCTTACGGCTGCGCCTGCGCGGTGGAGAAGGAACTCGAGGCGGCCAAGAGCGTGGGAGACGGCATGGCCGCGGTGATCATCGAGCCGGTGCAGGGCGAAGCAGGTGGCATTGTGCCGCCGCCGGACTTCCTGCCGCGCCTCCGTGCGATTTGCGACTACTACAATGTCCTGCTCATTGCCGACGAGGTGCAGACCGGCTTCGGCCGAACGGGCAAACTTTTCGGCGTCGATCATTCGGGAGTGACGCCGGACATCATGTGCTTTGGCAAAGCGCTCGGCGGCGGAGTGGTGGCCTGCAGCGCCTTTTTCTCCACCGCGAAAATTTGGAGCGTGATGGAACCGAATCCTTTCATGCACACCACGACGACTGGCGGCAATCCGATCGCCTGCGCTGCCGCGCTGGCCGCCATCGAGGTCATGTTCGAGGAAGACACCCCGGGCCAGGCCGCAGGCAAGGGCCACTACATGATGGCCAAGCTCAACGAGCTGAAGGCACGCTACCCGGATATTTTGAAAGAGGTCACGGGTCAGGGTCTGCTCATCGGCATGAAATTCCCTTCATCGACTGTCGGCTACAAAGTCGCCCAAGGTATGTTCCATCGCCGCGTCTTGACCGCGGGGACCTTGATCAGCGCGGAAAGCATCCGCATCGAACCGGCGCTCAACGTGCCGCAGGAACTGCTCGACGAGACGCTCAACCGCCTCGAAGACACGCTGAAGAGCGTGAAGCTCGAGCCGGGGGATGTCCCGCCGGCCCCGCAGATGCACAGCTTCTCCAAGCCGGATTGCTACGGTCCGTGCGGCTGGGGGACGAAGTGCTTGGCGAAATCGTAGCGACGGGCGGCGGGGTCATTAAAACCGCAGAAGGCGCGGGGAACGCTGAGGGATTGGAAGGTCGACCGCAGAGCACCTTCACCAACCACGTTTGATGGCCAAGCCGCGGGCGGCAAGGAGCGGGATAAGGCGGTCGGCCAGTTCGCCTTGGAGGGAGAGGGTGCGGGCTTCGACTTGGCCGCCGCAGCCGAGCGATGTTTTCAGCTCGTGGAGCAGGGATTCGAGTTTGGCCGTGTTCCAAGCGGAGGAGAAGCCTTCGAGGACGAGGACGGTCTTGCCGCCGCGGTGGGCGGTGGAGCGGCGGAGGAGAAGACGTTCTTTTGATTCCTTGGCCGGCGGGAAGGCTTCGGGAGGCGGGGCGGGTGGGGCGTTGCGCAGCGGTCCGAGATCGAGCGAAGCGAAAGGATGGGCGAACGCGGCCGGTGCCGCTTCGGTGGCGATACGTCTTTTCTTTTCCCGCGCCACGACGGATCAGCGAAGCCAGCGCTTTTTCTTGATGTAAATGAGGGGAAGGATGGCGGAGAGGAAGGTGAGAAAAATGGTCACGGGGAACCCCCACTTCCAGGACAGCTCAGGCATGTGGGCGAAGTTCATGCCGTACATGGTGCCGACCAGGGTCGGCGGGAGGAAAACGGCGGTGAGGATGGTAAAGACCTTGACGATCTGGTTCTGCTGCATGTTCAGGATGCCCATGGAGGCCTGCTGCAAGTAGCGCACTTTGTCATGCTCGAAGGCGAGATGGTCTTTGATCCCGGCAACGTCCGCGGCCAATTCGTTGACCCGGGCCTGCAACTCGGCGTCGGTGAAGCCGTCGACTTCGGCGTTGAAGTAGCGGACGACGCGGGCCAGTTGCAGCACACTCTCACCACTCTGCGAGATAAAGTCTTCGTAGCGCGAGAGTTCGGCCAGGAGTTCGCTGATCTCGGTCATGGTTCCGGTCTTGCCGGTGCCCAACTCGGTCGGCATCTCGGCAATATTTTTCGAGAGCTGTTCGAGGTCGGTGCCGACCGCTTCGACCCGGTCGGCCACGGTTTCGCTCAGGGCGAAGAGAAGGCCCCAGAGGATTTTCTGCGGATTGTCGTAAAGGTGGGCCCGGCGACGGATGCGCTGGGCGAAGATGGCCACGGGCATGAGCTCGATCTCGTGCAGGGTGACCACGCAGTCCTCGTGGAGGATGAAGGTCAGCTTGTTGACCCGGGTGGCGTTTTCCTCGTCCTTGCTAACCAGCCCCATGGTCATGAACAGGGTATCGTCCTCGTGATAGATCGTCGGGTGCTGGAGGGTGAGTTCGATGTCGAGGGCGGTGCGCAGGATGTCTTTTTCCTCCGGCGTGGGCCGCAGGACATCGATCCAGAGCGCACCCTTCATTTCTTCCGCGGACTGCACCTCACGGGTGAAGCGGAAGGTGTCGTTGTCCTTGAAAAACGCGGTGATCATGGCCGGGTGGTGTGGGGTGCGCCGCCGGGCACGCCGTATTTCTCCGCGTGGCTCGGCGAGGGGGATGAGGACCTCGTTGCCCGGTCCTCGGGCTGCAGGTGGTGGATAAGAAGGAGAACCCCGGCGATGAAAAGATAGAGGCCGACGACCGCCCAGATGACTTCGGTTTCGAGGGCGTGTTTCGGCTTGGCCGGCGCTTTCTTCTGGTCGGGCATGGCGAGGGCGTCCGGGAGAGACCCAGCACCTTGGCCCGAAGCCCTGCCGGGAAGAAAGCAAAAAGGGCGTCCCCTAACGGGACGCCCCTCGTGTGATTGGCTGGCAGATGACTTACGCGTCGGCCGGCACCGCGCCTTGATCGCGCTCTTTCATCGCGGCTTTGCGGCTGAGTTTGACTTTGCCGCGGTCGTCAACCCCGATGCATTTGACCCAGATTGAGTCCCCGACTTTGACCACGTCTTCCACTTTGTTGACCCGGAAGTCGGCCAACTCGGAGATGTGGACGAGTCCGTCCTTGCCGGGCATGACTTCGACGAAGCAGCCGAACTCTTTGATCGTGACCACGGTGCCCTGATACATCTCGCCGACCTCGATTTCCTTGATCATGCCGGTGATGATTTCCTTGGCCCGGCGCAGGCTGTCGCCGTTGCTCGAGTAGATGTGGACTGAACCGTCGTCCTCGATGTTGATCTCGGCGCCGGTCTCCGCGACGATTCCTTTGATCGTTTTGCCGCCGGGACCGATGAGGAGGCCGATCTTGTCGGCCGGGATCTTCACCGTCTCGATGCGCGGGGCATAGGGGCTCATTTCCGTGCGGTGTGAAGCGAGGGCGGCGTTCATGACCTCGAGGATTTTGCCGCGGGCTTCGGTCGCTTCGTCGATGGCCTGCTTGAGGATGTCAAGGGGCAGACCGGGCAGCTTGAGGTCGAGCTGGAAGCCGGTGACGCCTTGCGAGGTGCCGCAGAGCTTGAAGTCCATGTCACCGAAGTGGTCCTCGGAGCCGAGGATGTCGGTCAACGTGGCGTAGCGCTTCATTGCTCCGCTTTCGTCGTGTTCACTGACCAGGCCGACGGAGATGCCGGCCACCGGGCGCTTGATCGGCACACCGGCGTCCATGAGGGCGAGCACCCCGGAGCAGACGCTGGCCATGGAGGTGGAACCGTTGGACTCCATCACTTCACTGGTGATGCGGATGGCGTAGGGGAACTCGTTCTCCGGCGGGATGACCGGACGCACGGAGCGCTCGGCGAGGGCGCCGTGGCCGATTTCTCGGCGGTTCATGCCGCCGAAGCGGCCGGCTTCACCGACGCTGAAAGGCGGGAAGTTGTAGTGCAGAATGAAGCGTTTGGTCGCTTCACCGCCAGCGTAAGTGTCGAGGTTTTGCGCTTCGTCGGCCGGGGCAAGGGTCGCCAGGGCCATGGCCTGCGTCTCGCCACGCTGGAAGAGCGCGGACCCGTGGGCCCGGGGCAGCATGCCGACTTCGGCTTCGAGTTTGCGCAGGTCGTGCAGACCGCGTCCGTCGCAGCGTTCCTTGCGATCGAGGATGCTGATGCGGAAGGCTTTTTTCTGCAGGTAGTCGAAGGCTTGACCGATGGCGAATGGGGTCGCTTCGGGGAATTTCGCCTTGATCGCGGTTTCGACTTCGCCACGCAGGGCGCCGACTGCTTTGGACCGGGCGACTTTGCCCGACGTGTAGAGGGCGGCCTCGATGCGGTCGCCGGCCACGGCGTAGGCGATCTCAAGCATGCCGTTGTCCACCGCAAGCGGCGGATATTCGCGCTTCGGCTTGGCCGATTTGGCCGCCAAGTCACGTTGCATGGCGATGAGCTTGCGGACCGGTTCTTGGGCGAAATCGAGGGCGGCTTTGAAATCGGCCTCGGGCAGTTCGTCGCACGCGCCTTCGATCATGATGACTTCGTTTTCTTTGCCGACGTAAACGAGGTCGAGGTCGCTCTGTTCGCGCTGGGCGTGGGTCGGGTTGATCACGAATTCGCCGCCGATCCGGCCGATGCGGACCGCGCCGATCGGGCCGTCAAACGGGATGTCCGAAACGGTCAGGGCGGCGGAGGCACCGTTGATGCTGAGCATGTCGGGGTCGTTCTGACCGTCGGCGCTGAGCATGATGGTGATGATCTGCGTCTCGAAGAAGTAGTCCTTCGGGAAAAGCGGGCGGAGCGGACGATCCGTCATGCGTGCGGTGAGGATTTCTTTTTCGGACGGCCGACCCTCGCGTTTGAAGTAGCCTCCGGGGAATTGGCCGGCCGCGGCCGCCTTTTCTTTGTAGTCGACGGTCAGCGGGAAGAAGTCCTGGCCTTCGCGCAACTTGGTCACGGAGACGGCGGTGACGAGGATGATGGTGTCGCCGGAGCGCACGGTGACGGCGCCGTCGGCGAGTTTGGCGATTTTGCCGGTTTCGAAGGTGATCTCGTTCTGGCCGACTGGGCCCGAGATAATGGTGTGTGACATAGGATGTATTTACGGTTTGTGGTTGGTGAACACCGACCCCGTTTCATCCCAAAGCACAGGATGCAAGGCTCCGCAGGGGAGACCTGAAGCCCAGGCTGGGGTATGAATGACGGGGACGTGCGTTCTGATGGCTGGCAAAAGAACCGCCGCGAGCGCGGCGGCTTGGTTTATTTGCGAAGATTGAGGCTCTCGAGGAGCTTGGTGTAGCGCTCGACCGCCGTGTCTTTCAGGTAGTCGAGCAGACTACGGCGGCGGGCCACCATTTTGAGGAGGCCGCGGCGGGACGAGTGGTCCTTGGCGTTCTCTTTCAGGTGTCCGGTCAAATGGTTGATGCGCTCAGTCAGGCGTGCGACTTGCACGTCGGCGCTTCCGGTGTCTTTCTCGTGCAGCGCTGCGCTGCTTACGGCGGTCTTGGTCATAAATGCGAACCCGCAACATTATCGGGAAACTTGGCCGGGGCAAGGGGGAAGTTTGGGCAGAGAGGGCGGAAAGCGGAAATCGGAGGGCCGAGTGAGAAGGTGGGGCAGCCAGGGGCGAGGGTGGGCGAGACCGTCTCCGGGTAAACTTCCGCCTTTGGCCGCATGTCGGAGATCTCTCTGTTCCAGTCTCCAATCTGGAACTGCGGGTGCTTGCCTTTCGCAAACCGGGCTGCTAGTTTGGCCGATGATGCAATCAAATCCCAAATGCGAATCCAAAGAGGTCCAAGAGGCAACTGCGCCGCGGCAGCGGAAAACACTTTTCATCGGCCTCCGCAGGCCGCGGATTTTTTGCGTCGCAATGCTCGTCGCTCTGATCGCCGGCTGCGCAAGCTCCCTGGCCAGCGACGGCGCGGCCTCCGGCAAAAAATCCGGCCCGCAGGCCAAGGAGTTGCTCATGACCTTTTGGAATCAGGTCAAAGACGCCGATACCAAGGGGCTGGAGGCGAGCCTTGATCCGAGTTGGCAGGTGGCGAGGGCCGACGGCAGCTACATGAACAAATCGGAATTCTTGGTCAAAGTCGGCAATGGCAAGATCGAGCTCGACGCTTTCAAATTCGGCCCGATGAAAACCACCCGTCACGAGTCGTCCCTCGTTGTCCGGTACATGGCCACCGCCGAATACACCATCAAGGGCAGCCGGTACAAGGGCACCCCTGCACCGTATCTGGCGACCTTTATCCGCCAAGGGGGGCGCTGGCTCATGACCTCGCAGGCGAATTTCGACCTCCCCGCCAAGTAAGCCGCGGCCGGCCAAAGATTGGCTCCCCTGCTGCGGTGCTTCATTTCCCGTGCGGATTCCGCCGATTTGGCGGAGGCTACGAAAAAACACCGCTGGTCATCGCACTCCCAGCCAAACGCCGTCGGGCTCGATCCGTCCGTCGTTGCCTGCAGTCTTCAGGGGCGGCCAAGGCGCGATCAGACATAAAGATAACGTCGTCAGAAGGAGGGCGTGGCGCATCGCGGGGGAAATGAAGCCGAAAATTTAGTTGACGACGGGCCGATATCAAATCCGCCGCTTCCTTCCAGCATCCAGCGTTGGATTTTCGCAAGTGCGGCGGGCGACTGCTACTGCCTCACGGGGCAGTTGTTTGGGCAACGATTGGCCCGAGGGGTGGTGGGTCAGGGCCTGGGGCTGACTAGCTGCTGATGCGGGTCGCGGCTCCTCTGCGCAGTGTGCAAAACCTTTTGGCGCATTGGCGAAGGGGTGCCATCATTCCCGTGTGACTTTCCAACTTCCGCCCAAAGCCCTCATCGGCATGGTCCATGTCGGGGCGTTGCCGGGAACACCGCGGGCGTCGCAATCTGTCGACGAATTGGTCCGCCAGGCGGTGCAAGAAGTCTGGGTGCTGGCCGAGGGCGGGTGCGATGTCATCCTCGTGGAGAACATGCACGACCTTCCCTATCTCCAAGGCGAGGTCGGGCCCGAAATCGTCGCCTCCATGACGGCCGTCTGCCGCGCGATCAACGAGGCCACCGATTTGCCCTGCGGTGTGCAAGTGCTAGCCGGAGCCAACCAAGGCGCGCTGGCTGTTGCCTTGGCGGCGGGGATGGACTTCATCCGTGCGGAGGGTTTTGTCTTCAGCCACGTGGCCGATGAGGGATGGTTGAATGCCTGCGCGGGTCCTTTGTTGCGCTACCGGAAGCTGATCGGCGCGGAACACATTGCCGTGTGGGCCGACGTGAAAAAGAAGCACGCGGCGCACGCCATGACCGCGGACGTCAGCCTCGCCGAAACGGTCAAGGCCGCGGAGTTTTTCGGGGCGGATGCGGTCATCGTCACGGGCGAGGCGACCGGACGCGAAGCATCGACGGCCGATCTTTCGTCCGCGCGTGGCGCGACCAAGCTGCCTGTTATTGTCGGTTCCGGGGTAACCGCGGAAAACGCCGCGGCTATGCTGCAGCATGCCGATGCGGTCATTGTCGGATCCGCGTTGAAGAAGGACGGCCATTGGACCGCACCCGTCGACCTCGATCGCGTCAAAGCGGTCGCCGCTGCGGTGCGTGCCGCGTGCTGATTGCGTCATGGCCCGGATTCTCGTCGCCATGTCGGGCGGGGTGGACAGCTCCGTAGCCGCGCTTTTGCTCCGCGAGCAAGGTCACGAGATCGAGGGCGCCTACATGAAAAACTGGATGGCCGAGTGGGATCCGCTCGGCCAGTGCCCGTGGGAGCAGGACGTGGCCGACGCACGCGCCGTGGCGGAAAAACTCGGCATCCCTTTCCGCGTGGTCAACCTCATTGAGGATTACCGTGAGCGCGTGGTGGATTATTTGCTCAAGGGCTATACCGAGGGCGTCACGCCGAACCCGGATGTCTATTGCAACCGTGAGATAAAGTTCGGCGTCTTCCTCGATCTCGCTTTGCGCGAAGGGTTCGATGGCATTGGCACCGGGCATTACGCGCGCATCGCTTTGGGAGCGGCAGGACAACCCGGCATTTTCGAGGGTGCCGACCCAGGGAAAGACCAATCCTACTTCCTTGCCATGCTGCGTCCGGAGCAGATTACGCGCGCGTGGTTTCCGGTCGGCGAATTGCTCAAAAGCGAAGTGCGAGCCAAGGCCGCCGAGGCCGGAATGGTCACCGCGGAGAAAAAAGACAGCCAAGGCATTTGCTTCATCGGCAAAGTCCGCATGCAGGATTTCTTGAAAGAATATCTCCCGGAAAAGCCCGGTCCGATTGTCGATCTGGCCGGACGCATCCTCGGCGAGCACCGAGGCTTGCATAATTACACCCTCGGACAGCGCCGCGGCATCCGCGTTGCCTCGGCCGAACCGGACACCGCGTATGTCGTGGTCGACAAACGCATGACCACGAGCGAACTCGTCATCGGTTACGACCGGCCCGACACCGAAGGCCTCTACGCCAGTCGCGCGATCCTGACCAATCTCAGCGCTGCCGGCCCCGAGCTTCCCGCTCAAGCGCGCATCGAAGCGCGTCCGCGTTATCGCGCCCCGCGCGTTCCGATCGATTTCACCCGACGCAACGACGGCACCGCCGAAGTTGTCTTTGCTGCACCCCAGCGCGCCCTCGCCGCCGGGCAAATCTGCGCCCTCTACCAAGGATCACGCCTCCTCGGTGGCGGTGTCTTCGCGGAGATCAGTTGAGGCGCGCATGGTCCGCCAGCGGACGACTTGACATTCATCCGCCAGGCACGACATTTGGCGCCGCATGCTTGCCAGACACGACCTTCGCCGTTTTCTGTCCGGGGTTCTCTTACTCCTGCTCTTGTCCACTTCAGCCAGGGCCCAGACGACCTACAGGTCGATCCAAGATGTCAGCTCTTATGGATGGCTGGATCAATTCAGTCTCAACAAGCTGGAATACAATTTCGTTGGCGCGGAAGCCTGTGTCCCCACCTCCAGCGTCAACACGATGACGTATCT
>JAQBWH010000077.1 GCA_027624625.1 Verrucomicrobiota bacterium | reverse complement strand
CCGCTTCTCCCTTTCCTGGACGCGCCTGCTCCCGCGGGGGCGGGGCAAGGTCAATGCCCGCGGGTTGGATTTCTACGACCGACTGGTCGACAGCTTGCTTGAGGCCGGCATCCGGCCGTTCTGCACTTTATTCCATTGGGATTACCCCACGGTTCTTTTCGACGAGGGTGGATGGGGTCATCGTGACTCGCCGGCTTGGTTTGCCGATTATACCGCGATGGTCGCCCGGCATCTGGGCGACCGGATCGGGGATTGGATGACTTTCAACGAACCCCAGTGCTTTATCGGGCTGGGTCACGGCACCGGGCTCCACGCCCCGGGGCTGCGCCTGCCCATGCGCGCGCAACTCAAAATGGTGCGCCACGTGCAATTGGCGCACGGTTTGTCCGTCTCCGCCCTGCGGGCCGGATGCCCGAACCCGGTTCGCATCGGCTGGGCACCGGTCGGCGTGGTGCATTACCCGGCCACGGCCAAACCGGCCGACCTGCAGGCGGCACGGCGGGCGACCAATGCCTGCGGGCGCGATCACCTTTTCAACAACACGCACTGGAGCGATCCGGTCATTCTCGGACGCGTGGCGCCGGAAGCGCGCCGGGCCTACGGCCAGCTGCTCCCGAAGTATTCCGAGGCCGACCTGCGCATCATGGCCCAGCCCTTGGAATTCTACGGTCTGAACATCTACCAGGGAACGCCGGTCAAAGCCGACCGCAACGGCCGGGCCAAGGTTGTGCCCTTCGCACCGGGGAACCCGCGGACCGCCTTCGGTTGGAATATCACCCCGCCCGCCTTGCGTTGGGGTCCGCGCTTCATCCACGAACGCTACGGCTTGTCCGTCTTCATCACCGAAAACGGCTTGAGCAACACAGATTGGGTGGCCCAGGACGGCAAAGTGCACGATCCCCAGCGGATCGATTTCACCTCGCGTTACCTGCGCGAGTTGCGCCGGGCCGTGGCCGATGGCGTGCCGGTCAAGGGCTACTTCCACTGGTCACTGCTCGACAACTTCGAATGGGCCGAAGGCTACAAACAGCGTTTCGGCTTGGTTCATGTCGATTACGAAACGCAGCGGCGGACCCCGAAGGACTCCTACCACTGGTATCGCGAGGTCATCCGCCGCCGCGGAGCGGTGCTTTAAGGGCAGTTTAAAACTGTCTGTGCCGCGGCACGGTATGCCCCGAACCCGTGGATTGGTCGGCGGGGACGCCGACGGCTACAGTAAAATGTAGCGGCGCCGTCCCCCGCGCCAAAACAACGAGCGACTACCGACTTTCTTAAGCGGCTCGAGCACCACTCAAAAAAGCGAAACCCGGCCCCGCGGGCGCGGAACCGGGTTTGCTGAAACTGCTTGCTGTCGGACTTAGCGACGGCGACGGCGAACGAGATGCGCGCCGAGTCCCGCGGCACCGAGCGCGAGAAGCGCGTAGGTCGACGGTTCCGGAACCACGCCGACATTGCCATAGCCGACCGTCGAACTGGGACCCCAGAGCGGCACGAAAATCATTTTATCGGTGGCGGACGGCACGAGATAATCGAAGGTGAATGTTGTCCAATCTGTGTAGGCGGCACCTGGAGCATATTGATCGCCACTGTTCCCAAGGATAGCGTTGCCACCCCAAGCCTCGACTTTCATTCCCCCGTTTGATGTACCGGCGAACGTTTTGAGATCGAGCGTGAACGTGTTGAGAATTCCCGGAGTAACGCCAACGGTTGCAACCTCCCAACCGCCTCCATCAGCACCGGGAGTTGTTGGGCTAACTAGAACGGCCCAACCCCCAGCATTGGCATCGATGCTGCCGTATGCACCACTTCCGGGTCCTCCAGTTGATGGGTAACTAAATATAGCTGCGCCGCCGCCAGAGGCTTCGGTCCAATCGGTACTGCCAGCGGAGAAGTCGCCATTAGGAATCAGGATGACCGCGCTGGCCGGCAGCGCGAGGCAGCCGAGCATGGCGAGGGTGAGTGGGAGGAGTTTCTTTTTCATGTTCTGTGTGTTTTGTTGTTTGTTGTTGGGCTGGATTGGCCCAATAAAGGCTTGGACCCAGTTAGGTGCATCCTGCCATCGCTTTTCGGGCTGTCAAATAAAAACTCTCAACGCCCTTTTTTGTATAAGCTGAGGACAAGCCAGCGGGTGTTTTGCTGCGGGTCTGGTTCAGGCACGGTTGGGCGACTCGGCGGTCGAAACCGAAACATTCTCCCCCTTGCAGCAACAAGTTTGGCCTGGCCCGGGGAAAAGAAAAAACCCGGTCCGTGAAGACCGGGTTTTTCTGAAAGCGATGAACGCTGGAATTTAGCGGCGCCGACGGCGAACGAGGTGAGCGCCCAATCCGGCCGCACCCAAAGCGAGCAGTGCGTAGGTCGAGGGCTCAGGAACCACGCCGACATTGTCAAAGCCGACCGTGGCTGTGTTAGCGGATGGCGCCCAGAGTGGGACAAAAATCAATTTTTGGGCGTTCGTAGGAATCGTCCAATCGTAAGTGTAGGTTTCCCAAGTGGCACCCGTTCCCACAAGCGTGTCATATTGGTCACCCGTATTGTCCACGATCACATTGTCGGCCCAGGCCTCAACTTTCATTCCGCCAACAGGGCCTGCAGACGGACCGGTGTTGCCGACCCCGAGGTGGATGGAATCCCAGCGAAAGGTCACTGGACCGCCCGCGGTCAAACCTAAACTGGCAAGATCATAACCGGCGCCAGTCGCGCCAGCCGCAGTCGGACTGACGAGAATCCCCCAGCCTCCGTTCGGAGTGACGGTACCATAACCGCCAAGGTTTCCGTCGGTGGCAAAGGTGACCGGAGGTTGCTCGCCTAAGCCGCTGTTGGCGACCCAGCCGGTTCCGCCCAGCGAGAAGTCGCCGTTAGGAATGAGGATGTCACCGCTGGCCGGCAGCGCAAGGCAGCCGAGGAGGGCGAGTGTGAGTGGGAGGAGTTTCTTTTTCATGTTCTGTGGGTTTTATTGTTTGTTGTTGGGCTGGTTTGGCCCAACGCGGGCTAAGACCAACTAGGTGCATCCTGCCCCTGCCTTTTGGACTGTCAAACAAAAATATCCGGT
>JAQBWH010000037.1 GCA_027624625.1 Verrucomicrobiota bacterium | reverse complement strand
CGCCCCTCGACGATCATGCCACCCACGTGGCTGGAACGGTGGGTGCTTCGGGCTTCACGGCCAGCGCCAAAGGCATGGCACCCAGTGTCGCCATCGATTCATGGGACTGGAACAGCGACTACGCAGAGATGACCGAATCCGGCGCAGCCACCGCGTCGGGCGACACCAACAAGATACCGCTCTCGAACCATTCCTACGGCTACGACGCGGGGACTTCCGACATGGGGCGTTACAACGACGAGTCCGTGGAAACCGATCGGCTGGCGGTTGCCATGCCTTATTATTTGATCTGCTGGGCGGCGGGCAATGAACAGGATCTTCTGACGGCCAAGGGTGGTTTCCAATCGATCACCTACAATGGTCTTTCCAAAAACATTCTGACCGTCGGTGCGATCAACGACGCGATAAGCGGCGGTGTGCGTTCCCCTTCGGCCGGCACGATGTCGGACTTCTCCAGCTGGGGCCCTTCCGACGACGGCCGCATCAAGCCCGACGTGGTGGCCAACGGTGTTACTGTCAATTCGCCGATCGATACCTCCAACACCGCTTATGCTTCGTACAGCGGCTCGAGCATGGCTGCGCCATCTGCCACGGGTTCGGCTGCGCTGCTCGCACAGCTGTATGCGCGCGAGTTCGCCGGACAGCGAATGCGTTCGAGTATGTTAAAGTGCTTGCTCATTCACACGGCCGATGATTTGGGCAATGCGGGGCCGGATTACAAATTCGGTTGGGGTCTGATCAACGTGAAGGCGGCAGCTGATGTGATCATGGCGCACAAGGCAAGTCTCGCTGCGCCGAAAATGATCGAGGACACGCTGACCGCCGCGGTGATCAGTCGGACGCATACGTTCCAGTGGGACGGGGTCAGTCCGATCCGCGTCACCCTCTGCTGGACGGATCCGGTCGGCACGGCGCAGGCGGACAACAGCCGCAATCCGAATCTGCGCCACAACCTCGATCTCACGGTTACCACGCCGGGCAGCACGTTGATGCGTCCCTATGTCATGCCTTTTGTCGGCAATTGGTCCGATGCAGCGATGAATTCGGTGGCCACGACGGGCAAGAATAATGTGGACAACGTGGAACAGGTTTATGTTTCTGCGCCCGACCAGGCCGGAACCTACACTGTGACGGTTTCGCGGGATGGCGCCCTGACCACATCGTCCCAAACCTACTCGCTCATCGTCACCGGCGGCGCCAACGTCGAGACGAATCCTCCGCCGGTGGTGTCTTTGACCGCACCGACTGACGGGCAAACCGTGCTCCCGGAAACATCGGTCGCACTGACCGCCACGGCGACCGATCTCGCCCTCGGCGGGGGACAGGGCGTGGTCAGTAGCGTGAGCTTTTACGTGGGCGAGACCCTGATTTCCACCGACACGTCCTCGCCTTACGAGGCAACGTGGTCCGTTCCCGCGACCAGCGGCGAATACGCGTTGACCGCCCGGGCCACCGACAGCGAGGGCGCGGTTGGCACCTCGGCGCCGGCGAAACAATTCGTCCTGACCGGCAGTGGTGAACCCGCCATTGCTTCGTTCGCCCCGGCCAGCGGCGCGGTGGGCACGGTGGTAACGATCAGCGGCAGCAACTTTGCCGAGGTGACAGCGGTGCGTTTCAACGGCTTCGATACGACGACCTACACGGTCGATTCACTCACCCAGATCACGGCGACGGTTCCCACGACGGCCTCGACCGGAGCGGTCACGGTAGCAACACCGCGTGGAATGGCGACCAGCAGCACGAACTTCACCATTCTCCAATCGCCGGTCTTGATCAGCCAAGTTTATGGAGCGGGTGGTAATTCCGGGGCGATCTACAAGTCCGACTACATCGAACTCTACAATCGCAGCGAAGCAGCGGTAGATCTCACCGGTTGGAGCGTGCAATATGCCTCGGCCTCCGGAACAAGCTGGCAGTCGGTGCCTCTCGCCGCATCTCTTGCTCCCGGCAAATACTACTTGGTCAAACTGGCCGGCGGCACGACGGGATCGGCTTTGCCTTCGGCCGACGCGACGGGAACGATCAACATGAGCGGAACGCAGGGCAAAGTGGCTCTGCGTAATAGCACGGCAACCTTCACCGGATCCTCGCCGGTGGGGCAGAACGGATTGCAGGATTTTGTCGGGTTCGGCGCGGCGAACGCTTACGAGGGCAGCGGTGCGGCTCCTTCGCCCTCCAAGACAACGGCGATTTTCCGGGGCACTGGTGGCGCGAGCGATAGCGGTGATAACCGCGACGACTTCAGCGCCAGTGCCCCCAACCCGCGCAATTCAGGCTTCGGCAGTGTGGTGGCACCGGTCATCACCGGTTCGACCACCGCGAGCGGAACGGTCGGCACAAGTTTCAGCTACCAGATCGCTGCCAGCAACAGCCCGACCTCGTTCAATGCGACTGGTTTGCCGGAGGGGCTTTCGGTCAGCACTTCAACCGGGCTGATCGCTGGCACGCCGACGGTGGCCGGAACTTTCAGCATTGCGATCTCCGCCTCCAATGCGGCTGGGACAGGCTCGGCTACATTGACTTTGATTGTGTCCGGGGGTGGGGGCGGCGGGGGTGTCAGCCTGCTGACCGAAGATTTTGCTTCCGCCTCGAGCGGAGACAACATAACGAACACCGGATCGCCTACTCTTTGGTCGGGTAACACCAACATCCCCGCACCTTCCCGCGCTTACCAAGCCGGGGGCGCGATCAAACTCGGAGTCCGTGGCAATCCCGGCTCGATCACGACGAGAACACTCGATCTGAGTGCGGGCGGAGGAGCCTTCACGGTTAGCTTCAAGGTCAAGGGCTGGACCACCGTGGAAGGGAATCTGGTCGTTACTGCCACAGGTTTGGCTCAGCAAACCGTCGTCTATTCCAATGTCATGGCGGGTGGATTCGAAACGAAGACAGTTTCTTTCTCCGGCGGGACGGCCAACTCGACTGTCACGATCGCTACCACGGCAAAGCGGGCCTTTTTGGACGACTTGGTTATTACCACGGCCTCAGTCCAACAGCCTAGCGTCAACGCCTCCGGCAACCTCTCCGTTCTCAATGCCACCTATGGTTCGCCTTCGCTCACTGCGACCTCGTTTACGGTCAGCGGGGCAAGCCTTGCGCAAGGAATTCTGGTTGACCCTCCGGACGGATTCGAAGTTTCGCTGGCAGAGGATGGAGTCACCGGTTTTGCGGCAACGCAGACCATTTCCGGAACCGGGACTATCGCTGCGACCACGGTTTTTATTCGCGTGGCCGCCGGCTCACCCGCGGGTTCGTATTCCGGCAACATTGTTTGCACCTCCGGTGCAGCCTCCGCCACGCTGGCCATGCCTGAGGCCGAAGTGCGCCGCAAGGGGCTCAACATAACGGCAGACGATCAAAACAAACCTTTCGGCCAAACGCTTTTACTTGCATCGGGGCAGAAGGCTTTCTCTGCTGTGGGGCTTGTCGGCATCGAGATCGTCGGATCGGTTACGCTTGCGGCCGACGGCGGCACGGGAGCCAACGACGCGCTGGGAACTTATGTCATCACGCCGTCTGCAGCCACTGGTGGCACCTTTGCTCCGGCTAACTATAACATCAATTACCTGCCGGGTGTGCTGACCGTGACCGGCCAGTCCTTTGGGGACTGGGGTGTCGGACTGTCCGACGCATCACCTGGGGCCGATCCCGATGGCAACGGTCTGGGTAATCTGGCGGAATATTTCTTCGGCATGCAGCCGGGTGGCGATGCAGCGGGAGCCATGGTCATTGGTGCGCCGACTGCAACGAGCTTCCATATGGATTATCGTCGCAGCAAAGCGCTCAACGGCGTCACCGGAGGTGTGGCGTGGAGAAACGATCTCATCAGCGGCAATTGGTCGACCACCGGTGTCATCGACACTTTTGTCAGTGACCACGGCGCGTACCAGGTGCGTCGCGCGACAGTCCCGGTGTTGCCGGGAGAACCGCAGAAGTTCCTGCGTTTGGAAGTTCGGGAGGATTAATTGTTGAAGGTGGATCGTGCCGTCCCCGGCGCGATGCGCAGTGGAAAAAATCGCAATAGAGATATCGCGATCCACCAAGTCTGATCTGAAACGGCCGTCGCCGAGGACTGCGACGCTACATCAGGTAGAGCACCTACTTGAGGCCTAGCACGTCCTGCATGTCGTAGAGACCGGCGGGTTGGTTCGTGGCCCACTTGGCGGCGCGGAGGGCGCCGCGGGCGAAGGTGTCGCGGCTGGAGGCTTTGTGGGTGAGTTCGAGGCGCTCGCCGGGCGCGGCGTAGATCACCGTGTGATCGCCGACCACGTCACCGCCGCGGATGGCATGGACGCCGATTTCGTCATTGGTTCGTTCGCCGACAATGCCGGCACGTCCGTGGCGGGCGGACTCGGCGTAGTCTAGCTTCCGGACTTCAGCGAGAATTTCGGCGAGGTGGCGGGCGGTGCCGGAGGGGGAATCTTTTTTCAGGCGGTGATGCATTTCGATGACTTCAAGGTCGAAGTCGGGGCCGAGGATTTCGGCGGCTTTGCGGGTGAGCCAGAAAAGGGTGTTCACGCCGACGCTATAGTTCGGCGAAAAGACGAGCGGGATCTTGGCCGCGGCTTGGTTGATTAGCTCACGCTCGGTGAGTTCGTGTCCGGTTGTGCCGATGACGAGGATTTTGCCGGCGTCGGCGCAGGCTTTGGCCACCGGACCGGTGATGTGGGTGGCGGAGAAGTCGATGACCGCATCACACTTGGCGAGCGCGGCGGGGAAATTGTCGTCCGCATCGACGGTGGCGGTCACTTCAAGTTCCGGATCTTCGGCGGCGCAGCGGATGAGGGCTTGGCCCATGCGGCCTTGGGCGCCGTGGATGCAGAGGCGGAGAGGCGTGCTCATGGAAGGAGGCCGAGGTCGGCGAGGGTGGCGCGGATGAGGTGGCGGTTTTCTTCGGTCATTTCGACCAGCGGGAGACGCACTTCGGGCGAGAGGCCCATGGTGAGGGAGAGGGCGTATTTGGTGGGGGAGGGATTGCTTTCGATGAAAAGGTTTTTGAAGAGCGGGTAGAGGCGGCGGTGGAGTTGTTCGGCGCGGGCCATGTGTCCGTCGCGCGCGGCGCGGACGAGCTCGCTGACCTGGGCGGGGGCGAGATTGGAGGCCACGCTGATCACGCCGACGGCGCCGACGGAGATGAAGGGGAGGGTGAGCGAATCGTCACCGGAGATGAGTTCGAAAGTTTCGGGGACGGCGTGGCGGAGTTGGCTGATGCGTTCGACCGTGCCGCCGGCTTCTTTGATCGCCACGATGTTCGGGCAATCCTGGGCGAGGCGGGCTACCACGGGCACGCCGATCTCCACGCCGCAGCGTCCGGGAATGCTGTAGAGAATGATCGGGAGCTTGGTAGCTTCGGCGATGGCGCGGAAGTGGCGGTAAAGGCCTTCGGGCGTGGGTTTGTTGTAGTAGGGGGCGACGATGAGGGCGCCGTCCGCGCCGGCCTTTTCCGCATCCTGCGTGAGGGCGATGGCTTCGTCCGTCGCGTTGGACCCGGTGCCGCCGATCACTTTGATCCGTCCGGCCGCGATGTCGACCGCCGCTTTGATCACGTCGCGGTGTTCGTCGTGCGAGAGGGTGGGTGATTCGCCGGTCGTGCCGACGGGGACGATGCCATCCACCCCGCCGGCGATTTGGGCTTCGATCAGTTGGCGGAAGCCATCGTAATCGACTTGGCCGTGGCGGAAGGGGGTAACGAGGGCGGTGTAGGTGCCGGCGAACATAATGCAAGTGAACTAGACGGTGATCTCGCCTTCAAAGACAAAATCCGCGGGCCCGGTCAGGATGACCTGGGAGAAGTCGTCGGCGGTGCGGAAGAAATCGACCTGCAGTGTGTCCCCGCCTTTGACCAGGACACGAATGGGTGATTCGGCGCCGGTGAGAACGGCTATGGTGAGGGCGCTGGCCACCACGCCGGTTCCGCAGGCCAAGGTCTCGGCCTCGACGCCCCGTTCGTAGGTACGGATGGCGAGGTCTTGGGGTCCGAGTTGGCGGACAAAATTGACGTTGGTTCCGCGGGGTTGGAAGTGGTGGTGATGGCGGAGGGCGGCGCCGAGTGGATGGACCTCGGTGCCTTCGAGGTCGTCGACGAGGAGCACGGCGTGCGGGACGCCGGTATTGATCGAGTAGACGGTGCGTGATTGGCCGGCAGCGTCGAGTTCCACGCCATGGGCGAAGGGACCGGGTTGGCTCATGCCGAGGGAGACTTGGTCGCCGCGCAGGGTGGCGGAGATGAGGCCCGCGGGAGTTTCAAAGGTGACCCTGCCGTTGCTGGCGGGCGCGAGTCGGTTGACGAAACGGGCAAAGCAGCGTGCGCCATTGCCGCACATTTCGGCTTCCCGGCCGTCGGCGTTGTAGTAACGCATGCGGAAGTCGGCTTGGGCTTCGGGCTTTTCGACCAGGAGGAGTCCGTCGGCCCCGATGCCGCGGTGGCGATCGCAGAGGCGGGCGATTTGCGCGCCGGTCAGGGCCAGTGAACCGTCGCGGTTGTCGAGCAGGACGAAGTCATTGCCGGCGCCGTTCATCTTTTGGAAATGCAGGATGGGCATGGGGGGGAGTTTCTTTGAGGAGTGAGAGGGGTGTCAATCGCGGGCGGATTGGGGGGGAAACCGTGGAGGGCGCGGAGGGAGGAGGAAGGAGCTTTGCCCGGGGGCGAGGGCGGTGGCAGTGTTTGGGTATGAAGTCGGCCATTGATCCGGAGCTGTTGAAGAATCCCTTGTTTATCGAGTTGATGGAAGAGGGTTTGGCTATTCAGCATCAGTTTAGTGCGGAGCCCATTTATGCTCGAACGGGGAAAGGCTACTTGAAGCCAACGGGAGTTGCGGAGTTGCAGAAAATCAAAAGTGCGAAGCGGGCCAAGCGGGGTTGAGCATGAAGGTTGTGAGGCCATGGCTGGCTTTGTTTGATTGGGAGATTGTCACGGCGCAAGACATGGTGCCCTGCGAGGCGAAGAGCGCCCGGCACAAACCGACATCCGATGGACATGACGCGACCAAAGCTTTGTCGGATTCGCAGCACACCGCAGCGATGAGCTTGGAGGAAGCGGTTGACCTTTGCCGTCGTGGCCACCGCATGGCGCCTTTCTGTTTTTACAACAGGAACTTTTTTGCTTCGCTTGCAGGTTGGTGATCAAGAAGCTTGATTTGCCGGAGAAGCGGGCCGTTGTGGTCCGGAGTTTGGCCGGTCACATCGTGGCGGGAGTGGCGACGGCAGAGGAGGAGAGGGCTTTTCGCGAGTTTTGCTCTGGGTTGGAGGGATAGGTTCCGGCGGTCAGATCAGCTGGTCGCTGCGGCGACCCGTCTGGCAAAGTCTCGGCTGACCGCCGCTACAAGTGCGGGTTAACGGCCGGCGCCGACGAGTTGTTGGGTTCGCGGCACCGAGTGCCGCAGCTCATGACTCGAAGAGGTCGAGTTGGTCGGTGAAGGCGCGGAGTTTGTGGGAGCGCGGGCGTTTTTCGGCCAGGGCGGGTTTGCCGTCGGCGGTCAGTTCGGAGTTTTCGAGGTTGGTCAGGATTTCGCGGGCGCGTTTGAGGATGGGTTCGGGGAGGCCGGCGAGTCGGGCAACTTGGATGCCGTAGCTTTGGTCGGCGGGGCCTTCGATGATTTTGCGGAGGAAGATGATGTCGTCGTTCCACTCCCGGACGGCGATGTTGCAGTTGGTCACTCCGGGGCGGGTGCGGGCGAGGTCGGTCAGTTCGTGGTAATGGGTGGCGAAGAGGGTGCGGCAGGCGGTGACGTCGTGAAGATGTTCGGCCACGCTCCAGGCGATGGAGAGGCCGTCGAAGGTCGAGGTGCCGCGGCCGATTTCGTCGAGGATGACCAGGCTGCGGTTGGTGGCATTGTTGAGGATGGCGGCGGTTTCGTTCATCTCGACCATGAAGGTGGATTGTCCGCGCGCGAGGTCGTCGGTCGCCCCGACGCGGGTGAAGATGCGGTCGACCAGTCCGATCTCGGCTTGGGCCGCGGGAATGAAGCTGCCGGTCTGGGCGAGGAGGACGAGGAGAGCGACTTGGCGGATGTAGGTGCTTTTGCCGGCCATGTTGGGGCCGGTGAGAATGACGAGTCGGGGGGCGTCGGTGTCGAGCGCGGTGTCGTTGGGCACGAAGCGCCCGGCGGGCATCGTCTGGTCGAGGACGGGGTGGCGTCCGTCGGTGATTTTGATTGCGCCGGTGGCGGTGAGTATCGGCCGGACGTAGCGGAAGGTGCGGGCGGTTTCGGCCAGTCCGGCGAGGGTGTCGATCTGGGCGACGGCGCGGGCGGCCTGTTGGAGCGGTGCCAACTCGGTGAGGACGGCGGCGCGGAGCTGTCCGAAGATTTCAGACTCGAGGGCGCGGGCGCGTTCTTCGCCGCCGAGGATGCGACCTTCCATTTCTTTCAACTCGGGGGTGATGAAGCGCTCCGAGTTGGCGGTGGTTTGTTTGCGCGTGTAGTCGTCGGGGACGGAGGCGAGGTTGGATTTGGTCACTTCGAGGTAGTAACCGAAGACGGAGTTGTAGCGGATTTTGAGGGACTTGATGCCGGTGCGGGCGATTTCGCGATCTTGCAGTTCGGCGATCCAGCGGCGTCCTTCGGTCCCGGCACGGCGGAGTTCGTCGAGATCCGGGTGGTAGCCTGCGCGGATCATGCCGCCGTCTCGGGTGGTGGGCGGAGGCTCGTCGACCACGGAGGATTCGAGGAGGGCAACCAGCGGGTCGAAGGTGCGGAGGTCGGCGGCGAGGGCGAGGAGCGGGGAATTGTCGTTTTCAGCGAGGGTGGCGCGAAGGGACGGAAGGAGGGCGAGGGAAGTTTTCAGCGCGACGAGATCCCGGGCGTGGCCGGAGGCGAGGCTGAGGCGGGAGACGGCGCGTTCCATGTCGCGGATATCGCGGAGGATGTCGCGCACCGAGGCGAGGCGGGTGGGGTCATCATGCAAGGCGGCAACGAGGTCTTGGCGGTGCGTGATGGCGGCGAGATCGCGGAGCGGATGGAGGATCCATTCGCGCAGCAGGCGGGCGCCCATCGGAGTGAGGGTGCGGTCGATGGCGCCGCGGAGGCTGGTCCCTTCGGGGTTGCGGGATTCGACCAGTTCGAGGTTGGTTTGGGTCACGGCATCGAGGAGGAGGTAGGATGTCGCATGCCAGGGTTTGGGGGGCGCGAGGTGTTGCGCGTCACGGCGGAGGCTGCGGGTGATGTAGTGGAGGAGGGCACCGGCAGCGCGGGTGCCTTGGGGGAGAGTGGTGCAACCGAAGCCGTCGAGGGATTGCACGCGGAAGTGGTCGCGGAGGAGGTCGGTCGCTTGGGTAAGATCGAAAGCAAAAGCGTCGTGCGGGGTGGGGGGCAGCGGGAGTTCGGGGGTGGGGTCGAGATGGTCGGGGATGAGGAGTTCGCTTGGTTGGAGGCGGGCCAGTTGGTCGGCGAGTTGCGCCGGGGTTTCAATTTCGGCGAGGCGGAATTCGCCGGTGCTGAGATCGAGCCAAGCGAGGCCGGAGGATTTTTTGTCCGGGCAGACGGCGGCAAGGTAGTTGTGGCGGTTTTCCTCGAGGCCGAAGTCGTCGAGGGTGCCGGCGCTGAGGATGCGGGCGATTTCGCGGCGGACGAGTTTGCCCGGGGTGACCTCGCCGACTTGGTCGCAAATGGCCACGCGTTTGCCGGCTTCGACCAGTTTGGCCACGTAGGCGCGGGCGCTGTGGTAGGGGACGCCGCACATGGGAGTGTCGCCGCGCTTGGTCAGGGCGACGTTGAGGAGGGCGGAGGCTTCGCGGGCGTCGTCAAAAAACATCTCGTAGAAGTCGCCAAGGCGGAAGAGGAGGAGGGTGTTGGGGGGGAGTTCGCGGCGGATGTCCTGGTATTGGCGCATCATGGGGGTAAGCTGCGGGACGGACATCGAGGGTTCTTATAAGACCGGAAGGCGCAAAGCGGAAACTTGAAAGCTGATTGAGGGGGTGCAGTCGGTCGGCGAGGGGACCATTCCGGGTGGAAATCGCGGCGGAAGTGACGAGCGGCACAAATGGCCCGCGGGCCAAGGGTGCGGGGGGCTTGGCTTTGGTCAGGGGAATTTGGCAGGGTGCGGGGATGCGGGAGAGCGAGATAGGCAGGGCGGGGCGGATCGGCTTGATCGTGGCGCCGGGGTTGCTGGCTTTTGTTTTGCTCATGGAGCCGCCGGAGGGGCTGAGTGTGGCGGGGTGGCGGACGGTGGGGGTGGTGGGGGTGATGGTGATTCTTTGGATGACGGAAGCGATTCCGATTCCGGTCACGGCGTTACTCCCGCTGGTGCTGTTTCCCTTGCTGGAGGTGGCGCCGTTCAAGGATGCGGCAGCACCGTTTGCCAATCCGGTGATCTATCTTTTTCTCGGCGGCTTTGTCCTCGCGCTGGGCTTGCAGCGATGGCGACTGCATGAGCGGGTGGCTTATTGGATCGTGGCACGGACCGGGTCGCGGGCCAGCCGTGTTCTCGCAGGGTTTATGGCTGCGACGGCGTTTACGAGCATGTGGATCAATAACAGCGCGACGACGGTGATGATGTTGCCCATGGCGATATCGGTGGCGGCGCTGTTTCACGCGCGGATGGGCGGCGATGAGCGGGCGCAGGAAGGGATAGGGTTGGCCTTGATGCTCGGGGTGGCTTACGCGGCGAGCATCGGCGGAATCGGGACTTTGATCGGGACGGCGCCGAATGCCTTCATGGCGGGATTTTTGCGGGAGACTTACGGTCTGCAAATCGGGTTCGGCCAGTGGATGCTGGTGGGCGTGCCGTTGGTGGTGGTGGGTGTTTTTCTGACCCACTCTATTTTGGCGCGTGTTTGTTTGACGGACCGGAAGATGGAGCTTCCGGGGTTGCAGGAGGAGGTGCGCGGGGAGTTGGCCAAGTTGGGTGGCTGGTCGCGGGGGGAAATTTCGGTGACGGTGGTGTTCTGTCTGACCGCGCTGTTGTGGATGACCCAGCCATTGCTCAAACCGTGGTTGCCGGGAGTGTCCGATGCGGGGATTGCGATGACGGCGGGAGTGGCCTTGTTTTTGATTCCGGTCGATTGGCGGCGAGGGGAGTTTGTTTTGTCCGCGCGGGATTTGCCAAACCTGCCTTATGGCGTGCTCATTTTGCTCGGCGGGGGTTTGAGTATGGCGGAGATGGTGGACAAGACGGGGTTGGCGGCGTGGTTGGGGACACTGACTGCCGCGTGGCAAGGGTTGCCGATTGTGCTGGTCGTGGTGTTTGTCACGGTGGCGATGTTGTTTTTGACCGAATTGACCAGCAACACGGCGACGACGGCGACGTTTTTGCCGGTGGTGGCTTCGGTCGCCATCGGGATGGGTCAGGATCCGTTGTTGCTTGTGCTACCGGCGGTGATGGCGGCCAGCTGTGCGTTCATGCTGCCGGTGGGGACGCCGCCGAATACTATTCTTTTCGCGAGCGGGTTGGTTCCGCTGCCGCGGATGGCGCGGGTCGGAATTTTGGTCAACCTGGTTTTTACCCTCCTGATTCCGGTCGTAACCTTTACCTTGGCGCGGTGGGTCTTCGGATGAGGGTGAGAAATTCGAAACTTGAGGGCTGAGCGGAATGGTGCGGCCGGTCGCCAGGCGCTTGTGCCGTTGGCGCGTCACTGCTGCGAAAACCGTAGCTTGACCGGGGGTTGCGGTTGTGAAGCCGAGTTGGATGACCGCAATGGTGTTGCCGATCCGGACTTCGCCTTGGCCTCGCCCAGTGTGAAGCGTGATGGTTAGGAGGAGGTGGCCGGACGGGCCAGTATCCGCGCCTGCCGTGAAACAGTTGCAGGGAGATACGGGAAGAGGATGGTGGGGTGTTTCAGGTCTGGGCAGCGGGAAGGTCCGAGTTGCGTTGGCGTTGACGTCCGCGGCGCCGGGCCAAGGCGCGCATATCGACCGCAACATCGTCTTTTTCGTAAATTTCGCGTCCGATCAAGTGCTCGATGATGTCCTCGATCGAGACCACACCGACGAAGCCGCCGTATTCGTCGACCACGGTGGCCATTTGCTGGTTGGCGGCAAGGAGGGTCTGCAGGGCGCTGGCCGCGGTGGCCATTTCGGGGACGAAGGAAACGGGCTGTTGGAGGTCCTTGATTTTACGTTCACCGTGCCCGGTGGCAATGCTGTGGAGGATATCGCGGCGCCGGGCCAAGCCGGTGATTTCGTCGAGCGTTCCCGAATGCACGGGCATGCGGCTGAAACGGATGGAGGGATGCTCGGCCAGGACGTCGGCCGCAGTTTGATCGTTCTCCAAGGTGACAACGACATTGCGCGGAGTCAGGATGTCGGCGACGCGCGTGCTCGAGAGGCTCAGGGCATTGTGGATGAGATCGCGCTCGCCACCGGTGAGGGTGCCTTCCCGGGCGCCTTTTTCGGCGAGGAGAACGATCTCCCGGTCGGACGCACCTTCGTCGGGCTTGACCCGGATGATGGCGCGGACGATGAGGTTGCAGAGGTGGGTGAGAGGACGGAGGACTCGGCGCATCCAGTACAAGGGAAAAGCAGCGTGCTTTTGCAGGGTGGAGCGGTAAACGACTCCCAGATTTTTCGGGATAACTTCGGAGAAGACGAGAATAGCAAGCGTCATCAGTGAGGAGATAATGCCGAGGGAGGCATCGCCAAAGAGGCTTGTGGCCATGCCGCCGACGAGGACAGCGCCCAAAGTGTTGGCAATGGTATTGAGGGTGAGGATGGACGAAATGGTCTCCTCCATGTGATCACGCGAGTCTTCAAAGAGTTTTCCGCGCCGCGGATTTCGTTCCTTGAGCGCCTCGACCTCTGCAGTGGTCGTGCTGAGGAACATAGCCTCAAGGAGTGAGCAGAAAAACGAGACACCAAGGGTAAAGGCCACGGCG
This sequence comes from Verrucomicrobiota bacterium, assembly GCA_027624625.1. Lineage (GTDB taxonomy): Bacteria > Verrucomicrobiota > Verrucomicrobiia > Chthoniobacterales > JACTMZ01 > JACTMZ01. The sequence goes on along the minus strand of JAQBWH010000037.1, from coordinate 7,082 downwards.
AGGGCAAGGGTAGTCATCAGTCCTGAGGGAGTATAGAGGAGGCTGGAATGGGTCGCAATGGTTTGTGCCTTGACTCGGATGTTTGGGCAACGAGTCTGTGGGGTTTCCCGCGCATTTTTTTGATGAAAAGCTGTTTTTTACTTTTGGCTATTTTTGTTTCCGTCGTGCATGCCAAAGAGACAAAGCCCTTGCTTAATAGTGTGCCCGATTGGGGGAAATCGGCGGTGTGGTATCAGATTTTCCCCGAGCGTTTCCGCAATGGTGATCCTTCCAATGACCCCACGCGCGAGACGTTGGAAATGCATTTCCCGAATGTGGGTGGATGGCGTGTCACCCCGTGGACAGGCGATTATTTCGTCCGTGACGGGTGGGAAAAGGCGATCGGCGACAGTTTTTACGAGAACGGCATATTCCACCGGCGCTATGGCGGCGATTTGCAGGGGGTGATCGACAAGCTGGGCTATCTGCAGGAGCTCGGCGTTTCGGCGATCAAGCTCAATCCGGTCTTTTACGGCCGCTCGCAGCACAAATACGACGGCAACTCGTTCCACCATATTGATCCGAATTTTGGTCCTGACCCGGAAGGTGACTTGGAGATGATCCGCCACGGTGGGGAAACGGATGATCCGGCGACTTGGCAGTGGACGGCGGCGGACAAGTTGTTCCTCGAGCTGATCAGAAAAGCGCACGACCGCGGGATCAAGGTGGTGATCGATGGAGTTTTCAACCACACCGGGCGCGACTTCTTCGCGTTCCGCGATATCCGGATTAATGGTGAAAAGTCACCCTACGCCGACTGGTTCACCATCCAATCTTTCGACCATCCGGAAACGCGCCGGAATGAGTTGCGCGTCAAGGGTTGGGCCGGGTTTTTCACCTTGCCCGAATTCCGCAACAACGAAGACGGCACCGATCTCCACCCCGGGCCGAAGCAATACATTTTCCATGCAACCAAGCGTTGGATGGACCCGGATGGCAATGGTGATCCGGGCGACGGCATCGACGGCTGGCGGCTCGATGTGTCGGAAGAGGTGCCGGACAAATTCTGGCGCGAGTGGAATGCACTGGTTTTTCAGATCAACCCGCAGGCCATCACCATCCCCGAGGTGTGGACCAATGCGGCCGACTACCTCAAACGGACCGGATTTTCCGCGGCCATGAACTACTATGCCTTTGCCATGCCGGTGAAGGCCTACCTCATTGACAACAGCATCAAGCCGTCCGCTTTTGGAGAACTGCTCAACGCGCGCCGCGACCAATTTTCGGACGATGTGCAGCTGGCGCTGTGGAATCTGACCGACTCGCACGACACCGACCGTCTGGCGCAGATGATCGTCAACCGCAACTCCGCCGGCCGATACGAAAACCAGGAAAAGTTCGACTATGACGAGCCGGGTAATTCAGCGCGGAGCAATCCCGGGTATCAAGTCCGCGCGCCGAGCGAAGAAGAGCGCGCCATCCAGCGCTTGATCACGCTGTTCCAGCTCACCTATGTCGGCGCGCCGATGTTTTATTATGGCGTGGAGGCGGGGATTTGGGGAGGGGATGACCCGGATTGCCGCAAGCCGATGCCATGGCCTGACCTTGAAATGGAAATGGAGAAAACCGATCCCATCGGACGCGAGCGGGGGGAAGATGATCCGAATTTCGACCAAGAAGTGCATGGTTTCTACCGCAGGGCCATAGCGCTGCATACCAATCACCCGGCATTCAAGACGTCGGAGTTTTCCGTTTTGACGGCCGAGGATGAGAAGAACGTCTTTGTCTACAGCCGTGGGACAGGTGACAACCGCCGCGTGGTGGCTCTGAATCGTTCTAACCAGGAGCAGGCCGTCCCCCTCACCGGGATCCAGGGGGAAATTCTTTTTTCCACGGGCCGTGAGACGGGGGCGGTTTTCAGCGCGGATAAGGACGGTGCGCGCTTGCTGACCTTGCCCCCGCTGACCGGTGTCGTCTTGCGGTAATCTCGAAGTCAGCGCGTGCCGGAGGTCGTTGCTTGCCGGCTGTGTCGAGGTTCCATGCGGTGAGGTGAGACAAGAAGGTCGCTGGATGGGCAACCTCATGACCGCCAACTCCGCTCCACGAGCGGGGTGTGAGATGGTTATTGGGCCTGAGATGGTCTGCTTTGTTCGGTAGTGTGCTCAACCTTCAAATCTCGCCCGCTGAGCGGAGGCGACGCACCGTGATTTCGCGCCAGTGGGTCCGGTCGGTGGTCTCGGCGAAGGACGTCTCCCGGGACCGCAACCGGGAAGCGGTGGCCACGGTTCGTCCGGCAACGAGGACCTCGTTCATCGCCGCGGGTGCCTTGACGGTCCGCAATTGGGCGAGGGACGAACGGAGGATTCTGCGAGTTGCCGACTGCATGGTGCGGTGACCCGGGCCGGTGACGAGGGTCACCGTGAGTACACCCCCCCCGCCGCAGGTCGGCCAACAGCGGCCGGTTCATGGCCTTGGCCCGGAAGACGTCGGTCCGTCCGGCCAGATAGATGTCGTCGATGACCACGTCAAAGGTGCGGCGATTCGCGCGCAACCAAGCATAGGCGTCGCCGACGATGACTTCGACCCCGGTCGCGTCGAGTGCCATGTGCCGGCGGGCCAGGCGGACCATCTGCGCATCAATCTCGAGTGCGGTGAACCGGCAGGTGGGCAGGAGGCGGCGCAGAAGGCGCAAGGTGGTTCCACCGGCCAGCCCGAGCATGAGCAAGGAACGTGGTTCCTCCCTTTTTCCGAGGAGCGCGGCGGCGGCCAGCATGTCCCAGACCAATCCGGTGAGGAAGCGGTGCCGGTGATGGAAGGCATGCGTGGCGCCGGACACCCGGAACTCGGTGGCGAGGGCCGACTTCCAGATTTCGAATTTCTGGTAGTCGGTGCGCACCACCGCGGTGCGGCGCAGTCGCGCGGCAGGAGCTTCAACGGATCGCTTCATCCCGGGGAGGTCAGCGGGCCGGCGCCAGCTTGTTTAGAGCTCCATTTGTTCGAGACTGCGGCCTTTGGTTTCGCGGACAAATTTCCACGCGCAGAAACCCGAGATGGCGGCGAAGATGGCGTAAAGGCTGTAAGCTCCGCCCAGGCCGATGGTGCCAAGCAGGATGGGGAAGGTCATGGTGACCAAAAAATTGGTGCCCCACTGGGAGAGTCCGGCCAGGGAGAGCGCGGCGCCGCGGATCCGGTTGGGGAACATCTCGCCGAGCAGCACCCACATGACCGGCCCCCAAGAAATGCCGAAGCAGACGATGTAGAGGTTCGCGCTGACCAAGGCAATGCGCCCGGCGGCGTCCCCGAGGACAAGGTTGCCATCGGCACCGACTTCGGCCGTGCCGAAGACCACGGCAAGGATGCCGAGGAAAAGCGCCATGCCGAGCGAACCGGTGAGGAGGAGGGGTTTGCGTCCGACTTTGTCGATGAGCAAAATGGCCGCCACCGTGGCGCTCACGTTGATGATGCCCCCGATGACATTGATGAGCAGCGCGTTGGCCTCGGAAAAGCCGGCCGCGCGCCAGAGCACTTCGCCGTAATAAAAAACCACATTGATCCCGACCAATTGCTGCAGGGCGGCGATGGCAATGCCCACCCAGACGATGGGATGGAGGCGTTTACTTGTCTGGTCGAAAAGATCTTTCAGGGTGGGGCGGTGGTTGGTGTCGATGGTGGCACGGATTTCCTCCACTTTGGCTGCTGCCTCGATTGGGTCGGAGAGGCCGGCTAAGACGGCTTCGGCTTGCCCGGTGCGGCCGACGGCGACCAAGTAGCGCGGGGATTCGGGAATGAAGAAGAGGCCGACAAAAAACAAGGCGACGGGAGCCAATTCCATCCAGAACATCCACTGCCAAGCCTGAAAGCCGAACCAGAACGGCTCCGAGGCGCCGCCCGCTCCCAAAGCGATAAGGTAATTCATGAGGAAGGCAAAAAAGAGTCCGAGCACGATGGCCATTTGTTGCAGGGTGGCAAGGCGTCCGCGGTAAGCGGCGGGGGCGATTTCGCTGATGTAAGCCGGGCAAATCACGCTGGCCCCTCCGACCGCGAAGCCGCCGATCAGCCGGTAGACGACAAATTCCAACGATCCGGTGGCGATGCCGGAGCCCCAGGAGCTGATGCCGAAAAAAATCGCTGCGGCAAAAAGCGCGGCGCGGCGGCCGAAGCGGTCGGCAATGCGACCGGCGAGGAACGCGCCTGCCGCGCAACCCAGCAGCATGGAGGCCACGTTGAAGCCACTGCCGACGTTGTCGGCATTGAAGGCTTTCTGCAATGCCCCCACCGTGCCGTTGATCACCCCGCTGTCATAACCGAAAAGAAAACCTCCGAGCGCGGCAACCGCGGAGAGAAGGGAGACACGGAGCAGGTGGGCGGGGGTGTGCGTGGTCATAGGGTGGGGTGCGGTATGGGGTGGGGTTCGGGCCTTTGTTTTACAAGGTGGATGGCGGGGTGCGACTTAATCCGACTGGGCGGCAATGAGCAAAAGATTACTTTTCCAGCACCCAGCCCAGCCGGTAGAGCCGGGCGGTGTAATCGCTTCCGCCCAGCGGATAAAGCGGGGCAATGCCTTGGGACCGGCTTCCCGCGCGCAAGTCGGTCGCACTGACGGTGGCCACATGCCCGTCGGCATAGGCCAGATTGAGGACCGGATTGGAACTGCCGCGGTAGTGGGACCAATCGGCGTTCGGCGTGGTCGTGTAGGCGAAATCCCAGAACAAGAGGGCGTCGCTTGCTTTGAATTTGGGCCGCTGGCCCGCCGCATAGAAGTTATTGAACCTGTAGTGACCGCGGCCGACGGGAAACTCGCCGCCGGTGACATCCAACTGTTTGGAGAGGACAGGATTGCGACAAGTCGCGGGACACTGGAAGATGCTGCCTTTGAGCGGCGTGTTGGTCGGCGTCCCGGTATACATCCGTATTTCGTCCCAGTGCCAAGGGCCGGTGATTTCCGTCCAATTCGGTATCTTGCCGTTGTTCTCCGACGCCATGGTGGTGGTGAGGGCCGCCAACTGTTTGAGATGGCTGACACATTTCGCCTTGTCGACACTTTCTCGCACCGTGGAGTAGGCCGGGACGGCCAAGGTGGCAAGAACCGCGATGATGGCAATCACGACGAGAAGCTCGATCAAAGTGAAGCCCGTGCCGGGGCAAGGACGTCGTGGTAGTGGCGCGATGACCAAGGGTGGGTGGCCTGCAATATTGCTGCGGCCTTGGGCACTGCTGGGGCTTCTTTTCACGATGGCATTCCTCGGTCCGTTGGCCGGAAACCCGTGGTGGGGGTTCCACACGTCGGGAGACGCTGGGCCAAGCTGTTACGGCATGGTTACCTTCAAGCGGAGGAACAATTTTCCATTGACCGCATTGCTCTTGGGCACGGTGACGGTCATGTCATCGGCCAAAGCCCCGTTTTCGTTGACCACCACGGGCACGACGTCGTTCCAAATGGTCAGATCCGTGGTCCATTGGCCGACTTGCGTGGTGTCCGCTTCCGATTCGTCATTGCGGGTGTAGCTTAGCACCAGATCGTCAACCACGCTGGCCACGGTCGGCAGAATGGAGAGAGACGGCACGACCGGGTTGCCGCCAGCCAGCACGTATTCCATCAGATTGGCGATACCGTCGCCATCCGGGTCGGCGGTGGGTAATTTGGAGGCGTCATCCGGGAGCAAGGGATTCGGAGTGAAGCTCTCGATCCAGGCCACGTAAGGGTCGCCGTCCGGCTCTCCCGTGACCGTCACGGTGCTGGTCTGGGCGTCGAAAGTCGCCTGCTGGAGCGAGCCCAAACCGGTGGCGGTGAAGGTCTGGGACCCGGCCAGAGGCCCGGGCAAGATGCGATAAGCCCCGGGAGCCGTCGGGGCCGCGAACTCGGCGACCAAAGTGTCGGCGTCCGCATCGACAATGGCATTGAGACCGGTTTTCTCGACCCGCAAAATCCCGGCGATCACCGTCGTGGTGCCTGCGTAGGTGCTGGGTGCGCGCAAGGTGAGCTGGCCTGCACCCGATTTCTCCAAGCCGGCTGCACCCGTGAAGAACTGGCTGGTGGTCACGTTGAACCCGTTGCTGTCGATTTTGAGTCCGCCACCCGCCAGATTGGCCACATCCAAGTTTTCGATCAGGTTGCTCTCGTCCCGTTTCGCGGTGAGGACGCCACCGTTGAAGTTCACCGTGGCGTTGCCGGTGCCACCCGAGATCTTGGTCGCGTTGACCGTGCCGCCGTCAAGATTGAGGGTGCCGGTGCCGTTTTCACGGCCCACGATGACTTCGTTGCCCACGTTGACCACCGCCGAACTGCTGACCGTGTAGGTGGCGTCGGGCGGGATCGCTGCGACGGAAGAAGTAAAGTTGATCACCGGAGCATCGCCCTCGAGAGCGGCGTTGCGGGTTGTAAAATTGTAAGCATCCCAACCTGAGGGGAAGGTGTCCGAGGCGTAGCTCACCCGGAGAAAAACGAACTGTCCGGCCCCGTTCCCGCTGTCGTAGGCGGCATTGAGGTAGGCGAGGAGTGCCGCGCTTCCCGCGTCATCCGTCAGGTTGTTGGGCCCACTCTCGGGACCTGCGCTCGTCGTCGTGCTGGCGGGGGTGAGGAAGCTCGCTTGGATCAGCGTGGCGTTCGGGTCGGGGGCGGAACCGTTGTACCAGTCGGTTGTGGCAATCTGGGGGGCAGGGCTGACCCTCACTGCGTAGAGGTCGAGGTCGGTGACCGTGGCATCTCCTTTGTTGTAAAGATTCACCCCGAAGGTGGCGCTGGTGAACGGATCAGCCACCGCGCCGAAGTCGGGCAACTGGAAAGGGATGACGGCGGTCGTCAGGCCGGATCCATACCATTCGCCGATGCTCACATTCCAGTTGTCGATATTTTGAATGATGACGGTTTCAGGTGACCACTCGGAACGCTTCTCGAGTTGTCCGTCATTGGCATTGGAAAGAATCCTTGTTCCTTGGGCGGGCGGAAGACCGTTGCCGACATAGATTTCGTTCTGCACATTCATGGTGCCGGCGCTTTGGGCAAGGAAGCCTGTCGCGCCATTTTCCCCGATGATCAGCTTGTCGCTGCCCGTCACGGTTCCGCCGGTCATCGTCATGGTGCCGGACGACTTGCCGGACACATC
>JAQBWH010000036.1 GCA_027624625.1 Verrucomicrobiota bacterium | reverse complement strand
GAAGGCTGCTACCACGGTCATGTCGATTCCTTGCTCGTGCGGGCGGGCAGCGGTGCGCTCACCCTGGGTCAACCGGACAGCGCGGGTGTGCCGCGGGCCCTGGCGGAGCTGACCATCACCCTGCCTTTCAATGACACCTCGGCGCTGGAGGAAATTTTCGTCCGCGAGGGCGCGGGTATCGCCGGCGTTATTGTGGAACCCGTGCCGGCCAATGCGGGGTTGATTCACCCGTTACCCGGATTTTTGGAACGGCTGCGCGAGCTTTGCACGGCGCACGGGGGCCTTTTGATTTTCGATGAAGTCATGACCGGATTCCGCGTGGCACGCGGTGGGGTGCAGGAATTGTGCGGGGTCGTTCCGGACCTTACCGCGCTGGGCAAAGTGATCGGCGGCGGTTTGCCAGTCGGGGCCTTCGGCGGGCGGGCCGAGGTCATGGACCACCTCGCCCCCGATGGTCCCGTTTACCAGGCGGGTACGCTGGCGGGAAATCCTCTGGCCCTGGCTGCCGGGCTGGCCCAGATGCGGGAATTGGAGCGGACCGAGGGATGGAGCCGGCTCGAACAGCTCGGCGCCGCGCTGCAGTCAGGACTGGAGGCGCCCATCCGCGCCGCGGGTTACCCGCTGACCTTGCAACGACTGGGAAGCATGTTTTGTCTCTTCTTCAACGAAGGCCCGGTCAACAATTTGGAAGAGGCAAAAAAATCGGACACCGTGCGATTTGCGAAATTTTTCCATTACTGTCTGGACCATGGTGTGTATTTTCCCCCTTCGCAGTTTGAAACAGGATTCATCAGCACGGCGCACACGGACGAAGATATCGGCCGGACGGTCGAGGTGATCGCCCGAGCGCTGCGCCACGCCGCATGATCACCGCACCCGAACCAGACGACCGCGCTGTCGAATTGGATTTGATGGCGCGCGTCGCCAAGCGCGAGCGGGTGGCCTTCGAGCAGCTTTATGACCGTTATTCGAACATCCTCTACGCCACGGCGATGAAATTTTTACGGGAGGATGCGGACGCCCAGGACGTGGTGCAGGACGTATTCATCCAGATCTGGGACAAGGCAAAACTCTACGATCCGGCCAAGGGCAAGCCGCTCACCTGGGCCCTCACTTTGACCCGCAACCGCTCGATCGACCGCATCCGGGCCATCCAGCGCCGCGGCCGGTTGCGGGAAGATTTTGAAAAAGAGACAGTGGTTGATGAATCCGCGGGGATCAGGGAGGCGTTATCTGGGGTGGATGCAAGTGAAAAGAATCAGATTCTGCGAGATGCCGTGCAACGTCTGTCGCCTGAGCAGCGTAAAGTCATCGAGTTGGCTTTTTTCGGCGGTCTCACCCAAAACGAAGTGGCCAACCGGCTGGGCGAGCCTCTCGGCACGGTCAAAGCCCGAGCCCGACGTGGCCTGATGAAATTGAAAGAACTTCTTGGAACAAAACCATGAGCAGCGAGCAGATCGAAGAATTGGCGGCCCTCGACGCACTCGATGCTCTGGAGGGTGATGATCTTGCTGCATGGCAGCAGGTGTGCGCGGAAAAGATATCAGCCATGCGTCTCCGCGATGAGTTGGAGGATGCAGCAGCGCAGCTCTGCTTGCTCTCGCCCGCTGCAGTCGCGCCGCCGGCTTTGCGCCTGCGCGTCCTAAGTACCATTTTCGGCGAGCCGTCTTCCAGCCAGTCAACGACCGCAGCGGTTACCTCATCCGGTTTTGCCGCGTGGGCCGCTGCCGCTGCCGTCGTCCTGCTCGTGCTGGTGGGCGCTTCCTCTACCACCCGGCAGAAAGAATCCGTCGTGGTACGCGATGCCCGACCGGATCCGCAGAATTTGCAAATCACCCTCTCGGGATACGGCGATTACGCCGGCGCGAAAGCTCATGTGCTGTGGGACAGCGGCCAGCGCGGCTGGTATGTGCAAGCGGATGGACTGCCCGATCTCCCAGCATCACACGCTTACCGTGTCTGGGCGGTCGACGCGGAGGGAACGGTGCATAATTGCGGCGAGCTTGCTTTGCGCCGCGGGGGGCTGGCCAGAAGTTTCGTCCAACCGGGGGATAGCATCCGTTCGATGCAGGGATTCGCCGTGACCGTTGAGCCGGTGGGCGGCGTGTCCGCCGTGCCGACTTCGCCCGCCGTGTTGATCAGCGCGCTGCGCAGTTGAGACCAGAGGAAGGCGGGCGGAGGGGAAACTTCGCCGTTCAAGGGCTCGGTCTGGACGGCGCGAGGTGAAGGATGGATCCGTTTTAGAAGATGAGCACGATCACGATTATCGCGAGGATGGCAAAAGCGATTCCTGCACCGATGGGCTGGGCAAGGCCGGCCAAGGGGCTTTTGCTCTTTTCGCACCAACCGGCAAACAAGAGCCAAAGGGCGGGGAGGACAAGAAGCCACAGACCTTGGTTCGCCGTGAAAGTGGTGAGGGTGTCCGGCCAAGTAACCGGCGGCGAATCAACTGAACCTGAATTGACCAGAATGTGCGCCGCCATGGTAGCAAGGGCGAGCATGATGAATTGGGCCAACACGATGGCGATGTTCATGACTGGAAAGAACCTTGGCCCGCCGGCCGGAGATGGTCAATGCCGTGATCCGCTCGACAAGGGAGTCCGCTTGGCCTAGCTGAAACAGCGTGAGTTTCACCGCACCCGTCCGGGTCAGAGCCAAATTCTTCCGCGAAGGCGACCGCAAGTTTTTTGTCAAGGGCACGACCTATGGTCCGTTCGCCCCCGACGCTGCGGGTGAGCACTTCGGCGCACCGGATAAAGCAAGGGCCGACCTCGCCATGATGCGCGAGGCTGGGCTCAATCTGGTGCGCGTTTATTACGTTCCGCCGCGCTGGTTCCTTGACGCCTGCGCGGAGCACGGCATCCGTTGCCTCGTTTCCATCCCCTGGGCCGAGCACGTCGAATTCCTCAACCAAGGCAAGACGCGTCGCGGAATCGAAAAGGCGGTGGTCGAGGCGGTCAAAACAAACCGCGGCCATCCCGCCGTTTTCGGATACCTCGTGGGCAATGAAATCCCCAGTCACATGGTGCGCTGGTTGGGTCCGGGCCGCGTGACCGAATTTGTCGAGCATCTCATCTTTTTGGCCAAGCGCGTGGACCCCGAGGTGCTTTATTCTTACGCCAGTTTTCCCCCGACCGAATACCTGCTGCCGCAGAACGCCGACTTTTTCACCTTCAACGTCTACCTGCACCGTCAGGAGGACTTCGACCGTTATCTCGCGCGCCTGCAAAACCTCGCGGAGGACCGTCCGCTCATGCTCGGGGAATTCGGCATGGACACCATCCGCCACAGCGAAGACGAGCAGGCGGAAATGATCTCGTGGCACATTGAGAGCGTGGTGCGCGGCGGGTTGGCCGGGACGATCATTTACGCGTGGACCGACGAGTGGTTCCGGGGCGGCCAGGAAATCACCGATTGGGCTTTCGGCCTGGTCACGCGCGAGCGGAGACCGAAGAAAGCCTACGCCCGGGTCAAAGCACTCTTCGCCGGGGACAAGCCGTTGGCCGAGCGCGTGCCGTTGGAAAAATACCCGCGCGTCTCCGTTGTGGTCTGCTCCTATAATGGCGGCAAGACCCTCGGTGATTGCCTCAAAGCGCTCGATCACATCGATTATCCGGACTACGAAATCGTCTTTGTCGACGACGGATCGACGGACAACACACAGGAAATTGTCGCCGCCTGGAACAAGGCGCGCGAAGGGCGGCTCATCGGGTGGAAAAACCGTCCGGACTTCCAAAACATCCGGCAAAGAAACATGGGCCTGAGCTCTGCGCGTAATACGGGCGCGGGCGCGGCGACCGGCGAAGTCGTTGCCTACACCGATAGTGACTGCATGGCGGACCCGGATTGGCTTTACTACCTGATCGGCACACTGATTTCGGGGGACTATGCCGGAGTCGGTGGTCCGAATATTTCTCCCCCAGCCCAGAATTGGATCCAAGCCTGTGTGGCGGCGGCTCCCGGCGGACCGAGCCACGTCCTGCTCACCGATGTGGTGGCAGAACACATTCCGGGGTGCAATATGGCTTTCCACCGCTGGGCTTTCGACGCGGTCGGGGGCTTTGACCCCGAGTACCGCAAGGCGGGCGACGATGTCGATTTTTGCTGGCGTCTCCAGCAAAGCAGCCAAGTAATTGCCTTCAGCCCGGCCGCCATCGTCTGGCACTACCGCCGTTTCACCATCGGGGCATTCCGCAAACAGCAGGAAGGTTACGGCGAAGCGGAATCGATGTTGCGCTTCAAACACCTCATCTTTTTCGGCCCGACCGGGACGGCAAAATGGAAAGGCCAGATTTACGGAGCCCCTCGCTTTACTTGGCTGATCAACCGCCCGCTTATCTACCACGGCGTTTTCGGCGAAGGCCTTTTCCAGAGCATCTATCCGACCCCGCGCTCCGAGGTGGCCAACTATCTGGCCAGTCTCGAGTGGGTTTTGCTCACCGTGATGGTCTTCATTCTTTCCATCGGTTTTCCCGACCTGCGCATCGTGCCTTACTTGATGTTCGGCGGACCCTTTCTGGTCGCTCTTTCTTACATGCTGCATGCCCGCCTCGAGCCGCAATTTGACTCGGTGCGGGCCCGACTGCTGGTCGCGTTTCTCGCTTTCGCCCAGCCGCTGGTGCGCGGTTGGAGCCGCTACTTCACCTGGCTGAAATACAAACGCACACCGGAACGCGTCATCCGCACTCCCGAGCAGGAACTTGCCGCCCGCCACCACAAAGAGAGCGCAACCCATTTTGAACTCTGGAACGAGGAGGGACACGGCCGCGAGCGCTTGCTGGCCGAAACCACGCGTTTGCTCGAGGACGAAGGCTGGAGCTACTCGCTCGATACAGGGTGGAACAATTGGGATGTACAAATCTACGGGAGCTTCTGGTGGCTCGTGCGGTTGCGCACCGTGACCGAGTATCATGGCGGACCGAAGTGCCTGACCCGCGGAAGCCTCCGCTTGCGGCCGGGTGGGGCCAACTACCTCGCTAACTTCCTCCTTCTTTCCGTGCTGGCCTACCAGCAATTTCTCAGCCAAGGCATCCCATGGTGGTTCGGCGGAGCCTATGGCTTGTTTGTTCTCTTTCTCCTCGTCCGCGCCCGGCGGCTCAAGCGCCGGGTGTTCGATTTGCTGGCGGTGGCGGCACGCCACGCAGGGCTGCAGCCCGTGAAGGCCAAAAGCGGCACGTGAGCACGTCGCTTTCCGATTACGATTTTTCCCTGCCGCGCGAACTGGTGGCGGCGCGCCCCTTGCCGGACCGTGCTGCCTCGCGGATGATGGTGGTGGACCGGACCGCGGGCACGGTGATCCACCGGGCGTTCCGTGACCTTCCGGAATATGTCCGTCCGGGCGACATGCTCGTGCTCAACGACTCGCGGGTCATTCCAGCCCGGTTGGTCACGGACGACAGACGCATCGAGTTGTTGCTTTTCGATCAGCTCGGCCCAACCCGCTGGCGTGCCTTCGCGCGTCCGGGAAAACGCACCCGGACCGGCGACTGTTTCGCCATGGCCGGGACGACGGCGCGCATTGAATCGATCGACGAAGCGGATGGCACGCGTGTTGTTTGGTTCGATACCGCGCCGGATCTGGAAAAGCTCGGGCACATGCCGATTCCACCTTACCTCGGCCGAGAAGATGATGCGGACGACCGCAGTCGATACCAGACGGTTTACGCACGGGAACCCGGTTCGGTGGCGGCGCCCACGGCCGGGTTGCATTTCACCGCGGAAATCCTGGCCAAGTTGCCCCACACGTTTGTCACCTTGCACGTCGGGCCGGGAACGTTCCTTCCGGTACGCGGGGACAATCTCGAAACGCATCGCATGCACGGCGAAAACTATGTCGTGTCGCCCGAAGGCGCGGAGGGAATCAACCGCGCCGGGCGTATCATCGCGGTCGGCACGACCAGTTTGCGCGTCTTGGAGTCATTGCCCCCCGGACCAGTGCAACCGGGCAAGGGTCGTACCGAAATTCTTATCAAGCCCGGATTCGCCTTTGCCCGCACCGGTGCCTTGCTGACCAATTTTCATCTGCCCAAATCGACACTTTTTGTTCTGGTCTGCGCTTTGGCTGGGACAGACCTGATGCGAGAGACTTACGCCGAAGCGATTCGCTCTAAATACCGGTTCTTCAGCTACGGGGATTGCATGTTGATTCTCTAACCAGTCTCGCCAAATTCGGGGCGCGGAGATAGGAATTTGTCATGGGCATGATCAAAGCTTACGCCGCCACAGCTGCCGGAGCCGACTTGGAACCCTTCGAATTTGATCCGGGTCCACTCGGCGACGAGCAGGTCGAAATCGCCGTCGATTACTGCGGAATCTGCCACTCCGATTTTTCCGTCATCCACAACAGTTGGGGCAACGCCCAATTCCCGCTGGTCCCGGGCCATGAAGTTTCGGGTCGCATCGTCGCTGCAGGCGACAAGGTGAAAAAAGTCAAAATCGGCGACCGCGTCGGGCTCGGCTGGTTCTCCGGCAGCTGCATGAGTTGTCCGGACTGCCTGCGCGGCGATCAAAACCTCTGCCCGCACGGCGAGGATACAATCATCGGCCGGGCGGGCGGCTTTGCCGAACGCGTGCGGGCCCATTGGGCGTGGGCCGTGCCGATTCCGGACGGAGTCGATGCGGCCAAAGCCGGTCCGCTTTTCTGCGGGGGCATCACGGTGTTCAATCCCATCGTGCAGTGCGGTGTGCAACCGACCGACCGCGTCGGGGTGGTCGGCGTGGGCGGGCTCGGTCATTTGGCCGTTCAATTCCTCAACAAATGGGGTTGCCAAGTTTTCGCCTTCACCTCGTCCGAAGACAAAAAAGACGAGTTGCGGAAACTCGGCGCACACCAAGTGGTTAATTCGCGGGATCCGGCCCAACTCAAGCCCCTCACCCGCTCGCTTGACTTCATCCTGGTCACGGTCAACGTGCCGCTCGATTGGAATGCTTACATCGCCACGCTCGCCCCGCGCGGCCGGTTGCATTTTGTCGGCGCCGTGCTCGAGCCGCTCCACATCGGCTTGTTCCCGCTGCTCATGGGGCAAAGATCGGTCTCCGCTTCGCCCCTTGGCAGTCCGGCCACCACGGCCCAGATGCTCGACTTCTGCGCCCGCCATGGCATCGCCGCCGTCACCGAAAATTTCGGCATGTCGCGGGTCAATGAGGCACTGGCCCGCCTCGAATCCGGCCAAGCACGCTACCGCATCGTGCTGAAAAACGATTTCTGATGAATCGGAGGCTCCTCACTCTCGGCTTGGCGTCTGCCTTGCTGCCCGGATGCGTGTCGTCGCAAGGGGAGTTGGCTTCGCTGGCCGGGCAGCGCCTCAGCATGTCCCGCGGCATCGCATGGGCCAAGCACTCCTCCGACCTGCCAGTCTACGATCCGCAGCGCGAGACCGCGATCCTGCAAACCATGATGGCCGAAGGCCGGCGGCAGGGAGCGGACCCGGACACCGTCCGGCGCTTCTTCGCCGCCGAAATGGAGGCCTCGCGCCGCGTCCAATGGGCCTGGATCGAGGCATGGCGGAAAGATCTCGCCGCGCCCCCGGAGCATCCCCCAAGTGACCTCAGTGCTTATCTGCGTCCGCAACTCGACGAGATCAATCAGCGGCAAATCCACGCCATGGCCCGCGGAGCGCACCCCCTAAGCATCGATCAGCTTTCCGAAATCGGCGCACGCTTTTTGCCGAAGAACTGACGCAACAGTGCGGCGGACTCCTCCCCGAGGACGCCGCTGGTCACCTCGCACCGGTGATTGAGCGCGTCGCTTTGCAACAGGTTGATCCAGCCCCCGGCTGCCCCTCCTTTGGCGTCGGAGCATCCGTAGACAACCCGGCGCAAGCGCGCGAGAACGATGGCCCCGGCGCACATCGGACAGGGTTCCTTGGTCACGTAGAGGTCGCATTCGTTGAGCCGCCAATCGCCCACCGCCGCCTCGGCCTGAGTGATGGCCAGCATCTCGGCATGGGCCGTGGCATCCTTCAACATCTCGACTTGATTCCAAGCGCGGCCGATGACTTCGCCGTTTCGCACAATAACCGCGCCGATGGGAACCTCATCAGCCGCGGCCGCTTTGTGGGCGCAGCGCAAGGCGGACTGCATGTAGAAGACGTCCGGTTGCCAGTCAAAACCTTGGATTTCCTCCTCGCTCATCGTAGGGTCAAATCGTGAAAGTTATCGTTGCCCCGTCCATCTTGGCCTGTGACTTCGCGCGACTCGGCGAGGAGGTGGCCGAGGTGACCCGGGCGGGAGCGGACTGGATTCACTGCGATGTGATGGACGGTCATTTTGTCGACAACATCTCGTTCGGTTCGGCCTTTGTCGAGGCAGCGTCGCGCCACACCGATCTGCCTCTGGACGTCCACCTCATGATCACTAACCCGGACCGCTACCTCGACCGCTACCTTCCGGTGGCCCATTCCGTGGAGATCCAACTCGAAGCCGAAGCCGATGTGCCCGAGACACTGGCCCGGATCCGCACTGCGGGCAAAAAGGCGGGACTGGCCATCAATCCACACACCCCGATCGGCTCGATCGAGCCCTACCTCGGACAATTTGACGTCCTCCTCATCATGACGGTCGAACCGGGTTTCGGCGGCCAGCCGTTCATGGAGGACATGCTGCCGAAAATTCGTGCCGCCGCTGAGCTTCGCCAAAAGCACCACTTGCCTTTCCGCATCACGGCGGACGGCGGGATCAACGCCAGTACGGCCCGCCATTGCCGCGAGGCCGGGGCCGATGTCCTCGTCGCGGGCACTTCGGTCTTTCGGGCGCAGGACCGCACGGCCGAGATCCAGGCCTTGCGCTAGAGCGCGCCGGGGAGGTCACTGCGCGGAGGACAAAGGTTTCGCCGCTCCCTCCAGCAAAGCGAGGACCTCGCCGGCCAGAAAAAGAGATCCCGCCACAAGCACAGGGCCCTCCTCACGCCGGGCCGAGATGAGAGCGGTGGGCACCTCCGCCTCGGTCACGTTGCGGAATCCCTCCGCTTCGGCCAGCAGACGCAGTTCAGCGGTTGGAGTACCGCGCGGACCCGGCGCGGGAACCAACACAACCTCGTCGGCAATAGGCCTGAGCAAGCGCAGGATGAGAGCGGCATCCTTGTCCCGCAGAGCACCGAAGATCAGGCGTGTCTTGGTCCCGCCGAAAACCTCGCGCCAAGTGGCAACGAGAGTCGCCACGGCTTCCGGATTGTGCGCTCCGTCGATTACGAGGTCCGGTCCGACCCGCTGGAACCGCGCCGGCCAAACGAGATGATGCAAACCTTCCAGCTCGATCGATTTTTCGACCAGAATTCCTGCTGCCCGCAAAGCGTCGCAGGCTAAAGCGGCGTTCCATCGTTGATGGGCTCCGGTCAAAGCAAGTGGACCATCGGTCCATGGCCGCTGGACAAAAGTTATCATCGTTGGGGCCGCCGCTGCCCTGGCCGCGAGGGCGTCCGCGGCATCAGCATCTTGCGGAGCCGAGACCACGGGGACGCCGGCCTTGATGATACCAGCCTTCTCACCGGCGATTTCTTTGAGGGTTTTGCCGAGCCACATTTGATGGTCCATGCCAATCGGGGTGATGACCGAAACCTCCGGGGTGACCGCGTTGGTGGCATCCATTCGCCCGCCCATGCCGGTTTCCCAGACCACGAATTCCGCCGCTTCCTTGGCAAACCACCATGCGGCGAGGACGGTGGCCAACTCGAAAAAAGTCGGGAGTTGCTCCCAACCATCCGAGGCATCGCGGAGCAGAGTAAGCCCTTCCGCTACGGAGGATTCCGGGATCATTTTCCCGTCCACCCGGATGCGCTCGCGAAAGTCGACCAGATGCGGGGAGGTGTAAAGGGCGGTGCGGTGACCGGCCGCGCGGAGGATGGAGTCCATCATGACACAGGTACTCCCTTTGCCGTTCGTTCCGGCCACGTGAAGAAAACGAAGTTTGTCCTCAGGCCGGCCGCAGGCGGCGAGCAAACGTTGGGTGTTTTCCAACCCCGGCTTGATGCCGAAAGTTTGCCTTCCGAAAAGCCACGCGAGCGTGTCGCCGTAGTTCACTTCTCGCGACCGAAGAAATGGAGCAGTTGGGAGAGCGTGTCCCGCAACCGGTGCCGCGCGACAATCATGTCGACCAGCCCGTGGTCCTGCAGGAACTCGGCGGTCTGGAAACCCTTGGGCAATTCCTGATGCGTGGTCTCGCGAATGACCCTCGGACCGGCGAAGCCGATCATGCACTTCGGCTCGGCCATGATGATGTCCCCGAGCGAGGCGTAGCTGGCCATGACTCCGGCCGTGGTGGGATTGGTCAGCACGGAAATGTAAGGAAGCTTGGCCGCGGCGTGACGCGCCAACGCGCCGCTGGTTTTGGCCATTTGCATGAGACTGAGCATCCCCTCGTACATGCGTGCGCCGCCGGAGGCCGAAACGATGATGACAGGCCACCGGTTTTTGGTCGCCCGCTCGATTGTCCGGGTGATCTTCTCGCCGACCACGGATCCCATGGTGGCGGCGATAAAATTGAAGTCCATCACCGCGATTCCGACCGAACACCCCCCGATCATGGCGTCTCCGGTGATCACGGCGTCCTTGAGTCCGGTCTTTTTCCGGTAGGTCTCGAGGCGGTCCTGGTAGGTGGCGACACCACGGAACTTGAGCGAATCGACCGAAAGCATTTCCGCATCGTGTTCCTGGAACGAGCCCTCGTCGGCCAGACTCTCGATCCGGTCGCGCGCCCCGAGCGTCATGTGATGCTGGCAGCGGGGGCACACTTGAAGATTTTGTTGCAACTCGGTCTGGGTGATGACCTCCCCGCAAGACGGGCACTTGGTCCACAGACCTTCGGGGACATTGCTCTTGATTTTCGACCGGAGCTTGAGGACCGGTTTTTGAAAAATACCCATGGCTTCTTCCTATCCGCGGGCGACCGTGATGACAACCACCGAGGAAGCCCCCGCCTCACGCAGGACCCTCGCGCAGCTGTCTGCCGTCGAACCCGTGGTCAGGACGTCGTCGACCAGAGCAAGGTCCCGTCCGGCCACATCCGCGCCATGCCGCAGGGCGAAAGCCCCCTCGAGATTCTCGAACCTCTCGTCACGATGAAAATGGGTTTGGGTCAAAGTGTAACGTGTCCGCTGGAGGCAATCATCCACCGGCACACCGAGACGTGACCCGGCCAGCCTGGCCAGCACTTCGGCTTGGTTGAATTCACGCTCCCGTTGCCGCGTTGGGTGAAGTGGGACGGGCACCAGGGCGGACGGTAAGTTCCCCTGCAGGCGCGGGTCGCGGAACCCTTCGACCAGCATCCGGGCGAGCAAGGGCCGGAGGTGGGTGCGACGGTTGTATTTGAACTGATGGATGAGGTCGCGGACCACGCCGCGGCTGCGGTAAGCGGCGGTGGCGAAATCAAAGGACAACTCGCGGTCGCCGCAGTTCAGACAACGGAAGTCTGCCGTGATCGCACCGCTGTAAGGCTGCCCGCAGACCGCGCACCGCGATCCACCCAAACGCTGACGGGCCCGCCGGCAACTGCGGCAAAGCCCTGCCGTGAGCGGACCCACCGCCTTGCTACAAACGGCGCAGTGCGGCGGATAGATCAGCCCGGAGGCCGCTTCAGTCCAGGCACGAAGCCACCGGGCGGAAAACATGGCGGAGATAAAATTTGACCAACAGACCGGTGACGAGCAATGCGGCCAAGGGCAACAGCCCGGTCGGCACCGCCCCGCTGACCACACTCGGGCCGACCCACGGAAGCCACCCGGAGGGACCAGACGCGGTGGTTTGCAAGAGAAGGTTCGAGGTTTGTTGGGCAAAGACCCAACCGGCATGCAACCCGATGGGGAGCCAGAGCGAACGGGTCGCCACCGCCGCCGAGCCCAGAATCCACCCGGCCGCAAAAAGGCTGGCCGCCCCGAAAAATAAGACTCCGGCTGGCGGCAGACCGTCGGCAAAACGCAGGGCCTCGGCGAAACCAGTCGACCAATGCACCGCATCAGCGGCAATGGTTGACTTGGCCGGCTTGATGAAGTGGACGACAACAAACAAGACGGTGGTCCAAGCGATAGCCGCCGTGCGCGGCAGCGACCAAAGAAAGATCCCGAGCACCACCCCTCGAAAAACGATTTCCTCCACGACGGAAACCACCGCAGCTGTGGGCACGATGCGCAGGAGTCCTGACCAAAGAGCCCCTGGACGTGCTTCGGACCAGCCGGCGACCATAGAGAGCAGCGCCACCGCCGCGACCAAGCTGATGGAAAGAGCCAAACCGGCCGCAAGATCGGAAAGCGATCTGGGGTTCCGTTTGAGCTGCAAATCCGACGGCCGCCGCAGACCGATCCAGCGCAAAGCCGGAACAAGCAGGACCAAGGCGCTGACCTGCAGGCAACGCGAAAGAACGCGGTGAAAAGGAAACTTGGCCAGCCAATCCGTGATCCCGGCCACCTCGAGCGCCTGCCCGGCCCAAAAAATCGGAGGCGCCACGAAACAGCCGACCAGAAAGACCACGGCCAGATAGGCGAGAATTTTGCCAAAGGCAGGAAATTCGCGGCGATGGGACATTGACGAAGGGCAAGGCACCGGAAATACCCCCGCCAAGCAAGCCTATTAAGCCCGCATCGGGGGAAGGACGCCGGAAGACCGCGGCAGGGTCGAGCAGACTGCCGTTGCTGCATTCCTGCCCTGGCGGGGTTCGTCAGTCGGACCTCCACGGCCCCCGGCGTCAAAACAACTCTATCCGCTCTCGGGTCGGGAGACAACCCGCTCGATGACCGAAGAGACCCCCAACAAAAAAGATCCCGAGACAAAATTCTTGTCCGAGCCCTTCGCGGCCCCTATAGACATATGCCGCCCCGCCCACTTTTCAGACCCCATGACCAAGCCCCTGCTCCTTACCTGCATCCTGTTGTCTCTCGTGGCGGCAGTTTTCGGATTCCTCAACCGCGGCACGCTCGCCACCACCCGCATGGATTTGGAAAGCGCCCAAGGGCAAGTCGCCTCAACCAACGAGCAGCTCTTGACCGCCCAAGGAGAGCTCAAAAAGAGCAAAGAGGAAGCCACGCAGTTGGGCAGCGAGAAAGACAAGCTTTCCGCGGAGCTTGGTGAAACCCGCGTGGAACTGGAGAAAGCCAAAGAAGAACTGATCGCCGCCCAAAAACAAGCCAAAGACCTGGAATCCGACGGTCAAGCCAAAGACGCCAAAATCGAGGAATTGGAGAGGAAGTTGGCCGAGCCGCAAGCTCCGCAGCCCGAGGCCGCGGGAGACGATGTGGACATGGCCGGCAACAACGCCCGCTTGCTTGAGTTGGAAACCGTCAACCAGCAACTTACGGACCAAAACGTCAGCCTGAGCGCGCAAGTGGCTGAGCTCAAACGCAAGGATGGCGCCCGGCAAAATTCGCAGATGCGGCAGGGACTCTCCGGAACCATTCTGGCCGTAAACCAAGCCTGGAACTTCGTCGTCCTCAGCCTAGGTGATCGTCAGGGCGTGGTCTCCAATGCCGAAATGCTCGTGCAACGCGACGGTCAATACCTTGGAAAAATCCGCGTTACTTCGGTTGAGCCATCCACCTCGATCGCGGATATCTTGGTTCGTACCGTTCCGCGCGGCCTTTCGGTCATGCCCGGCGACCGGGTTATCTACCAAGCCCAGCGCGATTGATCCGCGTATGAGTCGCCTCTTTCCCGCTGCCCTTCTGGCTGCGTGCTGCCTCGTGGGGATTGCCGGTTGCGCCAGCACAGAAGACACCGCCACCGCCCGCCCGGGCGTGAGTACCATCCCGTGGAACCGTCCGGCCAGTTGGGAAGGTGGAGGCGTTCTCGGCGGTCAAATGTCCGCCATGCGCGGATACTGAGTTTGACCGGTGGTCTCGGCCCCGTTCCAGCGTGCACTGGTCATCCGCGGCGGCGCCCTGGGTGATTTTATCCTCACCCTTCCGGTGCTCAACGCGCTGCGCGAAGCCGCTCCCAGCTCGCGTCTCGAGGTGCTCGCGTACCCGGGGATCGCCGCGCTGGCCGAAACATCAGGCCTGATCGATGCCTTCCGCTCGATCGAATATGGGCCGCTGGCCGGCTTCTTTACCCGAGGCACCGTGCTCGACCCGGGCCTCCGCGAATATTTTGCGTCGTTCGACCTCATTGTCAGCTACCTCTATGATCCCGATGGGGTCTTTGCGGAGAACCTGCAAAATGCCGGGGCGAAGCGCGTTATAACCGGCCCGCATCGTCCGGGCGAATCGTCGCACGCCATCGACCAGCTCGCCGCACCCCTCACCGCTCTGGGCTTCCCTCTGGCCGGCCGCGCCACCCGACTTGCCCTCGAGCCCGCAGCACACGGGGCACTGACCGTTGCCTTGCACCCCGGATCCGGCAGCACGGCAAAAAACTGGCCGGTGGAGAAGTGGCGCCAGTTGGCCGGGCAACTGCTCGCCGCCAATCCCGAGTTGGAGCTGGCCATCATTGGAGGCGAAGCCGATGCAGCGGCCGTTGCTGCCCTGCGCGGGCTCGACGCCTCGCGGGTTGTCCTCTGGGAGAACCTCCCGTTGACCGAGCTGGCGGCACGGCTAGCTGGAGCCCGGCTCTACCTCGGGCATGACACGGGGGTCAGCCACCTTGCTGCGGCAGCAGGCGTCCCCAGCCTGCTGCTCTTCGGGCCAAGCGATCCCGGAGTCTGGGCACCACCCCACGAGCATGTCCGTGTTTTGCGGGCCCCGGAGGGGAGTCTTCCGAACTTGCCGGTCGCCACTGTCCTTGCCGCGCTGGCCCGGTTCCGGGAGGGCCCTCGGCTTGCCACCGGCCACCAGTCGCCGGAGGATGAGAAATGATGAAAAGTTTGCTCTACCCCTTTTTGCTTCTCATCGCCTGCGGCATGTCGGCGCCGGCTGACGAAAACGCCGCGTGGGAAAACCTGCAAAACGAAGCAGCCCGTCTGACCGAAGGTCTGCCCGAAAACGACGAGGAAGCGGGGCGAACCATGATCTCAGCCCGGCTCGGCGAACAACTGGAGCACTTTCAAGAGTTCCTCCGGGATCACCCGCAAAGCCCGAACCGCTGGGAGGCGCGGATGGCCGTCATGCAAATCGTCAACTCGCTCGCCACGATGCAAGAACGCGAGCCGGATATGACCGGACAGGTGGCCGAACTGGACTCGATCGCCGGCGACAAGGAAGCTCCCGAAAACATCCGGGCCGACGCCGGTCTGGTTCTCTTGCAACTCGCCTCCGTGGACTTCGACCGCGAACGTTCGGAAAAGGCCGCCCGTTCGCTCTCCGAGGCGATCGACAAATTCATCGAGACCCATCCCGAGGACGCCCGCCTGCCTGTCCTGCGCATGACCAAAGCCCAAGCGCTCGAAATTTACGAACCGGACCGCGCACGGGCCATCTTCACCGATCTCACCAAGGACGACGACCCCGAGCTATCCGGCGCGGCCAAAGCCGCTCTCGAGTTGATGGCCATGCGGGACAAGCCGGTGGATCTTACCTTCACTGCCGCCGACGGCTCGCCCTTCGACCTCACCGACCTGCGCGGCAAGGTCGTGCTCCTCGACTTCTGGGCCACGTGGTGTCCGCCCTGTGTCGAGGAAGTTCCGGAATTGGTCGCCACCTATGAAAAATTCCGCGGGCAGGGCTTTGAAATCGTCGGTATTTCCCTCGACGAAAACAAAGCCGCTTTCGAAAAATTTACCACCGAGAACAAAATGACCTGGCCGCAGTTTTTCGACGGCAAGGGCTGGGAAAACGAGCTGGCCAAGCGCTTCGGCATCCAGACCGTGCCGACCATGTGGCTCCTCGACCGCGAGGGAAAACTGGTTGATGCCTCGCCGCGCGGGCGTCTTGAAGAGGCCGTCAGCGCCGCCCTGGCCGCCCAAGACTAGGGCGCCTGGCGCGCGCCCTTTTTTTTGCCCTTCCGTGCGGCGTGGCGCACCCGCCAGCGCAGGGGTGCTTTCACGATGTAACCGGCGCAGCTCTTCGCCCCGCAGCGGCAAGGGTGCTCATGGTAGTGCTCGTAATCGTAGTAGTAGTCGTAACTCAACTCGTCGCCCGGACCAATTTCACGGATGGCCACGATCCAGACACGGCCTCGCACGACCTGCGACTCGCAGTTGGGCTCGCAAGAATGATTGATGTAGCGCGCCGTGTTCCACCGCACACTGCCGTCGATGTCGACCTTGGTGTTCAGCTCGAAAATGTAGATGCATCCGTCAGCGCCGCGCCCGGCCCTCTCCTGGCGCGCCAACTCGCGGCGCCACCCTTCGGCTTTGGTGATCCGCTCGCCGGTGTACTCGATGACCCGCGTCCCCTTCGGAATGGTCTTCTTGGCAAACATCCCGCGGCCGTGGATTTGCGATCCCCGGACCGCAGCCCATTCGCTGCGGGTCGGCTGCGGTTTGTTCTTGGCGGCTTTTTTTGGCATGGTCGGTCGGACTTCGTAGCACAAGCCGTCGCACCGACCAAGCAGCATCAAAGACATCGTCACTGGCCGGCGTCTCGCCCAAGATGACCGGAGAATGGAGCACCACGACGTTATTGTCCTCGGCGCCGGTGCCGCGGGGCTGTTTTGTGCTTTGACCGCCGCGCAAAACGGACGCCGTGTCCTGGTCCTTGAGCACAGCGACCGGCCCGGCAAAAAAATCGCCATCTCCGGCGGCGGGCGCTGCAATTTCACCAATCTGCGGGCCGGACCAGACAACTATCTTTCCTCCAACCCGGAATTTTGCCGCTCCGCCCTGGCCCGCTACACCCCGGCCGATTTTCTCGCCCTGGTCGAACGGCATGGTATTCGCTGGCATGAGAAGAAGCTCGGGCAACTCTTTTGCAACACGAGTTCGCGGGAAATCATCGCGCTCCTGCTCGACGAATGCGCGCGGGCCGGGGCGGAAATCCGTTGCGGTGCCCACGTCGGGGAGGTCGACAAACCCGACCGCTTCCGCCTGCGCAGCGACGCCGCCACCCTGACCTGCGATGCCCTCGTGGTGGCCACCGGAGGGCTCTCCTTTCCCAAGCTCGGGGCAAGCGACCTCGGGTACCGCATGGCGAAACAATTCGGTCTGAAACTGACCGAAATCCGTCCCGGGCTCGTGCCTTTGGCTTTCGTGGAGAGCGACAAGAGCCAACTCGGACCGCTCAGCGGCGTTTCCCTACCCGTCCGTGTCCGACACAAGAAAGCGGGTTTCGAAGAGGCCATGCTGATCACCCATCGCGGATTGAGTGGGCCCGCTGTCTTGCAAATCTCGAACTACTGGCGCGAAGGCGAAAGCCTGGCTTTCGATCTTCTGCCGACCGGCGATGATCTTCCTGCCGCAGGCCGGGGCACCGCACTTGCCCAGTTGTCGGCGGTGTGGCCCAAGCGATTCGCCGAAGCGTGGTGTGCCCGTCATACCCCGCCCAAGCCCGTCTCACAGTGGACCGCCGCAGAACGGGTCCATGTCCAAGACCTCCTCCACCATTGGCCGGTCGAATTCTCCGGCACCGAGGGCTATCCCAAAGCGGAAGTCACCCTCGGAGGCGTGGATACGCGCGAACTTTCCTCCAAAACCATGGAAGCCCGCGCCGTGCCGGGTCTTTTTTTCATCGGTGAAGTCGTCGACGTGACCGGCTGGCTCGGGGGTTACAACTTCCAGTGGGCTTGGGCCAGCGCGCACGCCGCCGGTCAGGCGGTCTGACCGACCTTTTGGCCGGAGATCTCATACCAACGTCCTTTTGCTTTTCGACTATTGATCGAGTGGTAGGGCTGGGCCTTTGCCTAGGGGCCATCTTTACTGCGTTCCGGTTGGACCGGCCGGGTCGAAGCCCCGGGGCCGAAGGACAAAGTCCCAAGGCGATGGGCCCTTGGTATCAGCGCTTTTCTTTTTCCTCGGCCGCGCGAAGGACTCCCAGCATCGAACTGGCCTGCCGTGCACCGGCCAGACGGGTGGCGAGTTCCGCCGACCGGCGAGCCCGCTCCGGTTCCCTTTGCATGGCATAGTGACGGGCAAGACTTTCGTATCCGCGGGCATGGTCCGGATCCCGGCCGATGCAGCGGAGATGGGCCGCCAGAGCTTCGGTGCGCAATGTGTTCACCTGCAATTGCAATTCTCCGACCTCAACAGGATTACCGCTGGTTTCCGCGACGGTTTCCGTGGCAAAGGCGGCCGTATCCAGCGTCCGACCGAGTTCATACCAGGCAAAAACATCATTGGGACGCGCCTTCACCGCCCCGCGGTAAGAGTCGGCCGCCAGAAGCAGGCCGTTCATCGCTTCACGCGGATCCGATGCGGCAAGCGCGGTAGCTTTTTGCCGCGTGGCCAAACCCGATAGCCAGAGCAATCGGGGATGTTGGGGGGAAGTAGCCAGTCCTCCGGTTGCCGAAGCCGCCACAGTATCCACCCTGAGGGGAACCAGCGCATTTTCCGCGGCCAGCACTTGGCGCTCGGCCGGGGCGTCGCGCCAGATCCAGACCGCGAGGACAACCCCAGGCAGGAGGGGCAGGATCCCGAGAGGCTTCAACCATCGCGGTATCGGCCCCGCAAAATCAGCCGGTCCAGGCCGCGCCGCGGCCAACCACCCTGCGCACAGTGCGGTGAGCATCGCCACGACCGGAAGGTGCAGGCTGTAGTCGAAAACCACGTGCGTGCCGATGGCGGCAAAGGCAGCCAAGGATCCCGTGGCCAGCCCCAACTCCATACTCTGCGGCAAGAGCCCGTCGGCCGGCGTCGCCCGCGCCAGACGGAGCACATTGCGCCAGCCCGCGGCAAAGTGGACAAAGAAAAAGCCCGCACCAAGGACCAAGCCGATCCATCCATATTCAATGAGCAATTGCAACCAATCGCTGTGGGCATGAATGGGGTCCGCGGTAAAGCCCACCCCGCGGTAACGACGGGCCAAATCCTCGAACGTGTTTGCTCCCGCGCCGAAGACCGGATCAAGAGACAGCATGGGCGGCACGGTGATGGTCCACAGATCTTGCCGGTATTTGTCCACCGCCAGCTCGTCGAGTCGGAACCAAACGGCCAAGCTTTCATATCCGGTGGCCACCCCTAGACCCAAGGCAAGGCCGACCAAGCCCAAAGCCCCCACGGCGAGAAGCAGCCGGTGTTTCAAGACACCACGCTGGACGACAAAGAAGCTGGCCAGGGCAAAGACGATCACCCCGGCTGGCAAGGCCAAATAAGCCGAGCGAGACAGGCAGATGATCATGCCGACAAAGCCGGCGGCTGCGGCCCAAAGAAGGAGCAACTTGACCCAGACCGCACAACGTCCCCAAACAAGGAGACCCAGGGCGAGGAAAGTGGTCACCTCCAGGACGCCAGACAGCGCCGTGCGGGCGTGCAGGGTCCCGGTGATCAGTCCGAGGTTGGCCACGGCCAGCTTGCCGTCCGGCAACCGCAACTGCCGGGCCAGATCCGCCATCGGATGGAAAGGCAGCACCGCGGCGAATTGCGCCACGGCCAAAAGTACCTGGGCGATGGAAAGGGCGAGAAGCACGCCAATCAAGAGCCAACGCGGCCCCGTCCCGCGCAGGTGCCAGGCCACGGTCAGATAAACGCAGAGGGCCCCAAGGAGCAGCCAGGCGTCCTCCCGGGCGGCGTGGGCATCAAGGCTGGAGGATTGGCGCCAAAACAAATAGCCGGCAAAGGCCAGCGCCAACCCAGAGCACCAGGCGCCGGGGGTATCAGAAATCTTCCAGCCCCGCAGAGAGGCCATGATGGCGGCCGCCGAGAGGAAAACGTAGCCAGGCAAGGCCAGCCAAGGGTACCACCATCCCCCAAGAAGGACCTGTGTTAAACCCACACCAGCGGCGAGGAAGATAGCTACCGACCAACTGGTGACTTTGGCGAACACTGACCCTGAAACTACCAACGAGAACCCGGAAACTCAACCGACAAGGAAGTCCGGTGGAGATTAGGGACTGTAGATATAGTTCAGGTAGAGGTCGCCGTTTGCCGTATCTTGGAAGAAGGCAAACGTGTAGTCGGGCCGCTCCGTGGAGAGCTCAGCGCCTTTGCTGTCGAGAAGGGTTCCGGATGGGGCCAATGTCCCTCTGAGACTGAGACGGGCCGCGTTGTACACGAGCCAGCCCGCTGTGCCTTCGCGCTCCTCCGCCCAGAATTCATCGCTCCAGTCGACCACGCTACCGAGCGAAGCAAATGACATGTCGAAAGTCAGAGCTTGTGCACTGGTCGCGGTCAGGGTTCCACCAACCACCGCTTGGTCATAAGCATAGTTGCCTGCCGTGCCAAGGCTGGTCGTGTTGTCCATGAGGCGCCAGAAAGCGCTAGCACCGGCTTGGTAAGTGAGACCTCGGGAGAAAGTCTGGATACCCGCCGTGTCGGCGGGAGAGGTAACCGCACTTTGTCCAATCCGGTGATTACCCGTAATGGTGGTCGCGCCACCGATGGTTCCTTTACCGCCTAAGGTGGCACCTGAGGCCACAGTGAGGGCGCCGGTTGCGCCCGCTTGGTTGCCCTCAATGTAGAGGCCGCCAGATGAGAGGGTGGTGGTACCACGATAAGTGTTGGCGCTAAGCAGACTTAATGTGCCCGCTCCTGTCTTTTGCAAGCGCCCAGAACCAA
>JAQBWH010000035.1 GCA_027624625.1 Verrucomicrobiota bacterium | reverse complement strand
ATCGATGCCGAGACGCGGGGCATCAGGGGTCAGCCGCAGCTCAAGCGAACTGGCCGGCGGCAACTTGATAGAGGTCACCGGATCGGATGTTGTTTGGATTTGCGCCACGGGGATCTCGGGAACGGTAGGAAAGGTCATCTGCAGGGGATCGGGAATCCCCTCCTCCACCGGCCCGCCGAGGCCCAAGGAAAGCGAAGCGGCGTTGGTCAAGGCCGGCCTGGGAGAAATAACGGGGCTCGGCATCGGCGTGGGCAGGCCGGCCGGCATGGGGGCCAGCGGGGCCGGTTCCTCCACCGCTGCGCCGGCTGGCGGCACAGGGGCCGGAGTCGGGCTGGCGGCCGTGATCTGCTCGGCCGTGGGGAAACTTTCATTCATCATCGCCGTCACGTCAGTCGGGCTGGCGGACGGCGAAGCGGCAGGCGCTGGAGACTGGGCGAAAAGATGTGCCGCAGGGACCACCAAGAGAAAAAAAACGGCCGCTAAGCGGGAGCTCGGATCAGACTTCATAACGCTTCTTTAAGTAAACCCCGCCCCCAGCCGTATCGCAAAGCCTTTCAAGGTTGATCGGCGGGCGCCCCGGGAGGGACCACGCGCTCGTCCGCCACCACTTGGTCACCCAAGGCCGGACCTCCTTCGATGACTTCCATGGCAATGTAGGGTGGCCTCGACTCTTCGGTGACGATCAGCTGCGCGGTGCGCCTTTTTTCCCGGTAGGCCATGGCGGCCGTTCCCGCCGCGGGGCCGGACCCTGCCCCCACTTCAACAAGGACAAAGCGGTGGCCGGTCTCCACCATGATCACCCGACCGATCCAGGACGGGAGAGTGGCCTCCGGGATTTCCTGCTTCTTGGTTCCAAAAAGAGCACATCCTGCCCCGCAGAAGATGATTCCTGCCGCCACAGACGCCTGGAGCCCTCTTTTCACCGGTTCAAACTCCCGCGCGGTCGAGCAGGGAGGCTAGCACTTTTTCCGCTTCGAAATATTCCCGGGCAATTTCCCCGGCCGCGCGCGAGTGTCGGGCGTAATCAGAATTGACGGCATCCGCCGCGGCCTGCACCTCCTCCATGGTGCGAAAGGCGAGCAATCCTTCCTTGCCTCCGTAAAACGCGGTGAAGCCCGTCTCTTGAGTGATAACCGGACGGCCTGCCGCCAAGTAGCAGGCGGAACGGTCGCTAAACCATCCGGTGTGGAGGCGCACGTATTGGTCCTTGGCCACGGTGAACTCGCCCTTGGAGTCGCGGATGTAATCCCGGTAGCGGTTCCAGTCCATGCTCAACATATGGGGATCGACCAGCCGCCAGCCGTTATGCTCAAACTTTTTCTTCTCGCCGCCATCCTTGATGTCGGTGGCCAATTCGAACGGTTCGCCGCAGAGGCGTGGGACGCCGACGAATTTCAAAAATTCCAGCGACTTGCTCCACAAATACCGGTCGCTACGCCAATCGATATCCTTTTTGCCACTGGTCGACCAATTGCAGATCGAGCTGTAAACTGACCCGGGGGCGGAGGCGGCATCCGTTTTCCAGAAATCCGTGACCACCGGCTGCCGCGTGGGCAACCACTCGAGACCGTGCAAGGGCACGGCAAAGCGCGGTGTGCCGACCGCTTCCCCAAAGGTGAAAAGCACGGCATGACGCGACAGGTAATCCCGCACTGTGGCATCACCCGAATCGATTTTGATCTGCTCGACGCCCGGGTCGCTCTCGACGTAGATCAAGCGACGGATAGCAAGCAGGTCGTCGTTCAACTCGTGGCTTCCACAGACGTTGAGCGCCGCATGACAGTCGCGGTAAAGCGCACGCAACCCCGCGAGGTCCAGACCCGCCATGCGTGGCTCGCCCCCGTAGCGGCCGCAGAAACACCACCGCCCGGAAAATCCGTATTCGTCGGCCAATCGCGCCAGCATACGGGAGGCGTAAGAAATGTCCTCCGTGATGGTGAATGCCTCCGGGTCGTAGGGATAACGAGTGCCGTCTTCGACATACCACACTTCATGGCCGAGGCGCTGGAGGCCGACAATGTAGTGCAAGTGTTGCCAGATGACGCCGGCCACCGGACAAGTACCCATGAAGCCGAGGACGATGATTTTTTTTTGCTGGGTCATTGGTAGTGCCCCGCGGAAAACATTTTCGCGTATGCCCCGCCGCGCGCCAGAAGCTCGGGGCCCGAACCTTCCTCAACAATGATTCCGTTTTCGAGGACAACGATGCGGTCAAAACGATGCGCCGTATTCAGCCGGTGCGTCACCATGAGCGTGGTGCGGCCCTTCATCAATTCACCGATGACCGACATGACCGCCTCCTCCGTCGTGGCGTCGAGCGCGGAGGTCGGCTCGTCGAGCAGGAGAACCGGCGCGTTTTTGAGGAAGGCG
Source organism: Verrucomicrobiota bacterium (assembly GCA_027624625.1). Classification (GTDB taxonomy): domain Bacteria; phylum Verrucomicrobiota; class Verrucomicrobiia; order Chthoniobacterales; family JACTMZ01; genus JACTMZ01. The sequence goes on along the minus strand of JAQBWH010000035.1, from coordinate 18,373 downwards.
CGGGCAATCCCGATGCGCTGGCGCTGACCGACACTGAGGTGTCCGCCCCGCTCGCCAACTTGACTGGAAAAACCGTCTGGAAGACGGGTGATGAAATCGTAAGCCTGCGCGCACTGGGCCGCCTCGATGATTTCATCCTCGGTGGCTTCGGGCCGCCCGTAGGCGATATTTTCCCGCACTGTGGTGGAGAAAAGCAAGGTGTCCTGCAAAACCATGCTGATCTTGCCGCGCAAGGATTTTTTGGTCACGTCCTTCAGGTTCCGGTCGTCGATCAAAACGTCCCCGCGGGTCGGATCGTAAAAACGGGGCACCAAACTAAGGAGCGTGCTCTTGCCCGCACCGGTCCCGCCGACAATGGCCACGCTCTCGCCATGCACCATGCGCAAATTTACATCGCGGAGAATCGGCCGGTGCTCATCGTAGCCGAAGTCGACCGACCGCATGGTAATATCGCCCTGCACTGTGCCGATCGGCATGGCATCGGGTGCGTCGCGCACATCATCTTCCCGGTCGAGGATGTCGAAACACCGACGCGCGCCCGCCGCCGCACCTTCCATGGCCCATGCGGTATAAGTCAATTGCTCGAGCGGCGCATATAGCATGAGGAGGTAGGAACCAAAGACGAGAAGGTCGCCGAGGGTCAGCTTGCCCTCAAGCACATGGAGCGAACCGACATAATAGAGCACCGCCGTGCCCGCCGCCATGAGGGTTCCCACCACCAGGGCGCTGGTCACATTGGTGAAGGTTAGTTGCAGATTGGCGAGCAGACTCTCATGCGCGCGGCGGTGGAACTGGCCGACCTCGCGGTCTTCCTGTCCGAAGGCATGAACCATGCGTACTGAAGCGAGTCCCTCCTGCACCGTAGCGAGCAGGGCGCTCTCCCGCTCCTGGATTGCCGTGCTCTGAGCACGGATTTTTTTTGCGAAGTAGTAGATGGTCAGAACAATCAGGGGAACAACGGCGAGGGATAGGAAGGTCAGTTTGGCATCGAGCCGGATCATGATGACGAAGGTGGCTGCAAGCATGACAACCGAGGAAAAAATGTTGGTGAAACCCCGGTTGTAAATCGTCTGGATCGACTGGGTGTCATAGGCAACCCGGAAGCTGGAGTCGCTCGAACGCCGGGAATCGTGAAACTTGAGGGAAAGCCGTTGCAGGTGGGCATAGAGTTCCGTGCGGATGCGGACGAGGGACTTGAGCCCGGCGTTGATCAGGAGATAGCTCGAGCCGAGATTAGCCAAGCCGGCCAGCACGGTGATGATGACCAAGGCCAGACAGAGAAAGAGGATTATGTTGGCCGGATCTGCGGACGATCCGAACCAGCGCTCCAATTGGGCACGGGTCGCCGAGGTGCCGGGGGTGGCCGGCGAGAGAATGCCGTCGACAATGTATTTGAAGGGCCACGGCTTGAGCAAATTGAAGGCGGTGACAACCAGACCGAAAACGAGCGCCAGCAGCGTTTCGCCGAGGAACGGACGATAATAAACGAGCGTACGGCGGTAGATGTTCATGACAACCCGACGAATCAGGCATCGAAGAGAGTCTGCTGACCCCCGCGCGCTGGCGCGGTGAGTCCGAGCTTGGTGTAGGCGGCGGGCATGGCCGCCCGGCCCTGCGGGGTGCGGTGCAAGTAACCGCGCATGATGAGAAACGGCTCGTGTACCTCCTCGAGGGTGCCGGACTCTTCGCCCACCGCCACGGCAAGGGAGTTGAGCCCGACCGGACCACCACCGAATCGGTGCACGATGGTCTCGAGGATCCGCTTGTCCATTTCATCCAGCCCGTCGCCGTCGATATCGAGCATGGCCAGCGCGGCAGAGGCTGATTCCGCGGTGATCGTGCCCCGGGCGCGAACCTGCGCGTAGTCGCGGCACCACTGGAGCAGGTTGTTGGCAATGCGGGGCGTGCCCCGGGCGCGGTTGGCAATCTCGCGGGAACCACCGGCATCGATCGGCACCTCAAGGAGACCGGCACTACGCTCGACGATTTGGACCAACTCGGACGCCTCGTAGTAGTCGAGCCGGCAGCTCATGCCGAAGCGCGAACGCAACGGGGCACTGATCATGCCGGAGCGGGTCGTCGCGCCGACCAAAGTGAATTTCGGCAGATTGAGCCGCACACTGCGCGCATTGGGTCCTTGGTCGATGATGATGTCGACCTTGTAGTCTTCCATCGCGGGATAAAGGTATTCCTCGATGGCGGGCTGCAGGCGGTGAATTTCGTCGATGAAAAGAATGGCTCCCGGCGGCAAGGTGGTGAGGAGGCCGGCCAGGTCGCCCGCTTTTTCAATGGTCGGACCGCTGGTACACTTGACTTCAGCCCCCATGGCGTTGCCCAGAATGAGGGCAAGGGTGGTTTTGCCCAGTCCCGGGGGACCGGAAAGCAAAATATGCTGGAGTGCGTCACCGCGCGCCTTGGCCGCATCGACCATCAGCTCAAGCCGTTCGACAATGCGGGCCTGCCCGGTGAACTCGCCAAACATCGGCGGCCGCAGGGACACGTCGAGAGGTGTTTCGGGGGCCTCGGCCGCCTCACGCAAAAAATCTTTGCCCGCCATAACCACGGAGAATGAGCCTCAGGCGGGTATTCCGGCAAGCGCGCGGGCAAAATCACCCAGAGCGGCGGCCACCCCGCGCGGGTCGCGAAGCAGGGACGTGCCGACCAGCGCCGTGTCGAAATGCCGGGCCAGGGGGGCAACCGTCTCGGGCGTCACCCCGCTTTCGGCCACCCGCACGCAGCCGGCCGGGAGGCTTTCGGCCAATTCGAAGGCCGCGAAGTCGAGGCTGAAGTCCTCTTCCGCATTCTCCCCCGCGGCGACGAATCCGCGGTGCGATTTGAATTTGCGGCTGTTGATCCCCACAACCCGGGCCGTGCCGGGCAAGGCCTCGATTTCGGCCGCCTCGTGAACCTCGAACAGCGCCTCCATCCCGAGTTCGAGGACAATCTCGTGTAACTCGCGCATCTGCCCGGCCGAAAGAATATTGGCCATGAGCAGCACCGCATCGGCCCCGGCGGCACGCGCTGCGTAGACCTGATACGGATCGAGGATGAAATCCTTGCGCAACACGGGTTTGGTTGAAGTGGCGGCAACCCGCCGCAAGTCGTCCATGTCCATGCCGAAGTGCGTTGTATTGGTCAGCACGGAGACCGCGCGCACCAATGGCTCCGCTTCGTAGGCCTCGGCGGCCGCGGCCACATTTTCCGCCCGCATATCACCCATGCTCGGGGAGCGGCGCTTGATTTCGGCAATCAAGCTGAAACCATGCCCGGTGAGCGCACCGGCAAAATCACGCGGCACCGGCCTATCGGCTGCCCGCCTCTTCAATTCATCGAGGGGCATGACCTCGCGGGCCGCATCGAGTTCGCGGCGCACGTCGGGGAGAATGCGGTCGAGAATGGTCATGACCGCAGGCTAAGGGACATGGGTGGCCGCGGCAACCCATGCGGCATAGGGCCGCGAGGCGGCACCGGCTTCGATGGCGACAATCTCCGGGTTTTGGTAGGGGTGCAGCCTACGCAGGCGCTTTTCCAGTTTGGCGTAAGCGGGACCGGTCGTTTTGAAAATGACCATGACCTCGGCGACGTCCTCCATTTTGCCTTCCCAGACATAGATGGAGCGCGCCCCCGGTAAAATCGTGCCACAGGCAACCAGTCTCTCCTCGACCAAACCGGCCGTCGCCGCGTGGGCCACTTTCTCGTCGGGGAAGCTGCAAAAAACGAGCAGAACCATGGATCAAACGGCCCGCTGCTCAAGCTTCTTCACCCGGTCGTAAAGTTGGCCGAGCCGGTCCAGCCGGACGATGCCGCGCTTCCATTCGCCGATCGGGCGCGGCGGACTGCCCACCACAATGGCTTTGGGTTCGAGGTCGTTGCTCAGGCCGCTCTGGGCCCCGATGATAGCGCCGTCGCCGACCTTGATGTGCCCGACCAAACCAGCCTGGCCGGCAATGACGACGTAGTCACCGATCTGCGTGCTGCCGGAGATGCCGACTTGGGCACATATGATGCAATGCCGTCCGATAACCACGTTGTGCGCGATCATGACCAGGTTGTCGATCTTGGTGCCCTCGCCGATAACCGTCCGGCCAAAGCGCGCGCGGTCGATCGTTGTGTTGGCCCCAATCTCGACATCATGGCCGATGACCACACATCCAATCTGGGGGATTTTATGGTGACGGCCGTCGTTCGTGTCGTATCCAAATCCATCCGACCCGACCACCACCCCGCAATGCAAAATGACACGGTCACCAAGAATGCAATCCTCCCGCACCACGGTGTGGGCGTGGAGCAAACACCCCGCGCCGATCATCGCGTTCCGGCCGAGATAACAACCAGCGCCAATCACGCAACCCTCGCCAACCGTGGCCCCGGCTTCAATCACGGCTTGGGCCTGCACGCAGGAACCGGGCGCGATTGTGGCGGCAGGATCGACCGTGGCGGAGGGGTGGATGCCCGGCGGCGGGGCCACCGGGGCAGGGACAAACCGGTGGGTCACCGCGGTGAAGGCGGCCGAGGGGTCCTCGACGCGGATGCAGGCCGCGGGAGTCTCGCCGTTGAAGTCGCGGGGGACAAAAACAGCCGAGGCCTTCGTTGTCTTGAGGTCCGAGGCGTAACGCGGGTGACCAAAAAAAGAAATCTCTCCCGGACAAGCCTCAGCCAACGCCGCAGGCCCGGAGATTTCCAAGACCCCGCATTCGGCGGAGTGCTCGCCGCCCACCAGGGCGGCCAACTCGGCGACAGTCGGCATGGCACGGGCCGGCAGAGCGGCGCGGGATAGCCCCTTTTTAGTCGGCTTTCTTCGGCGCGCTGGCGTTCAGCTGCGTGATGATCGTGTCACTGAAATCCATGGAGGGGGCGGAGTAGAGGACAACAGGGACTTGGCTGACGCCTTGGCCGGATTTGTCGAAAACCAGTTCGAAGCCTTCGGCCTTAACTTTGGAGTCAACCACCTTCATGATATCCTGCACGATGTCGCCACGCATGCGCATGAATTGCTCCTGCAGTTGGCGCTCACGGGTCTGGCGGAACTCGCCGATCTCACGGTCGAGGTTGCGCACCTCGTTGATTTTCTCGTCACGGGCGCGGACAGCGGCCTGTTGCTTGTCTGCCGTGAGTTCGGGCTTCTTGGCGTCAGCTTCGAGCTTGTTGATCTCTTCCATGTCGCCCTTCAGGCTCTCAAGGCGCCCGTCAAGGTCGGTCTTGGCCTGGGCACGGGCGTCGTTGAGACGCGCTTCGGCATCCTTGGTTTTGTAGTAGCTGGTAAAGACTTTGTTCATGTCCACGATGCCCACTTTATTTTGGGCCAAGACGGGCGTGGCCGCAAAGGAACAAAGGGCGACGACGACGGAGAGGGTAACGAGCAGTTGTTTCATAATGGAGTGGGAATATTGGATTGATAGACGGCTGTGTAAAGCCTTTTGATCAGACGCTGGGGCGGGATAAACGTTCAAAATTGGTATCCGATATTGAACTGAATCTGACCGGAACTGTCATTGTACTGGTCACTGACCAAGGGGATGCCGTAGTCGATGCGGATCGGACCGATGGGAAGGTCAAGGCGGACGCCGAAGCCGTAGTTGGCATTATAGTTGTTGCCGTTGAAGTCCCATGAATTCTGGTTCACGTAACCGGCATCGACAAAGAAAGCCCCGCGGACGCGGGTGATGACCGGGAAAGTCATCTCCAAGGTGCCGTAGCCGAGGGTGTTACCGCCGTAATAGACGCCGCCGTTGTTGGGACCCACTTCACGGAATTGGAAACCTCTCAGGTTGTTTGCCCCACCGAGGAAAAGGCGGTCGAAGATCGGGACATCACCGCTGCCCCCGACCGTATCAACCGTGGCCATTTGGCCTTTGGATACCAAAATAAAATCCCACGGGAGGGAGAAATGCTGGGAGCCTTCCACCGAAATGCCGTAGTCATCCACATCCTGCTGGCCGGTGATGCTGGCGACAAACATGTTGAGTTTCACGAAAGTGCCTTTGCGGGTCAGAAAGAGGTTGTCGCGATTGTCGAAGCTGAGGCCGCCGCTCAAAGCATTGCGGAAGTAGGCTCCTTGCTGGTTGGGCAGATTGCTCGGGCCACCACCCGCTATCTGCGGAATGGTGGTGGTGACGTCGTAAATATCCACACCCTCGATTTTGTACTCGACGTTGGCTGCGATGAAATCGCCCACGGGATAGCGCAATTGGAGTGCTCCACCGTAGTTCGCCTGGTCGTAATAGGGGCTGAGAAATGTGGCATTGCGGTAGAAAGCCTCCGCGCCGAAGGCAACCCGGTAACCAAGGAAGTAAGGCTCGGTGAAGGATATTTCCGCATCGGCACGCTCGATACCGTATTGTCCGCGGATACGCAAACGCTGGCCCCCACCCGTGAAACCGGGCCAGCCGAAAATATCAAAGTTCGTCTGCTGCAATTCGGCGAAACCGACAAGGCTGTCGATCGTGCTGAAGCCGGCACCGAAGTTGAAGGAACCGGTGCGCTTTTCCTCGACGATGACATTGAGGTCCTTGCGGCCGGGAATCATCGTGTCGGTCGGGATGACCTGCACCTGCGAGAAGTAATTGAGGTTTTCGAGGCGCTGACGGCTGACGTCGACCAGGGTGGTATCGTAGACGTCACCGGGGAGGACGGCCAACTCACGACGGATGACGCGGTCTTTGGTCTGGATGTTACCTTGGATGTTGACGAGATTGAGGTAGGACTGGGCACCCTCGTCGATGCGGTAGGTCACATTGACCAGTCCGGTACCGGAGGGTGAAATCTCGGGAACGATAAGCGAATCAATGTAGCCCTGCGACCCGTAGAATTCCTGCAAAGCCTTGAGGTCTGCGCTGAGACCGTCCGGCGTGTAAAGAGATCCATCGACCATCTTGAGGCGGCCCTTGAGCTCTTCTTCGGTTGTGACATTCACACCGTCGAGGCGGAGGCGGTCGACCGAGTATTGGATGCCCTCGCGGATACTGAAGATGAGTTCGACGTTGTTCCCGGAGAGCGGGACAACTTCGACGTTGGTGACCTGCACGTCGGCAAACCCTTCGTTTTGGTAAACGAGACGAATGGCGTCCTTGTCTTCCTGCAATTGCGCCGGAACCAGACGTCCGCTCTTGTTGAGAAAAGAAAGGAGGTTTTTTGTCTTGGTTTTCATCGCCTTGCGCAGGTCCTTGGCCAGCACCGAGTCGTTGCCGGCAAAATCGATGCGCTGCACGACTTGTTTGTAGCCTTCGTCGATCTGGAAGATGACGCGCGAGTCGCCGTTGCGGTCGTTGGTGTCGATGCGGGTGGTGATGCCAACGCCGCTGAAGTTGCGGTCTTGATAAACCTCCACCATGGCTTGGCGGGACTTCTCAACCTGCTCTTCGCTCAGGCGGTCCCCGACTTTGAAAGTGAGCTCTTTGCGCAGGCGATTCGGCGCCACTTCGACCGCGCCTTCAACCAGGATCTCCGTCACCACGGCGCGGCCTTGGACCAGAATAATGACTTTGACCCCGTCGCCCTGCGGTTCGGCAAAGATGCGCACGTTGGCCACATCGCCGGTGGCAAAGAGAGTTTTTACATCATCCTCCGCCGCGCGCTCCGAGTAGGAGTCGCCGACTTGCGTTTTGAGGTTGGCCATGACCCGCTGCCGGCTGATGGTTTCGGGACCGACGTATTGAACAACGATCGAGCGGACAACCGGCCCGGCAGGGGGCGCCATTTGGGCCGGGGCCTCGGGCAAAAAGGAAAACAACAACAAAAGGGGGAAAAGGAAGCGGATTCTCATGAAGTTGCGATTTGGTGGGCCGAGAGGATCGGGCGAATCCGCCTTTAGTGGTGGAAGCAGGGGGGCAGGTCAAGACGGAATCCCGACCTACGCCGCAGCTTGGCCGCGGGTGCCGGCCAGGCTATAAAGGAAGTCATGTTGCCCGCACTGAAAGAATGGGACGTTGTCTGCGAAGCGCTCGGTTCCGGCCGCCAGGTGATTGTCATCCGCAAAGGCGGCATTGCCGAGGGAACGGGCGGCCTGCGCTTTGCACACGAGGAGTTTGTCCTTCTACCGACCTTTTTCCACCAACAATCCGAGCGCGTTGTGCCGGAAGCCGACTTTGCGGCACGGCAGGGCGGCCGAGAAGGCGAACGCGAATCGGTGGAAGTCCGCCACGCCGCCACGCTCGTCTGGCACAAGTTGGTCACGGACCGCGCGGTCTTGGACCGCTTGGAGGAGTTCCATATTTTGACCCCCGAGGAAGTCGAGACCCGCTTTGTCCAGAAGCCCGCGCCCGGCGTGCAGGTCGCACTTCTTCGTGTTTACCGCCTCGATCCGCCGCAGCATGTTGCTTGGCAGAAGTCGTTCGGCGGCTGCCGCTCCTGGGCCGAAATGGACGCCGACCTTGAGACCTGCTCCCGGGTCTCGGTGCTGAGCGACGAACGCTTCACCGAGTTGGAACAGCAATTGCGCGCCATCCTCGGTTGACCCTCTCTCAACTCTCCTCTCTCAACCGGCAACTCCTCCCGAGCTTGGCCCCACCGCAGACTCTCGGGTAATCTCAGCCTCCCATGGAAAAAGTTGTCATCGTCGGAACCGGTTGTGCCGGACTCACCGCAGCCATTTATGCGGGCCGCGCGTCACTCTCACCACTTGTCCTCCAAGGTTTGCAACCCGGTGGCCAGCTGACCACGACCACCGCGGTGGAAAACTTCCCGGGCTTCCCCGAAGGCGTCGACGGACCCGACCTCATCATGCGGATGCAGGCGCAAGCCGAAAAATTCGGCGCCCGTTTCCAGTTCGGCACACTCGAGGAATTCGACCCAGGCGGGCCCCATCACCGGATCAAGGTCGACGGCCAGTGGCTCGAAACGGAGACGCTCATCGTGGCCAGCGGCGCCGCGGCCAAATGGCCGGGTCTGGCCGGGGAAAAACAATTCATCGGCCACGGCCTCACCTCCTGCGCCACCTGCGACGGCGCCTTTTACCGCGACGTCCCCGTGTGCGTCATCGGGGGCGGTGACTCGGCCTGCGAAGAGGCGAATTTTCTCACCCGCTTCGCCTCGGTGGTCTACCTCATCCACCGCCGCGACACCCTGCGGGCCTCGAAAATTATGGCCGATCGCGTCCTGGCCAACCCGAAAATCAAACCGCTCTGGAACCGCAAACCGGTGGAATACCTGGCCGACGAGGAAGGCCATGTGCGCGGCATCATCCTCGAGGACATCCAGACCGGTGCTCGCGAGGAACTCGCGGTGAAATGCATCTTTGTGGCCATCGGGCACACGCCGAACACCGCGCCATTCCGGGGCAAGCTCGACACCGATGACAACGGCTACCTCGTCCAGCACGATACCGTGCGGACCAACGTGCCGGGTGTCTTCGCGGCCGGCGATGTCGCCGACCATGTCTACCGCCAGGCCATCACCGCCGCCGGTGAGGGCTGCGCGGCGGCCATCCAAGCCGAACGTTACCTCGCCGCACGCGAATGATCCCCCCCTAGCGGCGGCGCTCCCGCCGCCGGCCCTCCCCGGGCCTGCATGAAAATCTGCGACCTCACCCAATTTTACTCCCCGGTCGGCGGAGGGGTGAAGCGCTACGTCTCGGAAAAAATCGCCTGGATGCGCCGCGCCCGGCCGGACGACGAGCACGTTCTGGTCATTCCGGGTGCCGAAACGGCTTGCCGCGAGGACGGGCGGTCGCGCCTCTACACCATCAAGTCGCCTCTCGTTTCGCGCACCGCGCGCTATCGCATGCTGCTCAATCTCACCGCGGTTGAGGATGTCCTCGAGAAAGAGCGACCCGACATCATCGAGTCCGGTGATCCCTACCAGGTGGCGTGGAAGGCCCTGGCCTCGGGCCGCGCGCTGGGGATTCCCGTGGTGGGATTCTACCACTCGCATTTCCCCGAGGCTTACCTGCGAACCGTGGACAAATTTTTCGGTCACATCGCCGTCGACATCGCGCGCGATATTGCGCGGCGCTACGTGCGCGAACTTTACAACCGCTTCGCCGCGACCATCGTCCCCTCGCCGGCTCTCGCCGAGCTTCTGGCCGGCTGGGGCGTTCGTAACACGCGCCTCGGCGAGTTGGGAGTGGATACGACGCTGTTTCACGCGCGGCCCGCCCCCGATGAACGCCGGCAAATGCGCGAAGCCTTCGATATCGCCGATGACAAAATCTTGCTGCTCTACGTCGGTCGCCTCGCACCGGAAAAAAATGTCACCACGCTTTTTGAGGCTTTTGAAAAACTGGATAATCCGCGTTTCGCGCTGGTCGTAGTCGGCGACGGCACCGAGCGGCGTCACCTCTCGCGCCTCCGCGAGCGCCATCCCGGCGTCCATTGGCTGCCCTACCAGGGCGATGGAAAGCAACTGGCCCGCATCTACCGGGCGGCCGACCTTTTCGTGCACCCCAGCTTGCAGGAAACCTTCGGTCTGGTTGCGCTCGAGAGCCAAGCGTCCGGCACGCCCGTGGTCGGGATCCGCGGCAGCTACATGGATCGCATCATCTTCACCGACCAAAAACACTGGGCCGCGGAAAATTCCCCTGCCGGGCTGGCCGAGGCCATCCGCGCCATGGCCGGACGTGATCTGAAGCGCGAAGGACAGCAAGCCGCCGCTCGGGTGCATCAGTTTTACCGGTGGGACCGCGTTTTCGAGCGCCTCTTCGCTGTTTACGCCGAGGTGGCACGCCGCTGAAGCCAATCCTCTTTGTCCCGCGCGCGGCCTTGGCGCCCTCCTCCGCCACAGTCGGCAATCACCGGCCAGACGCCGACAGCGCATGGCTTCCGCAGCCCTTTCCCGTCCGGGACCCTTGGCCCCGATCGACAAGCAGATCTCCTCTTCCCTCACCGCGGATGAAAGCTGGCGATTTGGCCTAATTCTGCTCAGGCTTGGCCAACGCTATGGCCACCGATACCGTGATCAGGCCGTTCCGGCCGTCCGACCGCGCGGACGTCCGCCGTCTTTGTTGCGAGACGGGTTATCTGGGCAAAGCCATTGATCCCGTTTTCGAGGACCGCGAACTTTTCGCCGATTACCTGACAAGGTTTTACACCGACTGGGAACCCGAATCGACTTTCGTCCTCGAGCATAATGGCGAGTTGAAAGGTTACCTCATGGGCTCTAGGCGGCCGCTCCTTCACCAGTTGCACAACTTTTTCCACAACCTTTCCCTCTTCGCCCGCGGCATCGCCCGCTACCCCCGCTACGACAAATCCTCCAAGGCCTTTGTCCGCTGGATCATCCTCAATGCCTGGCGCGAAGTCCCCGCCGCCCCGCGTCGCCTACCGCATTTCCACTTCAACCTGCTCCCCGAAGTTCAGGGCCTCGTCCGGTCACGCGAACTGCTCTTCCGATTTCTCCAGCATCTCCGCGCCCACGGTGAGACCGCCGTCTTCGGCCAGGTAGTCACCTTTGAGGAACGTCGCGGTGCCCGCGTTTTCGAACGCTTCGGTTTCCGGGTCATCGAAAAGAAAGAAATCACCAAATACCGCGCCCACCACGCCGAACCTGTTTACCTCTGCACCATCGTCAAGGACCTCGACGACGGCATCCTCATGGAGTCGACTACGGCCTGAGGCCGGCTGCCGGAAGAGGCGGTTGGTCCCGCCGCGGGTCAGTCTCTTCCCGTAATTTTTCCCCGCCTTCACCTTCCTTTTACCCTATGAAATCCGAGGCATCGATGAGAACCGACCCTGCCATAGCCCAAAAGCGGTCCTTTTGGGCCGCTTTCGGCCCCGGCCTGCTTTTCGCCGGCGCAGCCGTCGGCGTATCACACCTCGTCCAATCGACGCGCGCCGGTGCGAGTTTCGGACTCTCGATGCTCATCGTCGTCATTCTGGCCAACGTTATAAAATTTCCCGGCTTCCGCTTCGGCCCGCAATACGCCGCGGCCACCGGGCACTCGCTCATCGACGGATACCGCCGGCAGGGACGCTGGACACTTGTCTTCTTCGCTCTGCTCACTGCCGGGACAATGTTCACCGTGATCGCCGTGGTCACCCTCGTCACAGCCGGGGTCGGCATCACCGTCTTCGGTTTGGGCCCGCTTCTTGAAGCGTCGGTCGGCCCGGTAGCCGGTCCCAGCGTGGTCAGTGCCCTTATCATGGTGCTGGCCGCCATTCTGCTCGCCGGCGGCGGTTACGTCTGGCTCGACCGCTTCATCAAGATTGTCATGCCGCTTCTCACCATCTGCACCCTGGCCGCCATGTTCATGGCGCTGGACCGCATTGATTGGTCGTGGGGAGCATTCATTCCGGACGCCGTTATTCTCGACCTTGCTGGCATCGCCTTTTGCGTCGCCCTCGTGGGATGGATGCCGGCGCCGGTCGATATTTCGGTGTGGAGTTCGCTCTGGGCCTTGGCCCGCGCCAAACACCAACCGCGAAAACCCGCACCGCGCGACGTGCTCATGGATTTCGACATCGGCTACTGGGCCACTATGCTTCTCGCCCTCGCCTTTGTCTTGCTCGGGACTGGCATGATGTTCGGCCAGGGTCTCACCTTCGAGAACAGCCCCGCCAAGTTCTCCGCACAGGTTGTCGATCTTTACACCACCACGCTGGGGGGCTGGAGCCGACCGATCATCGGGGGTGCCGCGTTTCTTGTTATGCTTTCCACCTCGGTCACGGTCATCGATGGTTTCTCGCGGGTCATCGCTGCTCTCGTCGTGCAGTTACGCCTCGCCTTCACCCCGCAGGCCTCGCCGCCTGACGCCGCCATTCCGCTGGAAGGTGACCGCCATGTTTACCGCCTCTCGTTCGCCATTCTCTGCGCCGGCGCGTTGGCCATCCTTGTCTGGGGGATGTCAAGTTTCACCGCACTGGTCGACCTCGCCACCACGTTGTCCTTCCTCACCGCACCGCTCCTTGCCTTCTTCAACCATCGCGCCATCCACGCGCCGCAAGTGCCGCGCGAGCAGCAACCCGGCTCAGCCATGACCGCCTTCAGTTGGGTCTCTATCGTCCTGCAGGCCTCTTTCGCGCTATATTTTCTCTGGTTCAAATTCGGCCCGTCGGGAGTCTGAACCGCATGCGGCTTGCGCTGCTTTCCACCAGTGCCATGCTCTGATTTTTCATGACTTACGACTTCACCCGTTGCCCTGACCGCCACCGCACCGGCTCGCTCAAATGGGAGCGTTACTCCGGACGCGATGTGCTGCCCATGTGGGTGGCAGACCTTGATTTTGTCTCCGCCCCGGAAATCGTCGCCGCCCTGCAACAACGGACCGCCCACGGCGTCTTCGGTTACACCATACCGCCGCGTTCCACCGTCGAAGCCGTCCTCGAATACCTGCAGACCTGCCACGGAGTGACCGCCACGGCCGAACAAATCGTCTGGTTCCCCGGTCTCGTCCCCGCGCTCAATGTTGCCTGCCGGGCTTTCGTCCAACGAGGGGAGGAAGTCCTGACCTGCACGCCGGTCTATCCGCCATTTCTCAGCGCACCGCAAAACGCCGATGTCGGACTGCGCAAAGTCGACCTCGCGGAAAAAGACGGGGTCTGGAACATCGACTTCGACGCGCTGGAGAACGCCGTCACATCGCAAACGAAACTATTCATCCTCTGCAACCCGCACAATCCGGTCGGGCGCGTTTTCCCCGAAGCCACCGTTGCGCGCCTCGCCGAGTTCTGTCGTCGTCACCAGTTGATCCTCATTTCCGACGAAATCCATTGCGACCTCGTGCTTGATGATTTACCGCACACCAGTGGACTCAAATTCGCCGGGCCCGACGGACCACCTGTGGTCGCCATGTTCGCCCCGAGCAAAACGTTCAACCTGGCCGGACTGGCCTGCGCATTCCTCGTTATTCCCGATGCGGCTACCCGGCGTACTTTCCAACGCGCGGCACGGGGCCTCATCACCGAAATCAACGCCTTCGGCTACGCCGGTTGCGAGGCCGCCCTCCGCCACGGTTGGCCGTGGCGCGACCAACTCCTCGACGTCCTGCGTTCCAACCGCGATCGCTTGGAGACTTTTATCGCATCATCGCTCCCCGCCATCCGCGCTTGGCACGTCGAAGCGACTTACCTCGCCTGGCTCGACGCGCGCGAACTCCACCTGCCCGACCCGGCCAAGTTCTTCCAAGACCATGGCGTCGGTCTCTCCGATGGCGTTCCCTTCGCGGCCCCCGCCGGCTTCCTCCGCCTCAACTTCGGTTGCCCCCGCTCACAACTCGAGGCAGCGCTTGCCCGCATGGCGCAGGCGCTGAACTCACGATGACTTATTCCTCCCAGGCAGGGAGGAGCGCCCCCCTCGTCCGCTCGATGCAATGCGGGCAGGCGAGCCGCATGCCCCTGCCTTTCCCGTCGCGATGACCCACCCGCTTCATCGTAGCCCGCTCTGCCACCCTGAGCATCTCGGTACCCCGATTCCCGACTCACTCCATGCCGTTTCGGTCTGTCTCCCGACCTGGGCCGACGTCATCGGTTACGAGGATAAAGAACCACGCGTGGTCGACAAAATGCGCACCGGCTACCCGCGCTTCTTCTTCCACCCACTCATCCATCAGGTTCGCACCGCGCTGGAACCGAAAACCGGACGCGACGTGCTCCCCTTTGCCGACCAAGCGGCCGCCACCAAATGCGCCGCGCTCACCTCCGGCCAAGCCGTCCAAGTCGACGGACTCTGGGCCGCCTACTTCCCGCAGAAGAATCTGCCCGTGGCCCGCGCCTTCTGGCAGCACGCCGGCCGCATCTTCTCCTCGCGAGCGGCCGAAGATTGGCTCGCCACTCGCCGCCTCGCCGCGCCGGATCCTGCGCTCGAACAAACGCTTCGCGATCGCCTCTCCTCATGGAGCGGCGCCCCCGCGACGAACATCAGCCTCCACCCAAGCGGCATGGCGGCCATCTTCACCGCATTTGAAGCGGTCACCGCACGCCGGCCTGACCGGCGCACCGTCATGTTCGGATTTCCCTACACGGACACCTTGAAAATTCTCTCCAAATTCGGCCATGGCGTGGAATTTTTCCCGCGCGGCGACGCGGCGGACTTGGCCCGGCTTGCCACCCTTCTCGAGCAAGAAGAAATCGCCGGCCTCTTCTGCGAATTCCCGAGTAACCCGCTGCTCCGCACTCCGGATCTGCCTGCCCTGCACGAGTTGGCCGCGCGGCACGGCGTGCCTGTCACCGTCGACGACACCATCGGTACCTTTTTCAATGTCGATGTCCTCCCCCACGTTGATTTCGTTGCCACCAGCCTGACCAAGGCCATTTCGGGCGAAGGTGACGTCATGGCCGGCGCACTTGCCGTCAATCCGCAAGGACACTTCGCCAAGCAACTGCCCGGCACCTCCCCTGGCGGCATCTACGCCCGCGATCTCGCGGTGCTTGAGCACAACTCCCGCGATTTCCCCGAGCGTATGAAAATCGCCAACGCCACTGCGCTCGAACTCACGCGCTTCCTCCAAACGCATCCCGCCATCGAACACGTCTGGTATCCCGGACTTGACCCGTCACCCATCTACGAGCAACTCCGCAAAGCAAACGGCGGCTACGGCGCTGTCCTTTCCTTCTTGCCACATCACGCGGGACAAAACACCCCGCGCATTTACGAGAGATTGCAACTCAGCCACGGCATCAGCCTCGGCACCAAATACTCCCTCGTCTGCCCCTATGTCCAACTCGCCCACTACCATGAACTCGAGTGGGCCACCCAATGCGGCACCGACCCCCACCTCCTCCGCGTCGCCGTTGGAACCGAAGCGTGGGATGATTTGCGTGAGCGCTTCGCAACAGCGCTACCCTAACCCTCGCCAATTGTAGCGGAGGTCAGCCGAGGCTTGGCAAGACGGGCGATGCCCTGAGCACCCCATCAATTTGCCAGCAAAAAGGCGGGGAGAAAAATCTCCCCGCCCTTGGTGAGTTCACTCTTTTTGGCGCGTTACTTTTTTAATGCAAATTTGCCCGGACCGACTTTTTTTACACCCGGCATTGTGTAAATACGCGCAGCAAGATTTTTCTTCGGCTCGGAAACTTTCCAGATGTATTTGTCCTGCTTGAGACCCTGCAGCAGGGCCTCGACATTGAGCGGACCACCGGCGCGCTTCATCACCTTGTGCACGGCCGGAGCCAACGGACCGCTCGGCGAGGTCGGACGTTTCCTGCCCTTGAACGGCGAGGTGCGCTTTTTCCGGCGGCCGCCCTTGGCGACTTTCTTGGCTGGACGGCCCGGCTTGCGGCCGCGACGGCGCGGACCAGTGACGCTCGCCGTTCCGCCGACCATGCCGGTTAGTGCAACATTCTTGCCGAGTAGTCGGGTCAATTCCCCTTGCAGGCTTTCAATGCGCTCTTGGAGATCGAGCG
Source organism: Verrucomicrobiota bacterium (assembly GCA_027624625.1). Taxonomy (GTDB): domain Bacteria; phylum Verrucomicrobiota; class Verrucomicrobiia; order Chthoniobacterales; family JACTMZ01; genus JACTMZ01. The sequence continues at coordinate 2,102 of JAQBWH010000035.1, read as the reverse complement.
CGCGACGTAGTGTGGATGTAGTAAGGGTTACCATAACGAGTTGCATTTTCTATATTGACTGCATTTCGGCAATATAATTCGGACCCGCCGGGCAGAGCTGCTTTCTGGACAGAGGGAAACAAAGAGTTCATGCTCCCGTGCAATGGACGACGCGACCGCCCAATGGGCCCAAAAACTGATCGAATCCTACCGCGACGAAGGCGGCGTGAACGCCGGCGACGAACCCGGTCTGCCGTCCAAACCGGAGGTCGCCTCCCTGAGCTTGCAACTCATGCAGTTGCTCTTCCCCGGTTACCATGGTGTCGGCCCGGTCGGGAAACTGGATTTGTCCTCCCTCACCATGGACCGCGTCAAGGTTCTGGCTGGAGACCTGCGCCGCGCATTCCAAGCCGTCCTCTCCGGCAAAGATGATGCCACCGCCACCGCGGTGGTCAGCAAGCTTTTCCACGAGTTGCCCGCTATCCGCACTGTGCTGCAGACCGACGTCGAAGCCGCCTACGAGGGAGACCCCGCCGCGCGCACCCGCCACGAAATTATTCTTTCTTACCCGTTCCTCGAGGCCATCGCCATCCAACGCGTCGCACACTTCCTCTACCGCCACGATATCCCGCTCGTGCCGCGCATGATGACCGAATGGGCCCACACGCAAACCGGCATCGACATCCATCCAGGGGCGAGCATCGGCAGTCATTTCTTCATCGACCACGGCACCGGCGTGGTCATCGGGGAAACCTGCCGCATTGGCGCCCGCGTCAAACTTTACCACGGCGTGACCCTCGGTGCGCGCAGCTTTGCCAAGGATGACAGCGGGCGCATCAAAAAGGGGGGAAAGCGCCATCCCGATGTCGAGGATGGCGTCACCATCTACCCGAACGCTACCGTGCTCGGTGGCGAAACCAGCATAGGCCGCAACAGCACGATCGGCGGCAACGTCTTCCTCATGCACAGCATCCCGCCGAATTCCCTTGTTTACAACGAGGAGGCCCAAGTGCGCGTGGTCAACAAGGCGACGAAGGGCGACACCGTCGATTACTCGATCTAGCACGCTATGCCCGCGCGCGCCCTCCAATCCGGCCCGATTCATCCGGCGGAGACGCTGCGGCAATTGGAAAAGGAAGCGCGCACTTGGGCCCTGCGCTTTGAACTCCCGCGCCTGGCCGCGCGTGTCACCTTGCATTGGCACGCGCGTCTGCGCACCACCGCCGGACTCGCCCGCCTCGACTGCTCCGTCATCCTCCTTAACCCGCGTCTGTTGGCCTTTCCTGATGAACTGGCCCGCACCTTCCTCCACGAGTTGGCGCATCTCGTGGCTAATGCCCGCAATCCGCGCCGCCTCATCGACCCGCACGGCCCCGAGTGGAAAGAAGCCTGCCGCCACCTCGGCCTCGCGGACGAAAAACGCTGCCACACCCTCCCGCTCGCCGCGCCCCGCCGCGTGGCCCGCAATTACCTTTACCATTGTCCATCCTGCCATCGCGAAGTCGCGCGCGTGCGACCCTTCCGCCGCAGTGAGGCGTGCTTGGTCTGTTGCCAGACGCACGCCCGCGGCAGCTATGACCGGCGTTTCCGTTTTCTCCCCGGTAAAGCCCCGCCTCCTCAGCACAGCCTGCGGCAACCCGAGCTTTTTCGGTTGTGCCCCGCCGAGCCCAGTGCGCAGACTTCCCTTCCCCGTAATTCCCTATGAGCCAGAACATCGAATCCCACCTGGTCGAAAACCGGGTGGTCAAACCGTCCCGGAAATTCAGCAAGAAGGCGCGGATCAAAAACATGGCGGACTACAAGCGCCTGCACGCTGCCGCGCTCAAAAACCCGCCGAAATTCTGGGCCAAAGAGGCGGCCGAACTCCAATGGGGCCGCAAATGGAAATCCGTCCTGAAGTGGAAGGTTCCCTTCGCCCGCTGGTTCGACGGCGGCACACTCAATGTCGCCGAGAACTGCGTCGACCGCCACGCCGCCAGCGACCGCAAAAACAAAGCCGCCATCATCTGGGAAGGCGAACCGGGCGAAAAACGAACTCTCACCTACGGACAACTCCACCGCGAAGTCTGCCTCTTCGCCAATGTCCTCAAACGCAATGGGGTGAAAAAGGGCGACCGGGTCAT
>JAQBWH010000034.1 GCA_027624625.1 Verrucomicrobiota bacterium | reverse complement strand
ATTTTCTCCCTTCCCCTCACTCTCCTCCCCAACCGCCCCTCCTTCGCGTCATCCTAAGCCCCTGATCTTTTCTCCCTGGCTCATTATTCAACATTCAAAATCTACCATTAAACACCGCCCTCCCCGGCGACCTTCCCCTCCCCCTCTCCACAACCTAACACAAGGACATTTGGCAAAATGTCCAAATGTTATCTGCCCCACGCCGGCATCAGTTGGTTGCTAAAGCAACCCGTTTGCCTTAGGGCCATCTGCGGTTCCACTTCGTTACGGCTCCCACTTTCATACTTTTACACTTTGCCCTCGGCTATCGCCTCACGCTGTCTACGTCCCGCATGCGCGGCACTCACGCTGTTTGCCTTAGGGCCATCTACACTTTGTTCCGGTATCAGTTGATCGCTAACGCGACCTATCTTCACTTCGTTACGGTTCCGGCCTTCGGCCTTCTGCTCCCACTTTCAAACCTTCCTACCGCGGCCTCCTGCCGCCTCATTCATCATTCAACATCTACCATTAAACATCGCAACTCCATCCGTACTCCTTTCCCTTTCCATCATTCATCATTCAACATTCACAATTAAGCACCGCGGCCCCGGCTGCCGCTTCGCTCCGACATCCACAATTCAAAATCCAACATTCAACATCGCGGCCTCCCGCTCCTCCCCACCCCATAACCTAACACAAGGACATTTGGCAAAATATCCAAGTGTTGCCCGCTCCCGCCGAGCCCCAATTGCTCGGCGTTTTTTCTTCCTCCTCTGCCTTCCGACTCACCGCCTCCCACAAAATATCGGCCCCCAAAATTCCTTTTCGGACATTCCAACATTCCTAGGAATGTTGGAATATTTTTCAGTGCGCCACCAGGCTCACCGGCGACCTCATCACCGGCTTAAATCTCCTCTGCTCTCTATTCAAAATTCTCCATTCAACGCCGGCCCCCGCGGCGGACTTCCCCCACCCGCACTTCTCCCTTGGGTCCCAGGTCAGAAATCTGATCGCCGCGGGTGTCACTCCACTCAGCGCACCACGTACCACGCAGTGTTCCGGGCACCCCCGAAAGGAACGTCAGGCGGATGCGGCGGCGAGCAACTCGCGCACGGCGGTTAGTGCCACGGAGAGTCCCTCGGGATTTTTTCCGGCACCGCGGGCGGCCTCGGGACGGCCCCCGCCTTTGCCTCCGACATGCGGAGCGATCGATTGGATAATCTTTCCGGCGGCAACTTTTGCGGTGTGGCCGGGGCCAACCAGGGCAACCAAGGACACCGAACCGTTGGCGCAACCCCCGAGCACGATAATGCCGTCGAACTTGGCTTTGAGAGTCTCGGCGGCAGCTTGCAAAGTGTCGCCGTCCGCCTCACCAAGGTCGGCGATGATCACCGGAAGGCCGGCGATGGTTTCAGCCCGGCCGAGAAGATCGGCAGCCCGGCCGGCCGCTTCACGCTGACGGGCCGACTTAAGAGCTTTTTCGAAATCTTTTTGCTGGGCAATGACGCTTTCCAACTTTTTCTCCAGGTCGGCCAGAGGAGACCCCAACTTGGCAGCGATGGATTTGAGGCGCTGGCGATCCGATTCGGCCGCGCGCTGCGCCTCGGCCCCGGCCACCGCTTCAATGCGACGCACTCCGGCGGCGACGGCACCTTCGCCGATGATGCGGAAGAGCCCGATTTCCCCCGTGCCGCGCACATGGGTGCCGCCACAAAGCTCCATGCTGTAGCCGTCCAAAGCTCCGGCCTGTCCGCCGATCTGGACAACCCGGACGCGGTCGCCGTATTTGTCGCCGAAGAATTGCATGATGCTCTCGCGGCCGCGCACCTCGGCATAAGGGACATCGCTCCAAGTAACGGGCGCATTTTCGAGGATCTTGGCATTGACCAGGCGTTCGACCGAGACCACTTGTTCCGGCGTGAGGGCGGCACTGCTGAAGTCGAAGGTCAACTTGTCCGGCCCAACGTAGCTGCCTTTCTGCACGGCTTCACGGCTGACCACTTCATGCAGCGCCCAGTGGAGCAGGTGAGTGACGGTGTGGTGTCTTTCGATCGCGGCACGACGGGCGGGATCGAGACGAAGCTCGACCTCGGCACCGACCGGAGGAGCCCCGTCGCCGGCGATGACATGAAGCCACACCTCGCCCGCTTTTTGCGTTCCGGTCACCGTCCACAGATCGGCCCCGAAGTGGAGTTCGCCGGAATCCCCGACCTGTCCGCCCATTTCCGCGTAGCAAGTGCTGGTGTCCAAAACAACGGCCAAGTTGCCCTTCAGGTCGACAACTTCCAGAACTCTGGCCCGCACCGCTGCCTTGTCGTAGCCGACAAAAAGAGTCGGTGTCATGGTGGTCACTCCGGAGACGGTGATAACTTGTTTTTTCTGGGCGGCACGGGCGCGGACCCGCTGCTCTTCCATCAGGATTTCGAATGCGGCGGTGTCAACCGCCAGTCCGCGTTCACGGGCCATGAGTTCGGTCAAATCGAGGGGAAATCCCTGTTCATCGTAGAGCTTGAAAGCAAAGGCGCCGGAAATCTGCCCGCTTTGGCCAACACGCGCCGCCTCCGTCTCGAAAAGCGCGAGACCCTTGTCAAGGGTCCGATTGAACGCTTCCTCCTCGGTCTTGAGCACCCCGGCGATGTGAGCCTGTTTGGCCGGCAACTCGGGAAACACCCCACCCATGGAACGGGCCAGTACTCCCACGAGTTGGTAAAAGAACGGTTGGTCAAACCCGAGCGTGCGTCCGTAGCGCACCGCGCGGCGCAAGATGCGGCGCAGGACGTAGTTGCGGTCGCTGTTGCCGGGATTGATCCCATCGGCCACGGCGAAGGAAAGGGTCCGCGCATGGTCGGCAATGACCCGGAAAGCGATGTCGATTTTTTCCTGCTCCGAATGACCGGTGGCGCCGGCCTCCGGCAGGGTGGAGGCGTAGCGTTTGCCGCTCAGTTTTTCGATCTCAGCGAAAAGCGGAAGGAAAACGTCGGTTTCGTAATTCGAGATGCGCGCGCCGGAAAAATCGGTCAGTCCCTTGGTGCCTTGGATCACCGAGCAGACCCGCTCAAAGCCCATGCCGGTATCCACATGGCGCGCGGGCAGTGGGATGAAAGTGCCGTCGGGATTGGCATTGAATTGAATGAAGACCAGGTTCCAGATTTCAATGCACTCGGCGGCACCTTTGTTGACCAGCGCCCCACCGGTGTCGCCCTGCGGGGTGAGGTCGACATGAAGCTCAGAGCACGGACCGCACGGACCGGTCTCGCCCATCATCCAGAAGTTGTCTTTCTTGTTCCCGGGAACAATGTGGACTTGGGGGTCGAGGCCAGCGGCGCGGAAATGTACCGCCCAGTAATCCCAAGCTTCCTGATCAAACTCGCTCGGATCACCCGGGGACGGCGAATAGACGGTGGCATAAAGGCGCGCCGCGGGAAATTTCCACCGATCAATGAGAAGCTCCCAGGCCCAATCGATGGCCTCTTTTTTGAAATAATCGCCGAAGCTCCAGTTGCCGAGCATCTCGAAAAAAGTGTGGTGGTAGGTGTCGAGCCCGACGTCTTCGAGGTCGTTGTGTTTCCCACCGGCCCGGATGCACTTCTGGGTATCGGCCGCGCGGGTGTCAGCCCCGGGGACCGCACCGGGCCAATGCGATACTTCCGGTTTGGCTTTGCCCAGAAAGATGGGGACAAACTGATTCATCCCCGCGTTGGTGAAAAGCAGGTTCGGCGAATCCGGCATGAGGCTCGACGAGGGAACGACCGTGTGACCCTTCTCCCGGAAAAAATCGAAGAAGCTTTGGCGGATTTCGTGGCTGGTCGGGATAGCGGTGCCCATGGTGGCAAAGAGCCTCCGAATCTAACCCGCTGCCGGATTAGGACAAGCGCTCTGAAGGGGGTTGGGGTCTCGGGGTTGGTGTGGTAGGCTTTTCGAGGTTAAGCCATGGTCTCCTCGAACGAACTCCAACCTTACCGCTGGTTCAACACCCTGCTCTGGGGCAACACGGTCAGCCTGTCTTGGATGTGGGGCCTCGGACTGTTTTTTTCCGTACAATTCACCTCCCAGTTTGGTCTGGTCGGCCTTCTCAGTTTTGCCATTCCGAACTGCCTCGGCCTGGTTGCCTTCGGCCTGGTCATGCACCACCTTGCTCGTCGCCAAGCTGGCGGCTCGGAATCGCTCGGAAAGTTTTTCACCAGTTGGTCGCGTCCGTTCCGTCTGATTTTTTTCCTCTACCAACTGCTCGCTGTCACTCTGACTGTATTCGCGCTGATCCGCTACGGCTGGGTTCCTCTTGGATTGGAACCGCAGATTCTTTTCCTTCCCCTCATCCTTCTGGTCATCCTCGCGGCAGGCATTTTATTCGGCGAGGAATTCAACATCCGCCGCATCAAATGGAGCCATGGCGTCATCTTCCTCATTATTCTGGGTGCGATTGGTATTCTGCTGACCGCACCGTCACACATCCCGTCTGTCTTGCCCTCCATTGCGGTGGAACAACTCCCGACTAACGATTGGAACTACTGGGGATACACTATTCCGATCATCATCGGCTTCCTGCTCGGTCCCTGGCTCGACCTGCAGCAGTGGCAGCGGGCCATCCAGATGCACCGCGAGCGCGTCCCGGTCGCGGCAGCTTACATTGTCGGGGCCATCGAATTCTTCCTGCTGCTGCTCTTTCACGGATTTCTTGCCCTGTGGGCACTCGGCGCTGGAGCCGGAAAATTCCTCCACTCAGGACTCGGCGGCCACGTCTACGGGCACGACTCGGTTATGCGTTTCCTTTTCGAGAAAGCGGGGGAACACCCGTGGATCTTCGGCGCCTACTGTGTGTTTCTCTGTGCCTGCGTCCTGACCACCCTCGATAGCGGATATATCGCACTGCGCTGGTTCCTGCAGAGCAACGTGCGGACCAGCGTCCATGCCATCTTTGCCCTCATCCCAACCTCACTGGTCACCTCACCCATTCCGATTTTCCTTTTCTGCGGCGCGGTCGCATTAATCGGCGCGGCGGTTGGGCTTGAGTTGGAATATTTCATGATTTTCTACGCCACTTTCTTTGTCGGCTATTCGGCGTTGGGAATGGCTCGGTGCTATGTCAACACCCCGGCCAATCGCATTCCACAAATCAAAATGTTCTGCCTCGGCAGTCTGGCTGTAGTGATTTTTGCTTTCGGCTACCTGCTGGGCTACCCCGCGTTCATGATCATCGGATCCCTCCTGCCGTTGGGCTACGTTGTCTGGACGCTGGCCAAGCCGACGGCCTCCGAAGATTTTGTCAGCGACGCAGAAGAACTTGGCGCCCCGGCCGACATTATGATGCCCCTCGCTTCGCCCGTCATGCCGCGGGCCCTGACCACATCACCGGCGCACTCCTTGCCGACCCTGGCCGGAGCCGCTGCCGCTATTACTGACGCGGCTAAATCCCTGGTCGGGGTGGTACAGCATCCGTTGGGTGGTCATATCGAGGGCAAGTGGTTTGTTCACTCCTTTGTGGCCACCTATGCCGATACCAATTCGGTGGGCAACGTTTACTTCGGCATGTATGCCATGTGGGTTGGAAAGACGCGCGAGTTATTCTTCAACCGCGTCATGCCTAAATTCAACCTCAAGGACACATCTTTCTACATCCTGACCCGTTCGTTCGAGCACAAGTTCGTTCGAGAGACGCGCGAATTCGAGACGGTCAGCGTGCGCATCCGCATCGGCGGATATAACCGCAAGTTTGTCACCCTCGACCACGAAATCTACGATTCGAGCAGCCACCTCCTTGGCAAAGGCCGGCAGAGCCTGCTCTTCGTTTCTTCGGTCGACTACAAGATGCTCGACATGCCTCCCGAAGTGCACACCGCGTTTCTTCCCTACGCCTGATCACCCCTCGTGCCGGCCCGGGTCAGCGGAAGGCCGGATCGTGCCATTTGCGCCATTCGCGCTGCGGCTTGTCATAGAGAGTGAAAGCCGTATTGACCGGCGCCGGAGGCCCGGCTTTGTCCGGGGTCGCAAAGGCGATGGAGCCGCCGCCACCTACGAGCGGCAAGGGCATCGCGGCCCGTAGGTTGATGTTAAAAAAACCGATCGACCCACGAAGGCCGCGCTCCTCCCAAAAGACGGAATTTTTCCGCACGAGGTGCATGTATTCCGGTTCGATCCCGACGACCAATTCGACACTCTTGCCGTCCTTGGTCAGTTTCTTTTCGAGGACCACGCCGACTTGCAAGTCACGGTAGAGCACAGGCGCACCTTCCCCCGCGGAGGTGGCTCGCGAAAGGAGACGGAGCTTCCGCCCGGCTTCGCTCAGCTCCACGACGTGGTTGCTGTCTTTGGGAACCCTCCCCGCAAAGCTCGTCTCGAGGGTTGTTCCACGTCCCGGTTCACATTCGATCACCACGCCGGTAAGGAGGGTCTCCAGCCCGCTCACGCCTTTGAGCGAAATCTCCGGTTCGACCAAGGTGAACGTCGCGCCGGACAGACGCAGAAAATCAAAGCCCGGATTAAATCGTGCCGTGACTTGAACCTGACCGTCGATCGTTTTCAAATCCGTGACCATGCCGACCGGGATGCCGAGATAGGTCAAGCGCGTCTGCCCCGCACGCAGACCGCGGCCGTTCTGGAACGTGATATTGACCGGTACCCCACAGGCCTTGGCCAGAGCCTCGCTCTCGACCAAAGCAACGGTCGCGCCCTCCTCCAGCGAAGCCCCGCTCACCCCGAAGTCATCAAAAGCCACCGCCCCCTGCAAGAGAGTGTCCAAACTGGTTAAGTCGACCCGGATGCCGCCCGGCCCCATGGTGACAGAGGACGCCGGCACGATCCAAAAGCGCGAACTGGTCTTAAGCAACGAGCGTTGCGCGGTTTCGACTTCGATGTCGATGTAGGGCACGCCGGCGGGGGAAAGCGACTGTTGACGTACGCGCCCGACCGACACCCCGCGGTAAACAACCAAGGCGCCGCGTGAAAGAGGCTGGGTTTGCTCGGACTCCAACCGGACATGAACCCCCGAATCGTCGGCAAACAGTAGCGGGGTGGCCGCGAGGCCGTTGAAATGCAAGCGGCGCTTGCCTTCGCCCTTGCGCGTGTGGATGGAGTTGCCTTCGATCAACGAGGTCAAACCGGTCGCGCCCTGCAGGGTGAGCTCCGGTTGCTTGATCCAGAACTCGCTTGTCTCAACAGCCAGACCGGCGGCAAACTTTTCCAGTCTCACGTGGACGATGGCCCCGTTGAGTTCCCGGTCGAGATGCACTTTGGTCACCTTACCGGCCGTGACCCCACGGAAAACCAACCGCGTCTTCCCCTCTTCCATGCCGGGTGCGTCGGCAAAGCGGATGGTGATCTCGGGGCCGACGGAATTGATGTACTGGAAATACATCCCGCTGGCCGCGGCCAAAGCGATGACCGGAAAAAGCCAGGCCCACGAAACGCGGCGCCGGCTACGGACGACATGCCCGTGGTCTTCGGGTTCGGGTGTGGACATGCTCATACTTTCTCCTCCCGCCAGATCATGCGCTCACTGTAACTCGCCGCGGCAAAAATGGTACAGACCAAGACGGCCGCAAAAAAGAGGGCTCCGGGTTCCGCGGTCACACTGGCCAAAGAACCGAGTTGGCCGACGGCGACAAGCACGGAAAGCAAAAAAATATCGACCATCGACCAAGTTCCGACCGTTTCGACCACGCCGAACAACTTGCTGCGTTCGCGTCGCAAAGTGGATTTTCCGTCCATCCAGAGCAACCAGCCGAGGGCGGCGAGCTTGAGGAAGGGAACACACATACTGGCCAGAAAAACAATCACCGCGGCCGGCCAGAGCCCCACGTGGAAAAGTTCCAGCACCCCGCCCCACACGGTCAACGCCGCCTTGTCTCCGGGCACAGTCATGGTCATGACCGGCAGAATATTGGCAAAGGGATAAAGAATGACTCCACTGACGACCAGAGCCAGCGCCCGCTGGCGCTGGACCTGCGGGTCGAAACGCGGGCGCAGCCGCGCATCCGACTCCTGCCCGGCATTTTCCCGGATCTGTTCGAGAATCAGACAACAAATCGAAAGCAGAACAACGAAAACCGCACCGCGTTGCCAGGTGACTGTCCCGAGCAAATCCAAGCGCACCACCGCCACCAGGCAGGCGACGAAAAACACCGGCACCAAGTTCCACGGGGCCAACAATTCCATCGCGCGATAGGCCTGGAAGTCCCACGGCCAGGAACGCCCCAACAGACGCGCAGCCAAGACGTACGAACCAAAGAGCAAATAAAGCGCCGGGGCAAGAATCGCGCTGAAAAACACCAACGCGGCCAGGGGGGCGTAGTCTTGGACGAGCAAACCCCGGACGCCGGTAAAAATGGAGTTCGACTGCTTGGCCCCCATCATGTCGAAGGTCATGATGGGAAACATATTGGCCAAAACGAACAGGACGATACCGGTCAACGCGACGGCGAGGGCGTGCTGACGCGCAGATTCGACGTGCGGCGCGGCGAGCAAGGCACCGCAACGGGAACAGCAAAGTTTTTCCCCGCGCGCAAGTTTCCGGCGCCGGTACGTCGCGTCGCAGGCGTGACAATTCTCCCACTGGTCACGAAGGGGAACCGCAATGTTTGAGGCGCTTTCGGAGGTCACGGGCGTATGAGGAACAGAATCCGCAAACAGGCGACCAGAGACAAGGCTGGTCCGGTTAGTTCACGGTGACCGTGCGGTCCGCAATTCCCGCAGCATCAACCGTGACCCGGCTGTGAATACGCAGGATCGGATCTCCTGCCGACACTTTCTCCCCTTGCTTGCGCAGACATTCAACGCCGACCGCGAAATCGATTTTGTCGTCCGATTTCCCGCGCCCCGCGCCCAATTCGGTGCTCAAACGTCCGATTTCCAAGGCGTCGAGCCTAGTCAAGGTTCCGTCAAACGGCGCCGCCACCTCAATGATGGTCGGAGCGCGGTGAATTTCGCCCATTTTCGACAAGGACGAGGCATCGCCACCTTGTGCTTCCACCATGGCGATGAACTTCCCCCACGCGCTTCCGTCCTGCAACCGGGCACGGAGGTGCTCTTTCCCCGCCGAGACCAAACTTTCCGCCAGCTCCAGGGTCAATTCGACCAAATCCCGCGCTCCGCCCCCCTGCAAGACCTCCACACACTCCGCCACCTCAAGCGCGTTTCCAACCATCCGCCCCAGCGGTTCATCCATCGGGTTGAGCACGGCGCACGTCTCCACCCCGGCGCCGCGCCCCACCGCCACCATGGCATCGGCCAGCCTTTGCGCGTCTTCACGATCAGGCATGAAGGCGCCGCGGCCGAATTTGACGTCGAGGATCAATCGGTCGAGCGACTCGGCCAATTTTTTCGACATGATGCTCGCCACGATCAGCGGCAGCGAAGCCACCGTGGCGGTGACATCCCGCAAGGCATAAAGCTTTTTGTCGGCCGGGCAGAAGTTTGCCGTCTGTCCCGCGATAAAACAGCCCACGCGTTCCAACTGCGCCAGCATCTCGGACCAGGAAAGATTCACCCGGAATCCCGGAATACTCTCAAGTTTGTCGAGCGTTCCACCCGTAAAGCCAAGCCCGCGGCCGGAGACCATCGGCACCCACACGCCTTCGCAAGCAAGCAGCGGGGCGAGAATCAGCGAAACCTTGTCACCCACGCCACCGGTGGAATGCTTGTCGACTTTCGGCGGGGTCCCCGCGGGCCACTGGAATACCTCGCCAGAATCGCGCACTCCCATGGTGAGCGCCGTGGTTTCGTCATCATTCATTCCCCGAAAAAAAACCGCCATGGCCCAAGCCGCCATCTGGTAATCAGGGACGTCGCCGCGCACGTAGCCCGCGACCAACGCGGAAATCTCGCCTGCAGAAAGATTGCCGCCGTCGCGCTTCTTTTCGATGAGAGTCGGAATGTGCATTGCCCCGGACAAGGGGTCACCACCCGATCGGATGCCACGCCGTCTTGAACTCAATCGTGTCGAGCATCCACTGCGGCCGGCCCGACAGCCGCCAATCGCCGGCCGGCACCGCGTGGCGGGCGTAGCGTTTCATATTGGTCGCGGTGCCTTCATGGAGCGTCTTGTCCAGCGCGGAATCCTCGCAACCATTGACGATCGCGTTGACATCCATGTGCGTGGCTGCGGTCGGGGCAAGATCCACCCGCAAGCCGGACAAAATATTAACCACCCCGGCCGGTAGATCGCTGGTGGCCAAAATCTCGCCAAAGGTCAGAGCCGGCAACGGCGCGGTCTCCGAGGGAAGGACGATGCAGGTGTTGCCGGTGACAATCGTCGCCGCCACAAGGTGAACGAGCGGGACAAAGGAAGGCGTGTCCGGGCAAAAAATAATCACCACGCCGGTGGCTTCAGGATAAGTGAAATTGAAATGTGGGGAAGAAACTGGGTTCACCGATCCGTAAACGGCGGTAAACTTGTCGGACCATCCGGCGTAGTGCACCAGCAATTCAATGGCATCTGCCACTTCGCGCCGCGCCGCCGCTGCATTAGCCCCTGTACTTCGAATAATTTCGCTTTCAATTTCACCGGCCCGCATCTCAAGCATCTCGGCTGTACGGTAAAGGATTTGCCCCCTCAAGTATGCCGTACTCCCACTCCATTTTGCAAAAGTTTTGCGTGCCGCCACCACTGCATCGCGGAAATCTTTCCTTGAACCGCGACAGACCTGGGCCAGCGTTGTTTTCCCATCGGCCGCGAAGGCCGGAACAATCTTGCCGCTTTCGGAGCGGATAAAGGCACCCCCGACATACATTTTGCAGGTCTTCAGCACCGGCAAACGGACGCTTCTTGCGGCGGAGGAGGTCTTTGCCATAGCGTGGGCAAATTACGGGATGAAACTGGAGAAGGACGAGACAATATTTGTAGCCGGACATCGCGGCATGGTCGGGAGCGCCATCCACCAATGCCTGCTCAAGGACGGATTCACCAAGGTTATCGGGCGGTCCCGGTCCGAACTCGACCTCCTCGATCGTCGGGCCGTGCGCGAGTTCTTCCAAAAAGAGCGCCCTGCCGTGGTTGTGGATGCGGCCGCCAAGGTCGGTGGCATTCTGGCCAACAACGAACAGCCGGTGGAATTTCTGCTGCAGAACCTGACCATGCAAAACAATCTCGTCGAAGCGGCCGCCGACTTCGGTGCAGGCAAACTGCTCTTTTTGGGAAGTTCCTGCATTTATCCGAAGCTGGCGCCGCAGCCCATTGCCGAGGATTCTTTGCTCACCGGACCGCTCGAGCCGACCAACGACGCCTACGCCCTGGCGAAAATTGCCGGGATCAAACTTTGCCAGTCCTACGCACGCCAATACGGCAAAAATTTCATCAGTGCCATGCCGACCAACCTCTACGGTCCGCACGACAACTACGACCTCCACAGCTCCCACGTCCTCCCCGCCCTCATCCGCAAGGTCCACGAAGCCAAACTCAGCGGAGCCAAATCCATCCCCGTGTGGGGCAGTGGCACCCCGCGCCGCGAATTTCTGCACACCGACGACCTGGCCGATGCCTGCCTTTTCCTCCTCGAGAAGTACGACCAGCCGGACGTGATCAATGTCGGCTGCGGCGAGGATGTCACCATCCTGGAACTGGCCGAAACCGTCTGCGACGTCTTGGGTTTCGAAGGGACTCTGGAGTTTGACGCCAGCAAGCCCGACGGCACGCCCCGCAAACTCCTCGACATCGCCAAAATCAAATCCCTCGGCTGGACCCCCAAGATTCCGCTCCGCGAAGGCATCGCCGACGCCTACGATTGGTTCGTGGGAAATCAATCCACCGCCCGCCGTTGACCGGCGGCTTGTCCCCGCGCCTCTGCCGACCGCCTCCCCCAGTCACCGGAACATTCTAACTTATACCAAGCGGCCGAAGCAGTTGGACTTCAGCAAGGTTGAACCCACGGTATGGCCCCCTGGCTTCTCCGAGCCGTAGGACTTCACGAGCAGGAGGCCAGCGGGCCGCCGCTCATTCATTGGACAGCAGGCGGGCGCCGCACCGCACCCCCCTTTCAGGCAATCGGAAAAATTTGAAGGTAAGGTAATTTTGGCATTACAACACATGGACATTTGGCAAAATGTCCATGTGTTATTCGTGTGGCGCGTCCCACGGCAGATCGATGGTGCGCAGCAACGTGCCGGCACGTTTCGTGGCGCTCAAAAGAACCCGCCGACCTTTGGACTTTTTCTTGACCATAGCCGCTTCATGCAGCCGTCGCACGTGCTCGCTGGCGGTAGAAATATCAATTTTGCAAGCCGCCGCAACTTCTTCGATACAAAGCACGCGCTTCTCGCGCAGCAAACGGACAATTTCGATCCTGCGGTGGTTGCCCAGAGCAGCCGTCATCCTGGCCCGGCCACGGTCGTTGGAAGCCATCCCCTCCATATAGCAACACAAGGACATTTTGCCAAATATCCTTGTGTTGCTGGCCACTGGTTCCCCGTTTCCAAGTCCTAGGCGTCACGACCAAAGATCAAGGCCGTTCCGGCCGTGATCTCTGAAAAAACCGTCCCAACCCACGCTTCCGTGACGCCTTCTTCGGCACGGTCCAGCGAGTCAAATCCCGGGGCCATCTGACAAACTGCTCCGCCGCCGAGGGGCGTGCTCGCTACGGCTATTGCCTCGGTGTTGAAGCTTGGAGATACTACACGTTAATCGTCGCAAGCAAGCACGCCTCAGCAAATGTCCCACTCGCCCGAACAGTCAGGCTTCCGCAGTCACTGGCAGCCTTACGCCGAGTTGCTGTCTTACATCAGGCCTTACAAAGGTCGCTTCTTCCTCGGCGTCGGGATGGGCGTCCTCTTCGCTCTGGTTAACGGTTCGATTCCCTTGATCGTCAAGCTGGTCGGCGATCGCATTTTCCCCGGAGGCGCGGACCAGCAAAAGATCGCCGAAGCTGCCACGTCCGGCACGGGCCCCGGGCTCGAGGCAGTGCTGTGGGTCTGCCTGCTCGTGCCGCTCGTCATGATTCTGCGCGGCTTCTTCTCCTACCTCAACGCCTACGAAATGTCGTGGGTCAGCCTCCGCGTGCTCAACGACATCCGCAGCAAACTGTTCGCCAGCATCGTCAATCAAAGCCAGGGCTTCTTTGACAAAGCCCAAACTGGACGCCTCATGTCGCGGATTCTCAATGACACCGGCGTGGCCCAAAGCACCCTCTCGCAAATCAGCGTCAACCTCTTCAAACAACCTATTGCTCTGATCGCCGGCGTGGCGGCAGTGATGTGGATCGACTGGAAATTCAGCCTCGTGGCCCTTGTCCTTTTCCCCATCTGCATAGTGCCCGTGGCCATGTACGGGCGCAAAGTGCGCAAGGCAGGGCGCGCTGAGCAGGAGCTGGCCGGCGAGATGAATGTTATACTCCAGGAGTCCTTCTCCGGCATCCGCGTGATCAAATCCTTCGGCCGGGAAAAATTCATGATGCAGCTTTTCGACAATGCGGTCATGAACCAGTTCCGTAATTCGATGCGTGTGCTCAAAAACACGGAAATCACCACCCCGCTCGTCGAAGTCGTCGCCGCCTTTGGTGTCGGACTTGCTCTCTTCTACGTCTTCGCCGCCGGACTCACCGCGGCCAAGTTCCTCGCCCTCATGGCCGGTATCTTCCTGCTTTACGAACCGGTCAAAGCCCTCAGCCGCATCCACCTCATGTTGCAGCGCTGCCTGGCCGCCACCACGAACATTTTCGAACTCATGCGCGAACCGCGCGACATCAAGGATGCAACGGACGCCACCATCATCACCTCGTGTCGCGGCGACATTACTTTCGACCACGTCGGTTTTTCCTACGGGCCGGAAACCGCCGCTCTGGAGGACATCTCCCTGCACATTGCGCCCGGCCAACGTGTCGCCCTGGTCGGAGCCAGCGGCGCCGGCAAAAGCACCATACTCTCGCTCATCCTCCGGTTTTACGACCCGCAGAGCGGCGCCATCCGTCTCGACGGACGCGATCTGCGCAGCATCACCCTCGACTCCCTGCGCGAGCAGGTTGGCATCGTCACCCAAGACACCTTCCTCTTCCACGATACCATCCTGAACAATATCCGCTTCGGCCGTCCCGAAGCTTCGCAGGAAGAAGTCGAAGAAGCCGCCCGGCAGGCTTATGCCCACGATTTCATCCTCGCCCAACCGCAAGGCTACGAGTCTATCGTCGGCGACAAGGGCTGCAAACTCTCCGGCGGACAACAACAGCGCCTCGCCATCGCCCGTGCCCTCTTGAAAAACGCCCCCGTGCTGCTCCTTGATGAAGCCACCTCCGCCCTCGATTCGGAGAGCGAACGCATGATCCAGTCCGCCCTGGAAAAACTCTCCGCCGGCAAAACGGTCGTCGCCATCGCCCATCGGCTGTCGACTGTCCTCTCCTCCGACATGATCGTCGTGATGAGCCAAGGCCGCATCATCGACACCGGCACCCACGCCGAACTCCTCGAGAAATCGCCGGCCTACCGGAAACTTTACGAAATGCAATTTCACCATGAGCCCGCAGCCGTCGACGTTTGAGGTCATCCGCCAGCTATCCGAACCGTGGCAAAGCGGCAAGTTCCCGGCGGCGCGGGGCTTGAGCGAGTGGTGGGACCGAATGGATTAGGCTGACGTCATGCGGATCCTCTACATCGTCCGCCCCTTCGGCCCGCTCGGCGGGATGGAGCGATATGTTTTCGAGACGGCGCGGGAGATGGTCAAACGTGGGCATCATGTCTCTGCCTTGTGCCGTTCTGTCGATGAGACATCGGCTGCCGCGAGCGGCGTGAACATCATCCAACTGCAACCGAAGCCGGCCACGCGCGGCTGGCATGACCGCTATGTCTTCCGGGATGCGGTGACCGAATTTTTAGTCCTTGCGGTCAACCGCACTCTTTTTGACATCATCCATTCCCACGAGAACACGATCGAGCAGGATGTCACCACGGAACACGGACCGTGCACGGCCTACGGTCTCCGTCTGAAACCCTGGAAACGCCTCGACTTCAGTGCGCGCAAGAATCTGGCCATCGAGCGGGCGAAGTTCAACGGCCCGCACTTGAAAGCGCTCGTCTCCTGCGCACAGCGAGTACAGAAAATCGCGGTCCGGGAGTATCCGCATTTGGACCGCAAAATCACCAAGGTCATCACTCCGGCCTACACCTACTTGGAGCCTGTGACCAAGGACCGGGCCAAGCGGTCCCGCGTGCTGGGTTTCATGGGCCGGGACTGGAAACGGAAAGGTTTGCCCAAAGCGCTGGAGATCTTCAGCGCTCTTCGCCGCAAGGATTCTTCCTGGACCATGCTGATTGCCGGGTGTCCGGCCGATTCCCTGCCGACCAATCTCGTCCGCGCTCTGCCTGAGGGGGCCGAGCTTCTCGGTCGCACCGACCCGCAAGACTTCTTCGGCCAAATCGACTTACTTGTTCATCCGGCAAGTGACGAACCTTTCGGCATGGTGATGTCCGAAGCCCTTACTTGCGGCGTTCCGGTCGTTTTCTCCGATCAGTGCGGCGCGGCAGACCACCTTCGGACAGAGGGCCTACGCATATTGCCCATTGATGCACCAGTCATGGATTGGGCCCGCGCTTGCGCCGAACTGGCGGGCAAAGCTTTCTCAACCCCACCTTCGCGCACTTGGTCGGATGTCGCCGCGGAGCATGAGGAACTCTACCGCCTTGTACTGGGTCGCCAAGGCACGCCTGATTGACATTTGATCGAGGGTTCAGATCATCGCACGGAATGACGGAAAGACTGCCCATCAGCGTGTCGATGACGGCAAAAAATGAAGCACACAATCTGCCGCGCAGCCTCGGCAGCGTCGCAGGCTGGGTAGAGGAGATCGTGGTGGTGATCAACGATTGCGAAGACAACACGGCCGAGGTGGCGCGAGGTTTCGGCGCGAAAGTCACCGAACATCCATGGGAAGGCTACCGCGACCAGAAGAGATTCGCTTTGGCCCAAACGACAAGCGAGTGGGTGTTGGCTTTGGATGCCGACGAAGAAGTGTCGGAGAAATTGCGGGCGGACATTTCTAACTTTTTCCAAGGCGAGCACAGACGATTCAACGGCGCGATTTTTCCCCGCAAAGTCTGGTTTTTGGGTCGGTGGATCACGCACGGGGACTGGTATCCCGATTTGAGTCTCCGGCTTTTCCGGCGGGGCAAAGGGCAGTGGTCCGGATCTCCCGAGCACGACAAAATCGAGTTGGCGGGCGAGGCCAAGCGTCTCGCCGGCGATTTGCACCATTACTCGCATCCGAACTTGAACCGCTACACGGCCAAGATCGGGGTCTTCAGCGACTACTTTCTCGAGAGGCAACTGGCCGCGGGAAAGCACTGGTCGTGGACCGACTGCCTGCTCCGTCCCTGGTGGCGGTTTTTCCGGGCTTATTTCTTACGCCGCGGATTTCTCGACGGGTTTCCGGGCTACTACATCGCCAAAGCAACCGCCTTCAGCACCCTGGTACGCTACAGCCGTCTCTACGAGCACGAGAACGACATCAAAACGGTGCGTTGATTCACCGGACAGGCGGAACGTGCCCGCGCGCAGCAATCTCCTCCTCGGAAAAACCGGCCGAGGCACGCGTCCTTTTTTCAGCCAAGGCCGCACGCAAGTAAGCAAGGTTCTGCTCCAACGTGACGCGGCTTTCCTCTTTGTGCCATAAATGGAGGACCGGAGCAGCAAAGCGCAGGCTCTTGACCCGCACACCCGCATTGATCATGCGCACCGCGATATCCGAGTCGTCCGGGCCCCAACCGAATAAATTCTCCTCGAAACCACCGACGCGCCAGACGTGCTTGGTCTCAACCGAAAAATTGCATCCCCTCACCCACTCCCATTTGGTCGGGGAAGATTTTCGCCACGCCCCGTCGGGCAGATGAACCAGCGGAAGAAGGCGATTGATGTTTCCACACATCCTTTGTCCCAACCACCAAACAATATTGCGTCCGAGGCAGGACTCCTCGACCTGCTCGAGCCTTCGGGTCAGCGCCGCGCGGGCCAGCATGCGAGGACCGGCCAAGATGTATCCCGCCTCCGCATAGTGGAGATGGTCGCGGACGAATCCTTCAAGCGGAACACAGTCACCGTCCGTGAAAATGCACAAAGGCTGTTTCACCGCGCGTACCGCCTGGTTCATGATGACAGACTTGCGGTAGCCGCGGTCTACATGCCAACAGTGCTCCACGGGCAATCCCCGCGACCTCCAACCCGCGATGACCTCGCGGGTTTCTTCCGTCGATCCATCGTCCCCGACAATGATTTGCCGCGCCTGAACTTTCTGCCGTGAGAGCCCCTCGAGGACGAGATGGAGTGCCTTGGGACGGTTGTACGTGGAAATGACCACCGCCGCATCGGCGATGGCCTCCGCATGCCCGGAATGCTGAGATTTTTGGTTCACTCGTCCCGCTCCGTTCTCTTTGGCATCGTCCTCATTCCGCACCTTGAAGTATAAGCATCACAGGTGTCGGACAAGCTAACCAAAACCCCGGGCTTTTACGATGAATCGCGCTTTGCGCGGCGGGTCATGCTGCTCGATCTCGGATTCCTCGGTGACTCGATCCACCTGCTGCCGGCACTCCGGATTCTGCGGCAGGCCTACCCCGAGGCCGAATTGCATGTCATGGTTTCGGAGCACGTGACCAAAATCATGGAGGTCGCCCCGTGGGTCGACAAAGTCTGGGGCTATCCGCGCTTTCCGCGCGGACCCAAGTGGTATCAGGACTTCGGTCGTATCCGCCGTCTCCGCGCGGCCAACTTCGATGCGGTCATCAATCTCAACGGCTCCGATCGTTCGAGCATTCTCACGGGTTTGAGCGGAGCCCGTTGGCGACTCGGACGCCGCCCCGAAGATGGCGGCCCTGCTTTTTGGAACGCGATGTTCACCCACATTGTGGAACATCCTTACAAAACGGAACTCATCTCGGCCCAGCGCTGGCATTGTTTGAAGAAGGCAGGATTTCCGGGCGAGCAACCCGAGGTCCATCCGGAAATTCCCGAA
This sequence comes from Verrucomicrobiota bacterium, assembly GCA_027624625.1. Taxonomy (GTDB): domain Bacteria; phylum Verrucomicrobiota; class Verrucomicrobiia; order Chthoniobacterales; family JACTMZ01; genus JACTMZ01. The sequence goes on along the minus strand of JAQBWH010000034.1, from coordinate 3,930 downwards.
GCGGCGCGCCGCAGCGTTCGAGAAAAGGCGGGCGGTGCGGGGGGGTGGATCCACATCAGCCCCTTCACCACCGAGGACTACAAAGAACTGCCTCCGGCGCAAATCGCGGAAGTCTTAGACCAACTCCACCTCCGTTTCCCCGAGAAAAAAATCATCCTCACCTCTAGTGGCCACGTCCGCGAAAAAACCAAGATGTCCGCCTTGCTGGCCGAGGTGAATTTCCAGCCTTGGCGGGTCTTCGCTGGCGAACTCGACTTGCTCGAATTGGCCGCCCTCCTCCAATCCAGCAGCCTCCACCTCGGCGGCGATTCCGGCGGCCTACATGTCGCTTGGATGACCGGCGTCCCGACCGTCACCTGGTTCCGCCGCTACGACGGACTCCCCGACTGGCAACCGGTCGGGGACCGTCACCGATCAGCGATCGGCGAACGAACTTCCGAAGGACTCACCGATATCCACACCCACCAAATCGTGGCCATGGCTGAGGATTTACTCAACGCAGGAAGGTAGCTTGTTGACATGTTGGCATTGATGCAGCAACATGATGGCATGATACGGACGCAGATTCAGCTGGAGCCAGCCACTTACGAGCAAATGAAAACTCGGGCCGCCGAAATGCGCTGCAGCATCTCCGAACTCGCCCGGCAGAGCATCGAAGAAAAACTGCAGCGGCAAAGTAGCGCCGACAAATGGCAGGTTTCATTAACCGTGCTTGGGCGCCACGGCAGCGGGTTAGGCGACCTGTCCGAAAACCACGACAAGTACCTGACCGATGGATGGTGACCAAGTTTTCGCCGACACCTCCGGGTTCTTGGCACTGATGGACAAGGATGATTCGCATCACGCGACGGCCCTGGGCGATTGGAAAACCATGGCCCAAAATCGTTGTGTGCTCTGGACCAGCGATTATGTCCGACTGGAGTCCTGTTCTCTCATCCAGCGGCGACTTGGGGCGGCGGCTCTCCGCGAATTTCACGACCACATCCTCCCCGTAACGACGATCATCCCGGTCGGAGAAGACGGCTTCGAACGCGCCTTCGCCCAGTGGCGGGTCGCACAACTCCGCCACCTCAGCTTGGTCGATCTGACCAGCTTCGATTGCATGCATCGCGGAAAAATCCCAAGGGCATTCACCTTCGACCAGCATTTCCAAGAGCAAGGGTTTGCCATCAGCGCAAGATGACACCTCGCTAATGCGAGCTTCAGAAACTGCCAAAAGCCCATGAATGCTGACATTACTTTCCTCTTCTTCCATTACGGCAAGTTGCCGCAATACCTGCACAACGCTATCGAGCAGGTCAGGGTCTTCAATCCGGAGGCTGAGATTCTGCTGATCACGGAGGATGCAGAGAAAGTCACGGCACTGCGTCCGTTTAACATTATCCACCGCCGGACCGCCGAGTTGGGATCTCCGGAACTCAATCTGTTCAAGCAGCGCTACCGCCATATCTCCTGCTTCAAGGAGAAGTACGAGCGGTTTGTTCTGGAGCGCTGGTTCATGACCGAGACACTTCGCCGCGAGCGCCCAGACCGCACCTACATCATGCAGGACAGCGATGTGGCCGTCTTTGGCGATGCCTCGAACCTGCTTCCGCTTCTACCCGATTGCCCGATTTCCATGAGCGGACCCAACCCGCATTTCACCTTCATTCGCGGCAATATCGGGGAATTCTTGCAGTTCATTCTCGACTACTATGCCGACGAACAGCGGCTTGCGGCCGCGCAAAAGTTGTTCGAGGAGCGGCGCAACTCCGACAACATCTACAATTTGGGGGAAATGACCCTGCTTTTCGAGTTCCTAGAAAAATCAGAGTCCATGCAGATGTTCGATACCGACACGCTGCATGGCTATGTGGATACCAACCTGCACATGCCGGAGGGGTTCGCTTTCATGCAACTCCGCCGCCGCCCCCGCAAGAAGGTTCAGTGGAGGATCGAAGACGGACGGGTTGTTCCCTACTTTCTCCGTGGCGGAGATCCCAAGAGGGCTTTCCTTGTGCACTTTCAAGGTCCCGGAAAACGCGTGTTTTACCGGTTCAACCGGATCGGTCGGACGCCTCGGTGTCTTTTTGTGGGGTGGCTCAACGCGCTGTATCAGAACAAGGCGCTGGCGAGCTTGAGTTGAGAAAGAGCCCTACACCACAGCGATTCAACTCGCCCGTCGCAGTTTGGAGCGCTCGAGCTGGCTCCAACATCTCAATGATTGGCAAAATATCGAAATGTCAGGTCCGGTTTGTTAGGGCCGGATAAGATAGGTTTTGAGGCTAGCGGGGGCTTAACTGCACAAAAAAAAACCGGAGCGCATGCTCCGGTTGGTGTGGATGGAAAGCTGACGAGAAATCTATTCGGGGCTTGGCCCGACGGTTCTGACTCCAGCAGCTGAGGCGCTCTTCATCCTTCGGCAGAGGGTGCGCGGTAGCTAGCCAAGCCGGCAATGACAAAGCCGTAGAATGAGGCAATCACCTTGTAGCTGAATGCACCTTGGGTGAGGCCGAAAACCATGAAGGCCACGACGAAGCCGATGCCTGTGGCGGCCGCCGCATAAGTATCTCCTTCGCTAGCCACCAGCCTTCGGATGAAAACAATAAGCGGAATAACGAGCAGGAGACTGACGGCAACGAGTCCGAGCACACCGTTGATCAACCACTCGTGAAGGCATTGGTTGTGCTCACCGGTGGCGCAAAGAACATACCGGTATGGCTCGACATCTTCGTAGGTAAACCCATCCCTCATGTAACGACTAGGATCCATCCGATAAACCGGTCCCCAAAGGTTGTGTTTGTGGGCGTATCCTTTGATCGGATTGTCCTTAATCAGTTCCCAAGAAATGGCCATGAGGGTCAGCCTTCCTGAGCCACCAGCCGTAGCATCACCGGCAAACCAAGCTGAGGTCTCGGAGTAAATCGAAGTAAGTCGATCGCGGAACTTTTGGTTAAAGGCCAAGACACCGCCGACCGCAACGGCAGCAACAAGCAGCAGAACAAGAATCTTTGACTTCTTTCCCTTGAATAGGAGAGCGGCAATCACCAAAAGCGGCGGAACGGCAATCCATCCACCTCGGCCTCCGGCGGCGATGCCCATCTTCGCGGCCAAGAGAATGGCCACGATCGAGAGAGCCCAAACGATGCGCGAGCGGGGTGGGTGAAAAACCAAAAGATAGAACTGCAAAAGCCCGAGCAGGCAGATTTGCTGGCCGAAGGTGCAAAGATCAAGCAGCGATGTCGTATACCGGTCGGGGACCCCCGGTTGCTGGACGGTCGCAAAAAAGAACGTAACGATGATGCCGGCGGCCAAGGTGACCGGCACCGCATCGAGGAAACGCACTTTCCGGTAATTCATCCAGAGAAGGGCGACGCCCGCGAGGAAAAGTCTGCCGGCGCCGTTGAGCAAATCCAGGTTCTGCTTCCAGAGCGACAAGTGAAAGTCACCGCGAATCAGAATGGAGGTAAAAACGGCAACGACTGGAAAGGCCAACGCGATGAACATCCACGCCGTGGCCGGATCGGGAAAAAAGGCTCTAAGCGGCAATCGGGACTTGAGGATTCCATAAGCGCTGACTACCCCCAGCACCACCAGCCAAGCCTCCGTCCAGTTTTTGAGCGTCAGGTAAAAGAGCGGAAGCAGGGCGACCGCCATGGCCAGAAGGGTCGTGTCCCAAGTGGGTGACGCCTGTGGCACGACAAATCGTACAATCCCCATGAAGTGACCGCGTAATTGCTCCACCCGTAAAAGGTTGCCTGAGTTTGCTCTCATCGGATTTGGCATATCCATTCTTTCAAGCCACCAATCTGCTCCCCCCAAGAAAAGCCCTGAGAGTATTTGCCGCGAAGGTTTGCACCATCTTGTATGAGCAGGGAGATTCTTTTTTGCGATACTCTTCTTAGTGCTTCCGACAAGGCACCGGGACGGTCGGCATTATACCAGATCACA
>JAQBWH010000033.1 GCA_027624625.1 Verrucomicrobiota bacterium | reverse complement strand
GTTCACTCAATTCCGCTCCGGCCGGAGGACCGGTGAGAAACTTTGCGAGGACATCGAGGCTCTTTTGGTTTTCCCCGCTGAGGTAATAGGAGAGGGCGAGTTGGACTTGGGCGGTGGGGACCACCGTCGAGGTGGGGTAGTCGCGGAGGAGTGTCTCGTAAGCTTCGGCCGCGGCAGGGTAATCGCCATTGGTATAAACGGCATTGGCTGCTTCGAGGGCCTGCTGCGGCGCGTCCTGCGCGAAGGCCGGGAGCGCGGCGAGGAGAAGGACCGGGATGAGGACGCGGGAGGGAAATTTCATCCCTGTGACCGTAGCTGATCAGGAGGGGTTGGGAAAGTCTGCTCGGATGGACGGGGCCGCGGAGTTTTCCCGATGCCGGACGGCAGCAAGGTTGAGGTCGTCGAGGATGGCGTAGAGCACAGGGATAAGCACGAGGGTGATTAGCGTGGCGAAGGTGAGGCCCCAAATGATGGCCTGGGCCATGGGGGCGAGGAACTGCTCCTGGCCGGTGCTGAGAAAGGCAAGGCTGAAGAGGCCGACCACCGTGGTGATGGTGGTGAGGAAAATGGGACGGAAGCGGGTGCAACCGCTGGCAATGATCGAGTGCCAGCGGACGCGGGAGTTGGTGGCGTCGCGGTTTTGGCGGTGGGCATTGATGAAATCGACGAAGACGATGGAATTATTCACCACGATTCCAGCGAGGGCGATGGTTCCCATGATCGACATCAGACCCATGGGTTGGCCGGTGAAGAGGAGGCCGAGGACCACGCCGACGATCCCGAAGGGAATAACGGCCATGATGACAAAAGGCTGGAGGAACGAATTGGTGATGGTGGCAAGGAGGGCGTAAATGAGGAAAATGGCCACCAAGGAGGCGAACTTCATCGCGGCGAGGCTGCGCTCGGTGTCTTCGTTTTCTCCGGTCAGCCGGATGCCGGCGCCGGGATGGGCTGCGAGCAGTTCGGGAACCATCGCGGCGAAGATCCGGTTGACTTCATTCGAGGTGGTTTCGCGCGGGTCGATGTCGGCCGAAACGGTAATGACGCGTTCCTGGTTGGTTCGTTTGACGCGGGCCACACCGCTGACCCGCTCGACCGTGGCGAGGCTGGCGACATCGACCGCGCCTTGCGGGCCTTTGACCAGGAGATTGCCGACCAGATCGGGGTCCTGGCTGAATCGCTCGTCCATCTTGACGCGGACAATGACCTCGTCGTTGCCCCAACGCAGGCGGGAAGCTTCGAGGCCGCGGAAGGCGCCGAGGAGGGTGCGTCCGACTTGGGTGGTATCGAGGCCGGCGCGCGAAGCGCGGTCTTCGTCGAGGCGGAGACGGTATTCGGTTTTGCCACGCGGGAAGTCGTTGCCCGTATTAATCAAGCCGGGGACTTGGGTCAGCCTCTGCCCGACGTCTGCTGCGGCGGCTTGGAGGGCAGGGAGGTCGGTGCCGCGGATTTCGATGTTCAGCGCGCGCCCGACGGGCGGCCCGCTCTCCTCTTTTTTGGCGATACCGGTGACCAGTTGAGGGAAGGCGATAAGCATGTTGCGCAGATCGCGCTCGATGACCGAGGGTTTGCGGCAGGCGGGGCTTTGCTCGTCGAGATCCACGATGATGGTGACGAGGTTGGTGCCGTATTCGAGAAATTCGTTGTCCGAGTCGAACATCACCCCGATGCGGGTGAGAACGGCGACCAGATCGGAAGCCGGCAGGGTGTCGACGATGGCCTGCTCCACGCGGGCGGCGACGTCCGCGGTCTGGTCGAGGGTGTAGTCGGCGGGGAGTTCGAGTTTGACGTTGATCGCGTCGGAAAAATCAGCGGCGAAAAGCCGGAACGGCACGACGCCGGCGTAGACCAGACCGCCGACGAAGAGCAGGGCGGCCACGAAGACTCCGACCACGGCATAGCGTGCGCGGAGGGCGAGGTTGAGGAGGTGAGCATAGATTTCGATGGTGCGGGAAAGCATGCGATCGACGGCCTCGCGCAGTTCCTCATAGCAAAGCCCGGCCTCGCGTTTCAGGCGGCGGAAACCGCGCGCGGGATCCTTGGCCATGGCGGCGCGACGGTCGGCCACGGAACGGACCGGGCGGAGGAAGTCGGCGAGATGCGAGGGGAGTACCACGAAGGCCTGCAGCAAGGAGAAGCAAAGCGTGGCAATGACAACCACCGGAACGATGGCCAAGAATTTGCCGACGAGGCCTTCGCCCCAGATGAGGGGAAGGAACGCGGCGACGGTGGTACTAACGCTGCCGAAAACCGGCCACAGGACCTCACGCGCCCCGCGAGTGGCGGCAATCGCGGCGGATTCCCCGGCGCTGTAGTGCCGGAAAGCGTTTTCCGAGGTGACCACGGCGTCATCGACCACCATGCCGAGGGCCATGATCATGCCGAAGAGGGAAAGCATGTTGATCGAAAATCCCCCGAGGTAGAGGACTAGAAAGGTGCCGGCGAAGGAAAAGGGGATGCCGAATGCGACCATCAGAGCGACGCGCCAGTCGAGAAAGAGGAGCAGAATGGCAGTGACCAAGATGAGGGATTGGATGCCGTTTTTGGTCACGGTTTCAATGCGGGTGTTGATGTATTTGGTCGCGTCGCCGATGACCTGTGTCTCGACCGTCGGCGGGAGGGCAGCGGCTTCGGTGGCGAAAATCTGGCGCGCTTGGCGCACGGTTTCGATGACGTCGGTGCCGCGCTTTTTCACCACGGTGAAAGTGACAGCGGGGCGCATGTTGACGCGGCCGTAGGACTGGGGCTTTTCCGAGGTTTCCTTGACCGAGGCGATATCGCGGATTTTGACCGTGCGGCCGTCGGTGCTGCGTCCGAGGGGCAAATCTTCGAGTTGGGCGGCGTCGGTGATCTCGCCGAGCAAACGGACGACGCGTTGGCCACCGGCGGCATCGAGGCGGCCGCCGACCACATTGATGTTCTTGGCTGCGACGGCATCCATCACCTCGGTGAGCGAGAGGCCCGCGAGACGCAGGCGGTAGGGGTCGACTTCGACCCAGACTTCGCGCCGTTCCAAGCCGTCGACGAGGACCTTGGATACGCCGGGAATGAGTTTTAATTTGCGCTCGATGTCGTCGAGGACGGGACGGATTTTTCGCAGATCGAAGCCGGGCGGATAGGACACGGTGAAGGTGACGAGGGGCAGGGGAATATCGAATTCCTCGACGACGGAGGGTTCGGCTGACCGGGGGAGTTCGGCGCGGGCTTTGTCGACGGCTTGGCGGACGTCGTTGAGCACGGGTTGGATGTCATTAATGGCGGGGTCGACCTCGACGAAAATGTTCGAGAAATTGTCCTGCGAAATGGAGCGGATCTTGACCAGACCTTTGACATTGGCCAGTTCCTCCTCAAGCGGCACGGTGATGGTGCGTTCGATGTCCTCCGGGGCCGCAGTGGTGGCGTCCAGCGTGGTGACGAGGATGAAGTTGGTTGTGACGTCGGGGAAGAGGTCGCGCTGCAGTTCGCTGAAGGCGGCGTAGTAACCGGCAAAGATAACGACGAGGGTGAAAATATTGACCGCTACGCGGTTTTTCACACTCCATGCGGCCAGATCCATGACGGGACTTTAGGCGGGCGGCGGTCCGGCCGCAACGGTGGGACTTTCCAGTGGTGGGGCGTATCCCGTATATTGGCAGGTCTATGGAAAATCTTCCGGCTTTGTTGCAAGAGGGGCTGCGGCACGGGTTGCTCGGGTCCTCGCTGGAAAACATCGAATCGTTGCTCGCCGCGCACCCGGAAAGCTACGAGCGGTCGAGTATCGCCGAATTGGCCTCCTCGGGAAACTGGGAGGAGCTGAACAACCGGTTCTTCCGCACCTTGGCCTTCGGGACCGGCGGGTTGCGGGGTAAGACGATCGGCACGGTCGTGACGACTGCCGAGCGTGGTATCCCGCAGGCTATGGAACGCCCGCAATTTCCCTGCACCGGGACCAACGCGATGAATGACCGCAATGTGAGCCGGGCCACGCAGGGGTTGGTGGCCTACGTCAAAGATTGGGCCCGACGGGAAAAGTTGCCGCACCGGCCGCGGATCTGCATCAGCTACGATACGCGCTACTTTTCTCGTGAATTTGCCGACTTGGCCGCCAAGGTGATCACCGAACTCGGTTGCGATGCCTTGGTTTTTGCCGAACCGCGGCCGACGCCCGAGCTGAGCTTTGCCGTGCGGCAAACCGATGCCACGGCCGGGATCAACCTCACGGCCAGCCACAATCCTTCGGCCTACAACGGATACAAAGTTTATTTCAACGACGGCGGACAAGTGATCGAGCCACACGCCTCGGGGATCATCGCGAGGGTCAACGCGGTGCCGAGCCCGCACTACGAACCAGTGCCGCGGGGCGAGCAGGGCCGGCGTGTGACCCTCGGCACGGAGATGGACGAGTCCTATCTCGACCGTTTGGAGCGCGTGGTGCTGGATCCGGCGCTGGTGGCGCGGGAGAAGGGGCTCAAAATCGTCTACTCGCCCCTGCACGGGGTGGGTGCCTCGATCATCATGCCGTTGCTCCGGCGTCTTGGTTTTGACGCGACCGCGGTGCCGGAGCAGGTTGTCCCGGATAGCCGCTTTCCCACCGTCAAGTCGCCCAATCCGGAATACGCCGAGGCCTTGACCATGGCTCTGGAGCTGGCCGACGAAATCGGGGCGGATGTGGTCATGGCCACCGACCCTGACGACGACCGCATGGGTGTGGCGGTGCGCAACCGTGCGGGGCGGATGGAGTTGCTGACCGGCAACCAGATCGGGTCGATGCTCGCCTATTATCGCGCTTCGCGGATGTTCGAGTTGGGCATTCTTGACGAGACGAACAAGTCGCGCGGTGTGATCATCAAAACTTTCGTCACAACCGATTTGCAGAAGGCGGTGGCGGAGCACTTTGGTTTGCGCTGCGTGGAGACTTTGACCGGGTTCAAATACAATGCGGCCAAGTTGCGCCAATACGAGGAGGCGATCCCCGAGGCGCTGCGCGCCGATTACCGCCGCCTGCCCGAGGAGGAGACGCGGCGGTTGCGACTCGCCCACTCTATGCTTCTCGTCATGGGTGGTGAGGAGAGCTACGGCTACACGCTTTCGGATTTCGCGCGTGACAAGGATGCCAATGCGGCGGTGGCCGCTTTTGCCGAGGTGGTGGCTTATGCCCGCTCCCGCGGGATGACCGCGATGGAGTATCTGGACGAGATTTTCGCCACACTCGGGGTCTACCTCGAGCGCGGGGAGTCGCTCGTTTTCGAAGGAGCGGAGGGCGCGGGGCAAATTGCAAAGTTGGCCGCGTCCTACGTCGGCAAGCCGCCGGACGAGATGGACGGTGCGGCGGTGGTGAAAATGGAAAACTTCGCGGTCGATACGATTCACGATACGGAGGGTGAGCGCATCCCGGCCGAGGGGATGATCATCTTCACGCTGGCCGACGGAAGGCGCTGTGCGGTCCGTCCGAGCGGCACCGAGCCGAAGATCAAATATTACATTTTCGGTTTGGAAAAACCCCCGGGGCGGAAGATGACGGCGGAGGAAGTGGCCGCGGCGCGCGGGAGGGTGCAGGCCTCGGTCGACCGCCTGTGGGACTGGCTCCATGCGGACGCGTTGCGCCGCGGGGCGGCTTGAGGCAGGGTTAAGGCTTCCGTGAAAAGTTTCCTGCAGTTCCTTGTCTTCGTGCTGGTCATCACTTTGGCCTTGGCCGGTCTGTATGCTTGGAAGAGCGGACAGTTCGACCTGGCGGGTCGGGCTGCGGCCGCCCCGGCCCCGCATGCACTGCCGGCGGTGCAACCTGCGCTCGGCGCGGGTTCTTTGCCGGGGTTGGCCGCCTTGGATGCGGAATTCGGGCGACTGGCCGAGGCGGTTATTCCGTCGGTGGTGAGCATCACGGCGCGGCGCGGCGGGACGGTGGACCCGCGCGAAGAATTTTTGCGCCAGTTGTTCGGGATGCGCCGCCAGATGCCCCCGGAGACATTTCCGCAGGGCTCGGGGGCGATCATTTCCAAGGAGGGCCATGTGGTGACCAACCTTCACGTGATCGAAGGGGCCAGCGAGGTTGTGGCCACCTTGAGCGACGGGCGTCGTCTCCCCACCAAATTGCTCGGCTATGACGAGACTCTCGACATCGCGGTGATGAAAATCGAAGCCGAGCACCTGCGTCCGCTGGCCTTTGCCGATTCGGAGGAGGTGCGCGCGGGGCAATTAGTTTTTGCGGTGGGAAATCCTTTTGGTCTGCAGGAGACCATTACCCAAGGGATCATCAGTGCCCGCGAGAGGTTGTTTGCCAGCGAAACAGACAAAGAATTTTTCCAGACCGATGCTCCGATCAACCCGGGCAATTCCGGGGGCCCGCTGGTCAATATCCGCGGCGAGATTGTCGGCATCAACAACTTCATTTTCTCGCAATCCGGGGGCAGCCAAGGCATTGGTTTTGCCATTCCGTCAAACGCGGTCCGCCGTGTGGTGGACGACATCCTGCGTCCGGGCGGCGCGGCGCGTCCCGTGCTTGGCGTGGTCCTGCGCCCACTGGACGACGTTTCAGCCGCGCGCCTCGGTCTGGCCGATGCGCGAGGCGCACTGGTCGATGCGGTGGGTCCGGGTTCGCCGGCGGCCCAAGCAGGTATCCGGTCGGGTGACCTTATCCTCAAGTTCAACGGTCGTGAGATCCGCGACTTTGGTGAATTGCGGCGGCGGGTGGCCCAATCGAAGACCGGCGAGCCGCTGGATGTCGAATTGCTGCGCGATGGCAAAAAGGTATCCTTGCAGGTCCGCCTGGCCGAGGAACCGCGTTCGGGACGCACGGCGTTGCCCGCTCCCCCTGCTGGCGGGGTGGTGCCGCAGCCGGTTCCCGCGCAGCCACCTGCTGCAGCCGGGCAGAGCGCACTGGCCGGAGTGGTTGTGACCGATGCCACGCCGGCCTTGATCCGGCGTTTCGACCTGCCGGGTAATCTTGACGGGGTGATCGTCCAGTCGGTGTTGCCGGGGTCGGCGGCCGAGGGTGTGTTGCAACCAGGCGACGCGATCGAGCAGGTCAATGACACGGCGGTGGCCACGGAGGATGACTTTTCGGCCGCGGTGGCCGCGCTGACCCCGGGCGAGCGGGCCATTATTTTACTCTCGCGCGGCCCGGCTCGTTCCTTTGCGGTGGTGGGGCCTTGAGGACGGCATCTGACCACCGTTGACTTGCAGGGTGGCTAATCGGCATGCTTGCCAATCGATGAAAACCCCCGTGGGCACGACATTTGTGGTGGCGGCCAGCCTTCTTGGTGTGGCGGCCGTGGTGCAATTGGTGGCCATTCTGATTTATTTCGGGCCGGGTTTTACCGCGGCCCGTCCGGAAATGGTCTTGGTGGCACCACGGCCAACTTCCGTGGCCGCCGAGCCCGAAGCGAGCCCCGCTCCGCCCGCCGAGACGCCCGAGATGGCTGCACAGAAAGTGCGCCTTGAGGAGTTGATGCGCGAGGTGGAAACGCTCGAGCAGGGGCCGTCGCCGGATGCCGCGCTGGTTCCCCTCGAAGAGGCGGCCAGCTTGCAACCGCGCAACCCGGACGTGCTTTCGCGGCTGGCCAGTCTGCATGAAAAACTCGGACAAATCGAACTGGCCCAAGAGGCCTGGAAGAGTGTGCTCGACCTCGGCCCGGACGCGGGACAATTCCTCGAGGTGGCGGAGATCCGCCTGCGACTCCTGCGGCCGGAAGGGCAAGCCTCGGGCGGCAGCGCATTGCGTGATCAGGTCGGTTTGCAACCGGGCTCCACGCTCGGAGTGGTCGATCTCACGGTCAAGGAAGCGGCGGATAAGCGGACAAAAGATTTGCGCTTGGCGGTCAAGGCTCGTCCCGGTGAGACGATCGACGGCCGTGAGGTTCGGATCAATGTGACTTTTTATGAAATGCAGGACGGCGAACTTGTTCCGACCACAAGCCGCGTGCAATCGATGTGGTTCACCACGCCGGTCGATTGGCAGGACGAAGGGATAGAAATCCTCGAGGTCAAATACGAGGTGCCCCGCATTGCTGCGGATGGTGGTCCGCCGCCGCAGTATTACGGTTACATGGTCAACATTTACCATCGCGGGCAACTGCAGGAGACGCGGGCTGACCCGGTCGACCTGCAGGAATTGTTCCCGCCACCGCTGAGCGAGTTGCCCGATGCCGGTGCTGCGGGGGATGATGTCGCGCCGTGATGAAGATTCTTCTCGTCGATGACGAGGCCCAGGTCCTTGAAGCTTGGCGGGCATTGCTTGAGGGGGTCGGGGCCTGCGAGGTGCGCATTGCCGCGGTCGGGGGCGAAGCTTTGAAGGAAGCGCGGGCGTGGGGCGGCCCGGATGTCTTGGTCACCGACGTGGTCATGGCGCCGATGGACGGTTTGCGTCTGCACGAAATGCTGGCCAAGGAGTTTCCGGCCATGCGCACGGTTTTTGTCAGCGGCCACGATCTTTCCGGCTACGCCGACCGTTTGGCCGGGGCAACGGTGCTGGCCAAGCCGGTCACGGTGGAAGATTTGGCGGCGGCGGTTGGCCTGACTACCGCGTCGGCGTCCGTGTCCCCCGGCGACCCGGTTGTCGGGGCGACCCTCGGCTCCTATTATTTGCAGGAGGTTGCGGGGCGGCACGGCGCGATTTGCGATTATCTCGCATGGCAGCAGGGCATGTCGCGCCATGTCGTGTTGCACCTGCTGGTCAACCATCCGGACCTGCCGCCGGGCGCTGCCGAGGAATTTTTGGCCGATGCGCGCGCCAAAGCCGCAGTCACTCACCCTTATTTGCTTGCGGTGCATGAAGCAGGGGAGGCGAACGGCCATAGCTTTTACACCTCCGATCTCGTGCCGGGCCACACGCTGGCCGCTTATGGGCAAGCGGCCCAGACATTGGACGATCGGGTTTTGCTCAACGCGTTGCGCACGACGGCGGAGGTGTCCGAGTATTTCAAAGAGCAAGGTCTGGCGCGGAGGGCCATCACGCCGTTCGACGTCGTGCTCGATGCCGCCATGCGGCCCCGCTTGTCCAACGTGGCCCAAAGCGCCCCCGGAGAAACCGATGAACCGGCCGAGGTGCGGACCATGGCTGCAACGGTGGCGGCCTTGGCGGCGGCGGATGGTCCGGCGGCGCGGGCGGCGTCCGCCTTGGCCGCCAACGCGGAGCAAGGATGGGCGGCCACCGTGCCTTTGGTGGCAGCGGCCAAGCCGGCCGTGGTGCCGAAGGACGCGGAACAACTCACTGCGCGCACGGCAAAATCCCGTCAATTGCTCGATCAGTCACGAGAGCAGCAAAAAAAGCGTCTTCTCGTCACGGCGGGTCTTTCTTTCGTGCTCCTCGTGGTCGGATCCCTGGCGCTTTGGAAATTCCTCGGCGGAGGCACCTCCGCCGTTGTCTCGCGTCTGCTCGAGGTCCCGGCTGGTGAATTTGTTTACGGTGACGGCGAGAAGGTCAGCCTCCCGGCTTTCTGGATCGACGAGCATGAGGTGACCATCGCGGACTACAAGGAATTCCTCGACCACCTTGAAGCGAACCCTGGCGCGGCGGCACAATTCGCGCATCCCGACATGCCCCAAGGCAAAGACCATACGCCGTTGGACTGGGCGGATAACCAGCAACTCGACCCGCCGATGCCCGGCTATTACACGCGCGCGGTGCGCTGGAGGAAATACAAGGACGCCGCGCTCGATATCAACTCGCCAGTCTTCAATGTCGATTGGTACGACGCCTTCGCTTATGCCAAATGGAAAGGACGGCGTTTGCCGACCGAGCAGGAGTGGGAAAAAGCGGCGCGCGGGACAGACGGCCGCGAGTATCCTTGGGGCAACGAGGAGGATCCGGCGCGGGTGAGCAGCGGTCACGATTTCGATCCCGATCCCCAAAAAGGCGGTGACCTTGACGGATACAAGCGTTGGTCCCCGGTCAATCTGCCGCCGGGCGACGCCGGCCCCTACGGGGTGCGCGGCATGGCCGGCAATGTCTCCGAATGGACGGCCACAATGGCTCCCCATGAAGACGGGATGGGCGGGGAGGTTCCGGTCATCCGGGGGGGCAATTGGGGCAACCCCGAGCACCAACTCACCCGCCGTCGCGCGGTGCTGGACCCCCTGCAAACGCAGGATACACTGGGTTTCCGAACCGTGTCCGACACCCCACCGCAATGACCCGCAGTTTTCCAACCTGGATAGTCTTGGCCGTCGGCCTTCTGTTGTCGGCCGGTGCCGTTGAGCAGGTCGCGGCGCAGGTCAGGGTCGATGTTGCTTTCAAGCGCAAACTCTACGTGATGTATGAACCGCTCATTGCCACGGTGACGATCAACAACCTCAGCGGCCGTCCGCTGCTGTTGGAAAACTCCGATTACCACCGTTGGTTCGGCTTCAATATCGAATCGGCCGATGGACGGATTATTCCGCCGATCAATCCCGACTACGCACTCGCCGCCGCTGCGGTCGGGCCTGGGGAAAAGCTGACGCGCTCGGTCAATCTCACCCCGCTTTTTCCGCTGCATGAATTCGGGCTTTACCGGGTGAAAGCATCGGTTTATGTGGCGGCTTTTGCCCGGTATTTCAGCTCTCCTCCTTTGGCTGTGGAAATCACCGACGGCCGGCCGATTTGGCAGGAGGTGGTCGGTCTGCCGGGAAATGGTGGCAAACCCGACTTGCGCACCATCACGCTGCTTTCGCACAAGCTTTCACGCAGCACGCGGCTTTACGTGCGGATTGAAAATCGCGAGCAGGGGCGTGTCTATGCCACCCATCAACTCGGTCAATTCCTCACCTTCGGCCGCCCCGAGGTCCTGCTCGACGTGGACAACGAGATCCACATCCTGCAAAACACCTTGCCTAAGCAATTCCTTTACACCCACCTCGGGCTGGGTGGCGAGGTGCGCGCCCAGCAGGCTATCAACGATGCCGGTTCGCGTCCCAGACTGGTCAAGGAGGCCGGGGGGACGGTCAAGGTTGTCGGCGGACGTCCTTTCACTCCCGGCGGGGAGGACCCGCCAGAGGAGGCTGCGACCGACAAGCTGGGGGACCGTCCGGTGCCATTGCCCGGCTCCTGACCACGCCGAAAAGCCTTGCACCACCCCTGCGCCGCTCGTTAGTGTCCCGCCCCCTTTCACACCGAAGTATTTAATCCATGGCCGTCGCAAAAAAGAAAAAGACCCCCGCCAAGCCCGTCAAAAAATCGGCGGTTAAAAGCAAGTCCGTGCCCGCCAAGAAAAAGGCGGCCCCGGCCAAAAAAAATCCCCGTTTGGCCAAAGCCCCGGCCAAAAAAGCGGCCAAGTCCCTTCCCCAAGCCCCGGTCCGGAAAGGGCCAGCGACCAAAGCTCCGCTCGTCGGGACACGCGATATGCTGGCCTTCGGTCAACCTGTCTCCAAGGAGCGCCGTCTCAATCCATGGATGAAGAAGCAGCAACTGCGCCTGCTTGCCTTGAAAGACACGTTGCTTGATTCCATGACCGGCGTAGCCCGCGATAATTTGCGCACCGGCCACGATGCCCACGAGGCCTCCGCCCACGGTTTGCACCAAGCCGATGCCGGCAGTGACTCGTACGACCGTGACTTCGCACTCAATCTCCTCTCCCAGGAGCAGGATGCGCTCTTCGAGATCGACGAGGCTCTCAAACGCATCACCAAAGGCGCCTATGGGACCTGCGAGATGAGTGGCAAAGCCATTCCCAAAGCCCGCCTCGAGGCCCGGCCCTTTGCGCGATTCACGGTGGAATGCCAGGGCGAAATCGAACGCAAAAATCGTCACAGCCGTTTCCGTCAGCCCGTCCCGCGTCTTTTTGATTCGACCGACGATGAGGGCGGCGATGATGCCGACGAAGAACCACCGGCGGAAAACAAGGAGTAACCAATATCATGCCACAGGAAATCATCACCCTCGAGTGCACGGAGGCGAAAGCCGAAGGAATGCCCGTCTCGCGCTACATGAGCAAGCGCAACAAGAAGAGCCCGCGCACACCCAACCGTCTCGAGAAAAAGAAATACAACCCGCATCTGCGCCGCCATACGCTGCACCGCGAGACCAAGTAACCCGACATGCAACCCAAGACACCCAAACGCCGCGCTGCCATGCGCCGGGCCAACCGCCCGATGCCCCGCCGCCGCATCGACCTCCCGGTCGAAGCCATCGATTACAAAAACCCCGAGCTTCTCCGCCGATTCATCACCGAAACCGGCAAGATTCTCCCCCGCCGTCTCACCGGCGTGCCGGCCCACTTGCACCGCCGCATCACGCGCGCGATCAAGCGGGCTCGCTCCGTCCTGCTCCTCAAGTAGCGGACCGGTTGCCGGCTTCGTCCTTCTTCGTCGGTTGCTCCTGCGGCTTCAAAGGTCCTTTGGGCAGTGCCTTGGGCCGCCATTGCGGGTCGGATAATTTGCCGTCCGACACGTATTCGAGCAGTTTGCTTACTGGGTAAAGGAGGAGCCCGGGAACGCCCTGCGCGTTGATGCGCACCGTGAAATCCATGGCGTCGCGCAGGTAAAAGAGCGAACCCTGGCCGATCATACTGAAGCCTTGGCCGATGACATCGAGGTTGTCCGTGCCGATCTCGCCGTCGGCCACGCGGAAGTCACAAGTCGCCCGGCGCGCGGTCTGGTAACCGGTGCCCGGCACAATGCTCCCGAGGAC
The DNA here is from genome assembly GCA_027624625.1 of Verrucomicrobiota bacterium. GTDB lineage: Bacteria > Verrucomicrobiota > Verrucomicrobiia > Chthoniobacterales > JACTMZ01 > JACTMZ01. The sequence continues at coordinate 9,804 of JAQBWH010000033.1, read as the reverse complement.
CGCGGAAAGCGGGCCGAGGACTGGAATGGCGAAGACTTCGCCATTCTCGACCAGCAGGCTACCTTGGCCCTTCATGAGTTTCGGGGAACCGGGAACGAAGCTGAACTTGTAACGCCCGCTGACCGAGCCTTTCGAACCTTGGTAATCGAAGTAAAGGCGGGTCAATGTTTCGAAGTCGACGGAGTTGAGTTCCACGTCCACCCGCTGCGGCACACCGGGCTGGCCCGTGCTGATCTCGGCCGCGATTTGCGCCGACCCTCCGAAGAGCCGAGCCGACGGGACATCAACTTTGATCTTCCGGCTGGTGAACTCGAGGGAACCGCTGGTCGCGCCGAAATTCAGGGTGCGGTCGAGCAGGTCATAGTCGAGCCCCCCCGGGGCGGTAAACTTTGCCCAGAGGCGCGTCTGCGTGGGGTCCTCGAGGCCGACGAGGCCGCTAACCGTGACCTCGGGGGGTGATTTGAAACGGTAGGGCTTGGTTTCGGGCGCGATTTTGGGATCGGCCCACTGCAGGACATTGAAAACGTTCATCGTGCTGCGGATCCCCTCGAGACGCACCTGCCGGCGTTTGAAGTCATAAGTGAATGCCCCGGACCCCGAGCCCTCGGGCCGCTTGACCCTGATATTGCTCAAGGTGAGCGCGCGGTCGGCAAACGACAGGTCCGCCGAGGCGTTTTCCATCGGCGAATCGTGGATCGAGGTGCGCCCCAGTTCCATTTTTCCGGTGGCGCTGAGCTGAGCGATATCCAACTCGGGCCCACGCGCTTCGAAGCGGACAGACGGGCGGTCGGTCAATTTGAGATTCAGCTTGGCCACGCCTTGCCGGTCGCGCTCGTTGAGCAACGCGGCCAGAGGGAGAGGGTCGGCCCGGCAGTCGACGCGCAGGCGCACATCGCCGGGGCGCAGCATGAAGTCGCTGCGAATTTCGCCCCCGCCCAATCCGACGACGGCATCGCTGATGTAAAGGTGGCCGTCGCGCCAGGCGAATCCGCCGGCCAGAGAGTCGAACTTCACGCCGCGGAAAGAAAACCCACCGGCCACGGCCGTGCCGAGCACTTGTACGCGGCGTGGCGTGCCCGGTTCGACCTCGAGATGGCCCTGCACGGTCGGCGGGGTGGCGAAGGACAATTCGCCCCACGATCCGCCGGGACGCCACTCCGCCAGCCACGGCGCCGGGTCGAGCGCGAAACTCCAATCGGCCCGCGCGCGTCCGCTCGCCATGTTCCATTGGCCCGAGAGATCGAAGCTGCCGCCTTTGGTCTCGCGGGCGGCAAGGCGCTGCACGGAGAGGACGCGGTCCGCGTAGGCGGCATCCAAACGGATGTCGCGCAAGCGCACCGCGCCGTAGGTTGCCTCGGCGGCCAAGAGGCGGATGCGCGGCAGTTGCAGTGAATCGGGTTGGCCGGCGCGGGCGGTGAAATCGATTTGCAACTCGGGGGGATTTTTTCCGAAATCCAGTGCCTCGATAATTTCCAGAATACGGGCCAGTTCTTGAGGAACGACCAACGGGGCGCCCTCTCCGGCCGGACCGTCCAATGCGACTTGCCCGCTGGCGACCACATTGATGCCCTGCAGGTTGAAGCGGGCCAGCGGCACGCTGACCACCCGGTCGGAAAGAATCAACCGGGCCCGCGCCTTGGTCAGGCGCAATATTCGGGCCACGCCTTTCGAACCGGACAAGGGGAGGAAAAGCTGCGCGCCGCGCAAGTCGAGGGAAGTCAGTTCGACTTGGCCGCCCATCAGTTGCCGCCAGTCGAGAGAGACGGCCGCACGGTCGACCGCGACCTCGGGTTTGTCGGGCAGCGTTTCGGAGCGCAGCCTTACCTTGTCGAGGACGAGACCCTCGATCGGGCTAAGTCGCATGCGCTCGAATTGCACAGCGAGCCCGGCCCGCGCCGCGGCATCGAGCAGCAGGGGGTGCAACGCGCGGGGCAGCCCGCTGAAATGCAGAATGATCAGCGCGCCGGGGACAACGAAAAGAAAAAACACCTGTGCGACCCGCAAAAGCGTCTTCAGCGTGTGGTGCGTGAGGATGCGCCAGGACATGCGGCTGCCAATCTATCAACGTGCCTTCCGCTTGTCAGGCGCGGCGCACCAGGAGCAAGCGCAGGCTGTTCAGGACCACGACCACCGTGCTGCCCTCGTGCGCGGCGACCCCAAGGGCGAGGGGCAGCGGATAGAAGAAGGTGGCGGCCACCATGAGTCCGACCGTGCCGAGGGCCACAACCATATTCTGGCTGATGACCCGGCGGGCATCGGTGCTGAGATTGAGGGCGAGCAGGAAATTTTCCAGCCGGTCGTTCATCAAGATGATTTCCGCTTGTTCGAGGGCGGCATCCGATCCGCGCGCGCCCATGGCCACGCCGATATCGGCCGCCGCGAGGCAGGGGGCGTCATTGACCCCGTCACCAATCATGGCCACGCGTTTCTTTCCGCCGTCTTTGAGTTCCTCAATGGCCGCTACCTTGTCTTCCGGCCGCAACCCCGCACGGATCTCGTCCACCCCGGCCGCTCGGCCCATCGCGATGGCCGGTCCCTCCCGGTCGCCGGTCAGCATCACGGTGTGTATGCCGCGGGCCCGTAATTGGGCCAGCAACTCCCTGCTTTGCGGGCGCACCTCGTCGAAAAAGCGCAGACAACCAAGCATATCGTCGCCCGCCACCCAAACTTCCGCGGCATCGGAAGCAGGGGGTCCCTCGGCCGGCGCGATTGTCCATTCGGAGGCAACAAACGTGCGACTGCCGAGGACAAACGGTTTGCCGTTGATCAGGCCGCGCACCCCTCGGCCCGGCAAGGTCTCGTGTCCTTCGACGGACCATTCCGCCATCCCGCGGGGCAGGGCCACACCGCGGATGGCGCGGGAGAGGGGATGCGACGAGTGCCGGGCCAGGGCGCGAGCGGCGGCGAGCAACTCGGCCTGGTCGCCGCGGACCACGTCGATGCCGGCAAGCGCCAGCTGCCCGGAGGTCAATGTCCCCGTTTTATCCAGCGCGACAAGGTCAATCCTGGCCAGGTTTTCAATCGGTGCACCGCCACGAAAGAGAATGCCGCGCCGCGCCCCGGCGGCAATGGCCGCGAGAATCCCCGAGGGGACGGAGAGGACCAGTGCGCAGGGAGAAGCGACAACGAGGAGAGTCATGGCGCGGTAAAAAGCGCTGCGAATTTCGCCTGAGCCGCCGAAAGGCGGCAGGCCGAAGAGCAACCACCAGACAAAAAACATCACGGTGCAAGAAGTGAGAATGATCCAGGTGTAAGTCGTGCCGAAGCGGTCGGTGAAAGTCTGTGACGGGGCGCGCAGAGTCTGGGCCTCGCGGATGAGACGGATGATTTTCTGGAGGGAACTTTCCGCCGCGGGCCGGAGGACGGGACCTTCGAGCAACCCGCTCAGGTTGATCGTGCCGGCCAAAGCTGTTTCACCGGGCCCTTTCGGCACGGGAACCGATTCGCCGGTCAGGTTTGACTCGTCGCATTCCGATCTTCCGCGTGCGATGGTCATGTCGACCGGAATTTGCCCGCCGGCCAAGACGCGCACGATCATGCCGGGTTCGAGGTCCTCGACGGGCACCTCGTGTTCCGAGTCGTTGACCATGACCAGCGCGGTCTTGGGTGCGCCGCGCAGGAGCGTGCCGATTTCGCGACGGGTGCGCCCCATGGCATAGTGCTCCATCGCCCCGGAGGTGGAAAAAAGAAAAAGAAGGAGAGTGCCTTCCCCCCACGCGCCGATCAGGGCGGCGCCCGCCGCCACGGCAAGCATGAGAAAGTGGATGTCGAGTTGCCCCGACTTGAGACGCTCCCACGCATCGCGGGCGGCATCCCACCCACCGCAAAGATAAGCAAGGATGTAGGAAACAAGCGGGGTCCAGGCGGGAGCGGGCGCGAGTTCGAGGGCCCAGCCGGCGAGTCCGAAAAGCGCGCAGCCCGCAGCCAAGGCGGCCATGGGTCTCCATTCTGTTTCGCTGTGCTCTTCAAGCGTGCCCTGTTGGCGCGGCGCATAAGCGGGCCAGACGAGTTTGACCCATTGCCAGAGAGAGATGGCGGTGACGCAGGTGGCTTTGCGGATCAAGGTCGTGCCGAATTTTTCCGAAAGGAGAAGGCGCGCGTCCCCGGGCTGCGCTTCACGGCCCACGGCACACAGGCTGCAGGGATTCTGTAGCGCGTGCGGGCAGGGTGGGAACTTCTCCCGCAGCGTATCGGTGACCCGTTGGGCCAAACGCCCGTCCTGGTCCCGGCCCAGCGTGGCGATGGATAGTCGGCGGGTTACCGGGTTAAAGGCTACGGCTTCAAGGCGCGGCTCTTCATGCAATAAGCCGGCCAACCGCGCAATCGGGCAAGGCGGGGTGAGGGCCTGCGTGGCAGCCGGCCGGAGGACCGTGCTTGGCATGGCGGGTCAGGCTGCCGCCTCCACCACGGGGTTTTCCAGAATGCCGATGCCTTCGATTTCCACCGACACCGTGTCGCCGGGCTGCAGCCAGACGGGCGGACGCCGGGCCATGCCGACGCCGTGGGGCGTGCCGGTGAGGATGACACTGCCGGCCGGAAGCGTGGTCTCCGCACTGAGGAACTCGAGCAGTGCCGGCAGATCGAAGATCATGCGGGCGGTGTTGCTTTGCTGCATGACGCGCCCGTTGAGGCGGCCGGTGATGGCAAGATGCAGGGGGTCCGGCAATTCATCCGGGGTCACGATCCATGGCCCGAGCGGACAAAAGGTGTCGAACGATTTGGCGCGGCACCACTGGCGGCCGGAGCGGCGAAGTTGCCAGTCACGTGCGCTGACGTCGTTGGCGCAGGTCAAGCCGGCCACGTGGTCAAGGGCCGTGGCGCGGGTTGCGTTGAGGCAATCCCGCGAAAGAACAACGGCTAACTCCGCCTCGCTGTCCACCTCGTCGCTGCGCAATTTCCGCGGCAGACGGATCGGCTCGCCCGGGCCGGTGACCGCGCGGATATTTTTCATGAAAAGCACGGGATAGTCCGGAACTGGCGCGCCGGTTTCGGCCGCGTGATCGTCATAATTAAGACCAATGGCATAAATCGCCGCAGGAACGATGGGAGCGAGCAAGCGGCCGGTGCGGACGATCCGGCCGGTCGGCTGGAATCCTCCGTCCCACGACCCTTCCAGCAGGGCAAAAACACCGGGGTCCCCGGTCGGTGCAGCGTGGTGGACCTCGTCGTGTTCGTCGGCGATTCGCGCGATGCGCATGGGGCCAACCTAGCCCCTGCGAGGCCAAAGGTCACGCGCTGACGAGGAGTGGTGCGCGCACTTGCGCCGGGGCGGGGCGGCTGACATTATTTCCGTCATGCACCGGGCGCGCATCCTGACGGCAGAAGCCTTATCGGGGGTCCGCGACCAGATGGAGCGCGCGGGCCAGAAGCTGGTTTTCACCAACGGATGTTTCGACCTGCTTCATGCCGGTCACGTGCGTTATCTGCAGCAGGCGCGGGAGTTGGGCCACGCTTTGGCCGTTGGACTGAACAGCGACCGGTCGGTGCGCGAGTTGAAGGGTGAAGGTCGCCCGATCAATGCGGAGGACGACCGTGCGGAGGTCGTCGCCGCCTTGGGCTGTGTCGATTATGTGGTCATTTTCGACGGCAAACGGGCCACCGATCTGCTGCGTGCGGTGCGGCCTCAGGTTTATGCCAAAGGCGGTGACTACACACCCGAGTCGCTCGATCCCGACGAACGGGCGATTCTGGCCGCGGCGGATGCGGAGGTGCAGATCCTGCCCTTGTTGCCCGGCCGTTCCACCACGGCGGTCTTGGAAAGGATGTGTCAACCTTGAGCGCGGGCGACAAACTGCGCATCGGCATCCTCGGCTCGGGCTCGGGGACCAACCTCGACGTGATCTTCCGCCTCATCCACGACCGCATGCTGCCGGCCGAGGTCAAAGTGGTGGTTTCCGACCTGCGCGAGGCCGGCATTCTGCAGATCGGGCGGGCGCACCGGGTCCAGACCAAATACGTTTACCCTGGGGAAGCACCCGGCGTGATCGAACCGGCCAGCGAGCACAATATCGTCAATGCCCTGCAGCAACAGCATGTCGAACTTGTGTTGCTCCTCAACTTTGGTCGCACTCCGGGTCGGGATTTACTCGGGGCCTTTCCCGACCGGGTTCTCGGCATCCATCCCTCACTCCTGCCCCGCTATCCCGGCCCGCGCGCTTGGGAGGATGCCTTGGCCGCCGGCGATGCGGTCACGGGTTGCACGGTCTACCGGGTCGGGGCGGATGGTTGCAGCGTGGGCACAATCGCCCAAGCCGAGGTCGACATTCTGGCCGGCGACACGCCCGACATGCTGCGCGACCGCATTCGTCAGGCGGAAAACATTCTTTACCCGGCGGTGGTGGAATTTTTTGCCCGCGAGCGGCCACTTGGAGGATAGACATCCGGACGGCGGGAGCTTCTATTGGGTCTCATGTCAATGGGACAAGGATCGGCCGGAAACGTCATCGCCGCATTGGCCAGTCTCCTCGTTCCGGGCCTTGGTCAGTTGGTTCAAGGCAGATTTTTCTCCGCATTGCTCTTTTTCGCCGGGGCCGGCGTGCTCTGGTCGATCAGTTTCGGCACTCTCGGGTGGATCATGCACCTTTGGTCCTCCCTCAACGCAGCATTGTGGAAACCGCGCTGATCCGGCTTAACTTGCCCTGATGAAAACCCTCCTCAATTATATCAACGGCCAATGGGTCGCGGCCCGCAGCGGGGCCACTCGCGACATTCTCAATCCCGCGGACAACCAGGTCATTGCCAAGGCGACGGACAGCGGGGCGGCTGATGCCGAGGATGCCGTCACGGCGGCGCGCGAGGCCTTTGATCAAGGTCCGTGGGGCAAGAGCACGGGACCCGAGCGCGCGGAAAAACTTTTCGCCTTGGCCAGCTTGGTGGAAAAACATGCCGAAGAATTCGCCCGGCTCGACACCCGGAACAACGGCAAGCCGCTGCGTGAGGCGCAATACGACGCCGCGGATGCCGCCAGTTGCTTCCGCTACTACGCCGGGCTGGCCAGCAAGCCGCAGGGCCAGACTTACAGCGTGAGCGACCCGAATATGATTTGCATGACGGTGCGCGAGCCGATCGGGGTCTGTGCGCAGATCATTCCCTGGAATTATCCACTGTTGATGGCGGCATGGAAGCTCGCGCCGGGACTCGCCGCGGGCAACGCGTGCATTCTCAAGCCGTCGGAAATGACGCCCCTTTCCGCGGTCAAGCTTTTCGAACTCATGGCAGAAGCGGGTTTTCCGCCTGGGGCGGCCAATCTTATCCTCGGCCCGGGTGACCCGGTAGGATCAACCCTCGCGGCGAGCGACCGGGTGGACAAAGTTGCCTTTACCGGCGGTGGCGTCACCGGACGTAAAATCATGTCCGCGGCGACCGGAAATCTCAAGAAAGTGACGCTCGAACTCGGGGGCAAGAGCCCAAATATTGTTTTTGCCGATGCCGATTTCGAAGCGGCGCTGGAATTTGCCATGTTCGGCATTTTCGCCGGACAAGGTGAGGTCTGCAGCGCGGGTTCGCGTCTCATCCTCGAACGTAAGATAGCCGGGAAGTTCCTTCCGCGTCTGGCCGAGGCGTGCCGTAAAATTGTCGTTGGTGACGGCACGGAGGCCGATACCGAAATGGGCCCGCTGGTCTCCAAGGCTCATATGGAGAAGGTGCTCAGCGACATCAGGTCCGGCCTCGACGAGGGGGCAACACTCCTTTGCGGTGGTCATCGCCTTGAGAAAGGTGCGTTGGCGGAAGGAAATTTTGTCGCGCCAACCGTCTTTGTTGATGTGCCGCCCAAAGCCCGCATCATGAAAGAAGAAATTTTTGGACCGGTCCTCGTCGTGGAATTGTTCGATACCGAGGAGGAAGCCATTGCCAAAGCCAATGACACGGTGTTCGGGCTGGCTGGTGCCGTCTTCACTTCCGATGGGGCCAAGGCTCACCGCGTGATCAAGCGGCTGCGCGCCGGCATCACGTGGATCAACACCTACCATCCAACCTTCAACGAGGCCCCTTGGGGTGGCTACAAGCAGAGCGGCATCGGCCGCGAGCTCGGCACCTATGGCTATGAAGCTTACACCGAGGTGAAGCAGATCAATGTGAATCTCGCTCCGGGCCGCATCAATTGGTTTAAGAATCTCTAATACCCTGATGAGCGCGATCGTCGAAATCCACGATGTGACCAAGGCTTTTGGGGGCTTTGTTGCGCTCGACCAGGTGAGCATGGACATCGAGGAAGGCGAGTTCATGACCTTTCTCGGGCCCTCGGGCTGCGGGAAGACAACATGCCTGCGCCTGATCAGCGGTTTCGAGCAACCGACCAGCGGCGAGGTCTTCATCGGCGGGCGTGACGTCACGTACGACCCTCCTTACAAGCGCGACGTCAATCAGGTCTTCCAAAGTTACGCTCTTTTTCCACACCTTACCGTGCGGGAGAACATCGGTTTCGGCTTACGCATGAAAAAAATGGGAGCCGACAAGATCAAAGAGAAAACGGAATGGGCCATCGCCATGACTTCTCTTCAAGGGATGGAGGACCGCAAACCTGCGCAGTTGTCCGGTGGTCAGCGCCAGCGCGTCGCTCTCGCGCGGGCCATCGTTTGCGAGCCACACGTTCTTCTGCTGGACGAACCTCTCTCCGCTCTTGACGCCAAATTGCGCACCCACATGCGCCTCGAGCTGAAAAACCTGCAGAAGCGCCTCGGTATCACTTTCATCTTTGTCACCCATGATCAGGAGGAGGCTCTGAGCATGTCGGACCGCATCGCGGTGATGAACAAGGGCAAGGTTGAACAAATCGGCACGGCCGCGGAAATTTACCACCATCCGCGCACTGAATTTGTGGCCAGTTTCATCGGCGAGACCAGCATCGTCGAAGCCGAGGTGCTCGAACACCAAGACGGGCTCATTCTTTGTCGCCTCGAGGGGGGCTTGCAGCTTTGGATCAAAGAGGCAGAAGGCGCCCGCCCAGGGAGTAAAATGCTGGTCTCGGTGCGTCCGGAGAAGGTTCGTCTTTTCCGGGATCGCCCTGCCGCAGGCCAAAATGTCTTTTCCGGTCAGGTAAGCAGGGAGGTATTCAAGGGGGCGGTCGACGACATGACCATTGTCACCGAGGGCGGACTCGAACTCAGTGCGCTTCTGGCCAACGCGGGAGAAACCGGGCTTGATTTTCACGAAGGGGAGCAAGTCTGGTGCCTCATCCATCCGAACGACATCAATCTCTTGGTGAAAGAAGGATACGGTATCGCGGGATAAGTCCTGCCCCTCCGCCACTCCAAAGGTGATGCTGCCGGGTCCGGTCTTCGGTCGCGGCGGACAAAAACAACCAGTTGACCAAAATTGTTCAGTCTTGGGCCCAGCTTGGACTGCTGATCAGAGAGCAAAAAATAATATTGCCTTGTGGCATGAGATTTGCTTTTAACTCTCCGTTCAAAAATGACGTTTGCTTGTCAAACGGCGTCCAAAACCAAAACAAACCAAAAAAACATCATGAAAAAAATCATCGTATTAATAGCAGGCGTGTTGCTCGCGGTTCCGCTGGCGCAGGCCCAATCTGCAACCGGTACTTCGGCCGGAGCTGAGGCCATGAGCATGGCCCGCTCCGGGGCGATCAGTGCCGGACGCACCACGTCCCAGACAGAGACGGTTACGGTCACCGACTATAAGAGCGGTAAAGAAATCGTCGTGGTTGAAGAAGACGAAAAATGGTGGTCGGTCAACGCTTCCACTGGTTGGGACAGCCTTTACATGTTCCGTGGCGTCAACGTCCTCGGCAACGGAAACGGTCTCTACTGGCTCGGTGCCGATGTTGGGATCAGCCCGTGGGAG
>JAQBWH010000004.1 GCA_027624625.1 Verrucomicrobiota bacterium | reverse complement strand
CCGAGGAATTGTGGCCGCCAAACCCGAACGAATTACTAATGGCAACCTTCACCTTCTTCTCCCGTGCCTTGAGCGGCACGTAGTCGAGATCACACTCGGGGTCGGGGTTGTCGAGGTTGATCGTCGGTGGCACGATGCCCTCGCGCATGGCCATGACGCATGCGGCCATTTCCACCGCACCGGCTGCCCCGAGCAAATGGCCGGTCATCGACTTGGTCGAGCTGACCAGCAGGCCGCCGTTGCGCGCGTGATCGCCGAAAGCACGCTTCACCGCCTTGGTCTCGCAGACGTCGCCCACCGGGGTCGATGTCCCGTGGGCATTGATGTAATCGACCTCCTCCGGGTTGACCTTTGCATGCTTCATCGCCATGGCCATGCAGCGGGCCGCACCCTCACCCCCGGGCAGCGGCGCACTCATGTGGTAAGCATCGGCGGTAAGACCGTAGCCCGCCACCTCGCAATAAATTTTCGCCCCGCGCTTTTTCGCGTGTTCGTACTCCTCGAGGATGAGGATGCCGGCGCCCTCGCCCATGACAAATCCGTCGCGGTCTTTGTCGAACGGACGCGAAGCCTTCTCCGGTTCGTCATTGCGCAAACTCATCGCGCGCATCGAAGTAAAACCCGCAATCCCCACCGGCACCACGCAGGCCTCGCTGCCGCCGGTAACCATGACATCGGCATCGCCGAACTTGATGATACGCCATGCCTCGCCCATGCAGTGGTTTGCTGTCGCACAGGCGGTGACGATGGCCATATTGGGCCCGCGCAAACCGTGCTCCATCGAAATGAACCCGGTCGCCATGTTGCTGATCATCATCGGGATCATGAACGGCGAAGTACGGTCCGGACCTTTGGTTAGCATCTGCGTGACCTGCGTCTCCATGGTGGCCAAGCCGCCAACCCCGCTGCCAACCATCACGCCAACCCGGTCGAGATCAAGGGTGGATAAATCATAGCCTCCATCCTCGATCGCCATCTTGGCCGCACCCACCGCGAATTGCGTGTAACGATCCGTGCGGCGCACATCCTTGGGGGTGGTATAAAAAGGCGTCGGATCGTAACCGCGGACTTCGCCGGCGATCTTGCAGTCGAACTTCGCGGTGTCGAACGCCGTGATCGGCCCGATCCCGCTCCGCCCGGCCTTCAGGCTCTCCCAGAATGCGGACAGGTCATTGCCTACCGGACTGACCACTCCAATTCCTGTAATGACAACACGCCGTTCGTTCATGATTGCGAAGGGTAATTGGTAAAGCAAACCGCCGAGAGTTGGCGAGGCCAAATGGCCGGGAAGTTAGAGGTCGGAAGGCGCCGCGCGGTCGTTCAGCGCCCGGCAAACCGGGCAGCGCCACAAATCCGCACCCTGAGCCGGACGCACCCACTCGGCGCAAAGGCGGCATTGACCCATCGCACGCCATTCGCGGCGCCGGAGACGGGAGCGCCGCCACTCACCGGCCAGCCAGAGAAGCAAAACCGCCCCGGCCAGGACCACCACATAGAGCAAGGGCAGAAAAGCAAGACCCGTGCGAATCATGGTTTCGCTCCCGTGTTTCCCCAGACCACGCGCAGCATGCCGCGGTATCCCGCTTCGGATGGGCCGAAACGGGAAAGCTGCACCGCGCGGATCGCCGCGGTGTCTAACGCAGGATCGCCGCAACTGCGCACCAGCCAGACATGACGCGCCTCGCCCGCCGCGTCGAGCACGAGGAATAACTCGGTTGGAAGGCCGGGCGGTTGTGCTGATGCAGCCGCCTTCAGCCGCCCCAAAACATCCGGCGTCACTTCCGGCCCGCCACTCTCGAAACGCGCCGAAACCGGCGCCAACCCGGGCGGCAAAGCAGCGGCCCTCGGCTCGAAGCGCGGCTGCACGGCGAGCGGCGGCAAAGCCGGCACCCACATCCCGGGCCATAACTCAGCGGGCACCGGTTGGAGGACCGGCAATGCCGGCTGCAGCGCACGCCGCGGACGCACGACGCGCGGCACGGGCAGAATCGCATCACGATAGCGCCCCGGTTGCAGCCATGAGGGGTCGCGCGCCGCGAGCAAAACCGATTCGGCGGCAGAGACAACCGTGACCTTGCCGGGCAAGGGAGGCAGGGCCACACCCGGCGCGGGCGCAGTGGCCGGCAGCAAATATAGGCCCCCCGCGTGGAGCACGACGGACAACAGAATCATACCAGGCAAAAGCAGGCGGATCGGATAGCTCGCCGGCCACTGGAAAACATGGAGCAAACGCTCGGCGAGAATCATGGCGGGGTCGGACGCGAGGCAGCCAGGGCAACGTTGAATCCGCGCTCCAAGGCGAGTTCGGTCACCGCGGAGACCAAGGCGAGCGGCGCGTCCTCGTCGGCCTTGATCACCACCTGCCGCGAGGCGGTGCGCCGTGCTTCGAGGCGGCCACCCAATTCTGCGGTGTCAATGGCCCGATCCTCGAAATAAACCGCTGCACCCGGACCCCCGGTGACCGAAACAACCAGGGGATCCTGCATGGCTGGAAGAAGGAAACGCGAGGCGGGCAATTCCACCGCGATGCCGGGCTGCATCATGAACGAGGTGGAAAGAAGAAGGAAAAAGACGAGCAAAAGCACCACCGTCACCGTGCCGGTGAAGACCGGCACCAAACCGTGCACCCGCACCTCCGGTTCCAGCCTCATGCCTCGTCCGCCGGTTCGCCGTCGAGAGCGAGGATTTCCGCGGCAGGCAGCGTGCGATTTTTGATCAGGTTGACCATCTCGATACCCGCACGCTCCATGTCATGGAGCAAATCTTTGACCCGCCCCGAAAGGTAGCCCACGCCGATCAGCGCCGGGATGGCCACGGCCAGTCCAGCGGCCGCCGAAATAAGGCTTTGGTAGGCCGCACCGGAGACGTCGGCCACCGTGGCATAGCCTCCCTGGGTCGACACCAGATAGAACGCCTCAAGCAACCCGAGCACCGTGCCAAGCAACCCGAGTAAAGGAGCGGTATAAGCCAAACCGGCGAGCAAGGGCAAATGCCGTTCCAGACGCGGCACTTCGAGCTGGCCGGCCTCTTGGACGATGTCGCGCAATTCGGATCGCGGACACTCACGGGCCAAAACCGCACTCAAAGCGACCCGCGCGACCGGCCCCGGCGTCGAGAGGCACTGCTTGCGCGCCTCCTCATATCGGTCGCCGCGCACCAGGTTAGCCAATCCGCGTAAAAATTCCCCCACCCGGATTTGTGCGCGGTGCAGGTAGACCAAGCGCTCGAGAAACACGGCCAACCCGACCACACTGACCACAAACATCGCCCACATGGCAGGGCCGCCCTTTTGCATGAGTTCCAACATTCCCTGCATCATTCAAACGGACGCGGTCCGCGGCAATCCCGATCTGCTATCCGGGAGGGCAAAAAAAAGACCGGAACCCATGACGGGCTCCGGTCTTTCACGAGGAGGAAAGGTTTAATTGACCGCCTTGACCACGTTGATCCGGCGTCCACCGCGGTCGAATTCCACTTTGCCGCTCTCCAGGGCAAAGAGGGTGAAATCACGCCCCAGGCCGACATTGCGACCGGGGAGGAATTTGCGCCCGCGCTGGCGGATGAGAATGTTCCCGGCGAGCACAGCTTGGCCGCCATACTTTTTCACGCCGAGCCGTTTGCTGACGCTGTCGCGCCCGTTTTTGACGCTGCCTTGTCCTTTTTTATGGGCCATATGCGGTTAAAGTTGAATTTCGCCGATTTTCACCCGGGTGTGCCTCTGGCGGTGACCGACCGTGCGGTGGTAGCCTTTACGGCGTTTGAATTTGTAGGAAACGACTTTGGGGGCCTTGCGCTCTTCTTCGATCACTTCGGCCGAGACTTTGGCGCCCTTGAGGAAAGGATCACCAATCTTCAGGCCCGAGTCGTCGGCGGCCAGCAGGACTTCCTCGAAAGAGGTGGTTTTGCCGGCTTCGACGCCGAGCAGTTCGACGTCGATCACGTCGCCCGGTTGCACGCGGAATTGGCGGCCGCCGCTTTGGATGATTGCGTAAGACATAAAGTGGATCCCGAAAGGGTCCGGAAAACTACCGCCCCCGTGCGCCGTTGGCAAGAAGATTTCGGCAAAAGGTCCCGCCGGGCCCGCGGCGCCCCCCGGCAACCTAAACCCCCTCATGGAGCAGGCATGGCCGACCCCGGGGGACCATCCTCGGTCTTGTTTTCCGTTTGCCTCTGGTGCGGTCGCCGGACACCATGCACTCCATGATGAAGTTTGCCCTCTTTTTTGCCCTCCTTGCTCTCGGTGGCTGCGCCACCATCGACCCGGCCCAAGTTGATCCGAAAATCCTCGGGGAATTTTCCAATCGCGGCGTCTCCCCGGCAACACTCTCGAAAGTGCGCAACGGCCTCCCGCTCACCGTCGGCCAAGTCGCCGAAGCTTCCCGCCAAGGTGTTCCCGGTCCCGGCTTGGTCAGTTACATGCAAAGCACACGCAAAGCCTACGATCTGAGCAATGCGGACGTCGCCCAATTGCGCGCCGCCGGCACACCCGCGCCGGTCATCAACTACATGCAGCGCTCCTACGGCTACTTCACCCAAGGACCGAAGGCGACGAACCAGAAACACCCGTATTTCAGCGACGAGCGCTACAACCTCGAAGCGCCTTTTGCCTACGAACCACCGATCGCCGACACCTTTTTCAATTCGGCTTACGAAGACAACCTCTACAGCCCGTTCTCGTCCGAGTAGAAAGCCCACCCCCGGCGCGGCGACCCACGGCATCGCCTTCCCCGCCACGCCCATGGCGCGGGTGGCCGGCGAAGTCAGCCGGTTCGAGGTCGAAACCTCGCAACGCGTGGAAAACATCGACCACGTTTACGTCACCGTCGATGCCGGACTGCAATCACCCGTCACCCTCTCGCTCAACACCCTGTCCTTCCGCAACCGGGTGGCCGGACACGATCCGCGCATCCGCCTCGGGGTCCTGCGCTGGCGCTGGACGCACCTCCCGGCCCGCGGGCTTTATCCGCTGGAATTTTTCGATTATGACACGATTGAGCTGATCGAAAACGTCGAATACCGCATTCTCGAGCGCACCGCGATGGAAGAATACTTCGCCTCGCGTTGCGCCAACTGCCGCCGCATCGAGGCTTGGGGCGTCCCCTTCCGTCGCGCCCAACCCGGCCTCCACCAGATCCACTCGCGCCGCAGCAGCGCCAGCGTGCCGAACGACCGGCGCGGGGGCGATGGTGCCGTGCGCTTTTATTTCGACCAAGATCAGCGCGTCGAACTCGCCCTGCTCAAATTCACCGGGCAATAACGGGAAGGACGAAACAGGGGTTTGCCGCTTGAGTCTTCTTGTCGCGGCGGGCAGCCGAGGCTTGACGAGACAGGTCGCCAACGGCGACCAACTGACTTGACCACCGCAGCCCCTCAGTCGAACTCCCACTCCAGTCTCCGCCTTGTCTATCCCCCGTCTGCCCCTGCTCGGCCTGGCCCTAGCGGCAACAGCCGGCATCCTCCTCGCGGAATACGTTGCCCTCCCGTCCGCCTGGCTCGTCCCCGTGACCATCATTGCGCTGATGGCCGCACTTCTGAGACGAGGTACTCCCGCGTTACTGGTCGCGACGGCATCCGCTTTTGCCCTCGCTCATGCCTGGCAATGGCGGGACACACCCGCACGCTATTGGGCGGAGCAACTCGCCCCGGAATCACGCGAAGTCCGGATTGTCGGTGTCCTCACCGGGCAACCCGAAGAAAATCTCCCGGGCGTCTATCGCGCCACCATGCGCGTCGAGCGCTGGAACTTGGAGGGCCGCCGCATTGCCCTCCCGGGCAAGGTGGTCGTCCGTTGGTCCACCCCCAACCCCCCGCGCTACGGCGACCGTTGGGCCATCAGCGGTTTGCTCTCCCGCATCGCGCCACCACGCAACCCCGCCGAATTCAACGCGGCGGAGTGGTGGGGACGTCAGGGCGTTTTCCTCGAGTTGCGCGCCGGCCGCGACTCACCCTCCCGCCTGCTCGACCGCGACCAAGGGTCGCGACTGCGTCATGCAGCCCTCGGGGCGCGCGCTTGGATGCTGCACACGCTCGGAGTCGGACTCGCAGACACCCCGCCGATCCGCGCCCTCATTGCCGGCCTCACCCTCGGGGCACGGGACAGGGAAGCGGACGAATATGCGGACGCCTTCCGCCGCACCGGCACCTATCATTTGTTCAGCGTGAGCGGATTGCATGTCGGTATGGTGGCCCTCTTGCTTTGGCTTTTACTTCGTCCCCTTGGCTTGAGCCGGCGGCATGCCGTGCTCGTCATTATCCCCTCACTCTTCTTCTACGCCCTGGTCACCGGCGCTTCGCCTCCGAGCATCCGGGCCGCCGTCATGCTCTCGGTCGCCTTTGCCGGTTTCCTCCTCGACCGCCCGGTGTCGCCGGCCAACAGCCTCGCGGCCGCCGCCCTGCTCTTGCTCGGTGAGGACACCAACCAGCTTTTCTCGGCCGGATTCCAAATGTCTTTCAGCATCGTCGCAGCCATTTTTTTGCTTTCGCCCCCGCTCCAGGAATTTTTCTCCGCGCGTCTGCGACCCGATCCCTTTCTCCCGCGGAGGCTTTACACCCACCGGCAAAAAATCAGCTCCGACGCCGGCCACGAACTCGCCTCGACCCTCGGCGTTTCCTCCGCGGCCTGGCTCGGCAGCTTGCCGCTCACCATCGCCGTCTTCCATCTCCTCCCGCTTCTCGCCATTCCGGCCAACATGCTCTCGGTTCCCCTCGCTTTTGCCATCCTGGCCGTCTCGATGCTCGCCCTCGTCACCGGCGCGGTTTCCCTCTGGCTGGCCGCGGTCTTCAACAATGCTTCGTGGGGACTGGCCACCCTCCTCATCGTTGTCGTCGAGGGCACCGCCGCGTTGCCCGGATCCTACCTCTCATTTCCTCCCGGCTGGCTCCAGCCCGCCGCGCGGATCACCGTCTTCGACCTCGGCAACGGAGGGGCGCAACTCGTGCGGACAAGAGAACAGGCCTGGTTGTTCGACACCGGGTCGGAAAGTGATTTCCGCCGCATCATCGAGCCCTCTCTGCGGACCGCGGGTATCACGCGGCTCGATGCCCTTGTCGTCACCCATGGTGATGCCGACCATCTTGGTGGCGCAATTCTTGCCCTCGAAGCTTCGAAACCATGGCGGGTCGTCGATTCCACCCTGCGCGACCGGTCGCGGACGCGAAACAACTTCCATGCCGCCGTTGCTTCCTCCGGACTGGGAAAATCGCTCGCCCTGCCCGGTGACTTCGAACGCCTTGGGAAAAACACAACCCTTCGCATTCTCCATCCACAACCCGGCAAGGCCGCCCGTCAAGCCGACGACCAATGCATCGTTGCACGGGTTGATCTTGAAGGTTTCCGCGTCTTGCTCATGTCCGATTCCGGCGCGGCTACCGAGGACGCCCTTGTCCGCCGCGAGGGTGAGGCACTGCGCAGCGATGTCATAATCATGGGGCGCCACGGCGCAGACCTCACCGCGACCGAAGCATTCCTCCGCGCCGTGCGCCCCGCGGTCATCGTGCTCAGCCGCGCCGACCCCTTCCGCGAAGGCTCGGACGAATCCGCCCTGCGCAACCGACTGGCCGCCACGGGCGCGGAAATTTTCGACCAAGAGCAATGCGGTGCCGTCATCCTCACCGCCACCCGCCACGGACTGGAAGTTCGTGGCTACCTCGACCCGCGGCGGACTTTCCTGCCGGCCCGCTGACCGCATTTGCTTGACTTAGCCCCGGAGAAGATGCAGCTTATAAAATATTGGGAGTGCATTATGAAAATCACTATATTATTGTCTTTAGCTTTGTCCGGGCCAGCGATGGCTCGACTTAGGCCCCGCAGGTCCATGCAGCAAGCCACTTTCTCTGGGCCAACCTCGGCCTGAATTTCGGCTCTGAGAAACAGTCCCCATGCATCTCCTCACTGCCAAACTTTCGGGCCAGAGTAAGAGAATGCGCACTTCTTTTCGATTTTTGGCTGATTCTCATCGGGCTTTCACTCTGGTTGAGTTGCTTGTGGTCATCGCCATCGTCGCTGTTCTGACCGCCATTGTCGTGCCGGCCGTGGGGGGTGCTTTGGACTCCAGCGATCGTGCCAAATGCGCTTCCAACATGAAGTCCATCGGTGCCGGTATCCATCTGTATGGGGCAGAAAACAGGGGAAAGCTGCCCAGCATCAATTGCCTCAATCCCGACACCACCTGGATCGAGCAACTCCAACCCTATCTCGGCACCAATTACACCATGGTGCGGGTCTGCCCGGCCGATCCGCGCGCGGGGCAAAAGCTCCGCACGAAGCACGCCACCAGCTATTTGCTCAACGAACGGGTCGAAGCCGACTCCTTTGTCGACGAAAATGGCGAGTTGGTTCCGGGAGAGGTCGTCTTTGACCGTCACCTTCGCATCGCCAATCCCTCCCGCGCCATCATCATGTTCCTCGGCAACACCAACAGGACAGCCACCGGCACCGACCACATCCATTCCGGCCTGATGCGATCGTGGAATGGCCTTCGCCGCGAAATCTGGCCCGACGCCTTCGGTGGCGGATTACCCGACGGAACACGGGGATCGGCCAACTATCTTTTTGCCGACGGACACGTGCAAAACATCGCTGCCACCACCATGAAACAGCGCCTTGAGGCAGGTCAGGATATCACGGTCGAATTTTAACCCATGACACGAACGGCTATGCTTCTCCTCTCCTTCACCGTGACGCTCTCGACTTCACCGGCGAATGACGTCCGCGTGCTGGTCAGCAGTGTGGCCGGGGCGAGAGCCTCTGACCCGACGGTTGGCCCGGGTTACTTAGTGACGCCCGAACCCCACGTCGACCTCAATATCACATGGAACTCCACCTTGCAGACTTTCAGCGGAGGCTTTCTGACCCAACCGGATGCCGGTAGCACTGCCCAACCGGTCCAGTTTGGCCCGAAAGACGCCGTGGCCTACTTGCCCTCCAGTGGCCAACGGCAACGCACCAGCACCGCGGACCAATACGACTTCCAAGGCGCCGTGGGCGATACCTACTGGATTTTCCCCTCCAGTGCTCCCTCAAGCAATGCCAACTTATCACTTTACTTGGGCTTTTCGGCCTATGGAGTGCCTGACGATGGAACGTTCACGGGCAGCGGGGGGGGACGCATCCTATGGACCGTCCACTCCGTGGAAAACCTCACCACGCCCTCCGCCACCGCCTTCTATGGCTATGCCGTTACTTCGGGCAACGTGGGGATGCGCCTGACGCTCGACCCCGGTTATCCTGACGCTGAGATGGCAATGATCGCCAAAGGTCATAGCCATTTGAATTTGCTCTTCAAGGCTCCTGGCATGTATCGCATCACCTTCCGCCTCCGCGGAACCCTCGCGTCGACCGGACAGGAAGTGAGCGGGCTCGTTCCCGCCTACTTCGGCATCGAGCAGTGGCAAATTCCCGCCGCGACTCTGTCATACACCGCCTGGCGTGACCTCGAATTCAGTCCATCCCAAGCCTCCAACCCGCTGGTTAGCGGGCCAAATATTGATCCGGATGGCGACGGCTTCCTCAACCAAGAGGAATTCGCTTTCGGCGGGTATCCCCTCGTGCCCGACGCCGATCTGATCCGACCGCGGCTCATTGACGCTGGTAATGCTTGGATCCTCACCGTGCGTCAGCGCACCAACGCTTCGGGCCTCACCATCACGCCCGTGGCCTCTGCTCATTTGGAGGGCAGCCCCTGGCGCGCCGACCTGCTCACTCCGCATGGTCAACCGCGCAATCTACGGGAGGGTATTGACGAGTTTGATTATCTGCTTGATGGCAGCCTGACCGATCGCGCCTTCCTCCGGGTGCGAACGGAACTCTCGGCTCCCTGACTTTCCCGGCCGTCGCCTGACCTCCGGAAAAAAACAAAGACCAAAACACACACGAAATAAAGTCAATGAAAAAATTAGTAATCAGTTCGTTCGCTTCCTTAGTACTCTCCATCGCCCCAGCCGCCATGGCCGACGAGGGATCACCCGTCACCGTCACCAACGGCCACTGGGATATCGCGGCACACTATGATGTCACTACCCTTGAAACCGAGCTGGCCCAGCATCCGGAGCCTGGTGGAGGTGAGGAAATAACCGCTCCACTGAACGGCTCCACCGTTCGCTACAACTTTGGCACCAATGCCCCAGTCAACATCACAGTCGGCAGCAACGACCTCGGATTCTTGTGGGCCACTCCAGAGGACGAAACCGTAGCTGAGCTGGCAGGCTTTCCCTTGCTCGGTTTCAGCGCGGAGGAACTATCAACCAACAGTTTCTCTGGCTCGGTCATCTTTACCATGACGGATTTTAGCTACACGGGCAGTGGAAACGGTAATTTCTACCTCTTTAAGGACGACACCATCTATATGAATTCAACCCTTGGGACCAATAACTACGGGTCTATCAGTGTGCAGGTCAATCAACACGAAGATGGACAATTCGGGTTCAGCCAGTTTGGTTCCTACGGAGTCACCTTTGTCGCCAGTGCTACTTTGACCAGTGGATCTACAATCAGCAGCGACCCTCAGACCTTGACCTACAATGTCATTCCCGAGCCATCGACCTACGCCTTGGTCGGACTCGGAGCCGGCATGCTCGCCCTCCTAGGCTGGCGTCGACGCAGCGGCCAGAGCTGATCTCGGCAACTTTGGTTGTCGGGCGGGAGGCGCCAGCCTCCCACCCCTCCGACCTGGCCCATGAACGCACCCGACTCGCGCTTGCGCGGACTCATCCGCGACCTGACCGACGGACTCGCCCAGCAGATGTATTTCTGGGGACGCGATGTGCGTCATCCGGAGGGCAATGCTCTCCTTCGCGCCGGACTGCAACGCATTGCACGGATCAACAATGAAGGCGAAGGCAGCAGCCTCTACCGCATCGAACGAGGCGGCGGTTGGATCGAACTTCACGGCTTTTGCGCCGGTTGGCGTTCGCAAGATCCCAAGGCCACCGGCATGCTCTACATCCGCCGCTGCCACCGCATTTTCCTCGCGAGCGGATCCATGACCCCCGGCCGTTATGACATGTCCCGCCTGCGCAGCGGCAGCACGGACGAAATCCTCCTCGCCGGCGAAGCCTTCCTGCGCTGGTGGATCGATTACGAAAAATGGGCCGCGCAAGAACTCGGCACCGCTTGGCGCCAGGAGTGCTGGCGCGGCTACGTCAAACTCCGCCACGCCCGCCCCTGGCTCTCACCCGCCCAAGCCGTCGACTGGCTCCTCCATTTCCTCGAAAACCCCAGCACCCAACAACGCCCCCGCGAAATCCTCCGCGCCTCTACTTCGGTCCGCTAGGCCCCGCCTCACCCTCTCACTCAACTTTCCAACTCAAGTCCCCGCCCTCTCTTCTATCCCTCATCCTTCGCCATGAAACTACCCGTCACTGTCCTCTCCGGCTTCCTCGGCGCCGGCAAAACCACCCTACTCAACCACGTCCTCAACAACCGCGAAGGCCGGCGCGTCGCGGTCATCGTCAACGACATGAGCGAGGTCAACATCGACGCCGAACTCGTCCGCGACGGCGGGGCCGAACTCAGCCGCACCGAGGAGAAACTCGTCGAGATGTCCAACGGATGCATCTGCTGCACCTTACGCGACGACCTGCTCAAGGAAGTCTCGCGCCTGGCCCGCGAAGGAAGCTTCGATTACTTGCTCATCGAGTCAACCGGCATTCCGAACCTATCCCCGTCGCGCAGACCTTCGCCTCCGCCGACGAGGAAGGCAACGGACTGCTGGACATCACCCGCCTCGACACCACGGTCACGATCCTTCGTCTTTGCAAGCGCCCCAACGCTCCGTCCAGCCGCTGAGCGGACATTGCGTCTGCTGAGATTCGCTCGACAGCCTGCGGGAGGCCCTCGCCGCCGTGCCCGACGCGCCGCGCCAAGCCGTCCTGCTCGAAGCCAGCGGCTCGGCCGATCCCTCCACGCTGCTGGCCCAACTCGCCACCGCACCCGAAGTCCGGGCCCGGTTCGCCCCCGTTATTCAAGTCAGCCTGGTCAACACCCACCGCTGGCAAAAACGTTTTTGGCACAATGAGCTTGAACGCTGGCAAGCCCGCACTGCCAGTCATCTCATGATGACATGGACCGATCGCGTCGACGAAGGACGCCGCGACGAAGTCCGCGCCGCACTGCAAAAACTCAACCCGCGCACCGCGTTCGCCGAGGCCGCATCTTTGCTCGATCTCCTCCGCCGCTTCGCCGACGAACCCGCCGCGCCGCCCCCCCCCGCTGGGAAGGCTGTCTATTTCGCCATGACCCCCGAGCACACCCTGGCCCACGACTTCGTCGCCACCACGCTCGCCTTGCCGGCAATGGTCCGCCGCGACGACCTCCTGCGCTGGATCGACACCCTTCCGCCGGAAATCCTCCGCGTCAAAGCCATCGCCCGCTTCACGGATGAACCCGACGCGGAATTCCTCGTCGAAAAAACCGACGACCACAAATGGGGCGCCACCGCCCTGCGGCTCAACCAGCCCTCCGTCCTTAATCCCACCGCGGTCCTCATCGGAGTCCAACTCGACCACCCGGCCTTGCAAAAGAGGGCCGATGCGTTCTCCGCCGAGTAACAGCCGCGACCCATAGGTCAAAGGTGTGCTCTGGCCGGAAGCGGTGACCCGCTTGCACGGTCACCGGAGACGCAGCAGCCTGACTGGTCCCGCCATCAAATTCCCCCCGGATTCAATGAGCTCAAAACCAATCAGGCTGCGGGGCGGTGGCCCCTGTGTTTCGATCCACCCAGTCGGATCTACTATGGATAAAGCAATCAGCGTGCCAACTTCCCATACCGCCCCGCTCCCCGTTGGGCCAAGGCGGGGAGAGCACCCGCGCCTGCTCAAAAATCGCCACGGCAAACATCTTCCTTCTCCGCTTCCCGCCATCCATATTCTTTGTCTCCATGACGCCACGCCTCCTCGCCGGCCTGCTTTGGTGCGTGTTGCTGGGCTGGGCCGCCGGCATTCTTAGCTTTTCTTCGATCAACGGCGAGGATTTGCCCTCGGCCTTATTTGCCCTCACCTTCGCCGACAAATTCATCCATTTCTTCGCCTTTGCGCTCGGTGGTTGGTTGGCCACCGCCGCCCTGCGGGTCTCCTTTCCACACCTGCGATTGGCCCGGGCTCTCCTTATCGGCATCGCCTTGGTCGCCGCGTTTGGGGCCATTGACGAAACCTGGCAGAATTTCACCCCCGGCCGCCTGGGGGGTAACCTTTATGACTGGATTGCGGATTTCCTCGGCGCCATCGCCGGCGCACTATTGACCCTTCGGACCCATGCCCGCCTCGAACGTTTCCTCACGCGCCCGTGAACTCCGGCGCCAGATCGCCCGTCACGACAAGCTCTACTACGAAGCAGCGCAACCCGAGATCACCGACCGCGAATACGATGCCCTGCTGCGTGAGTTGGTTGATTTGGAGGCAGCTCATCCGGACCTGAGCACGCCGGATTCTCCCACCCGTCGCGTGGCGGGCAAACCGCTTGAAGGATTCCAGCAAGTCCGCCACCGCGCACCGATGCAGAGTTTGGACAACACCTACTCGCTCGAGGAAGCCGATGAATTCATGGCGCGGGTCGGGCGGTTGCTCCCGGGAATCCCGCTTGCTTGGACCATCGAACCGAAAGTTGACGGTGTGGCTCTTTCGCTTACTTACCGGGACGGACTTCTCGAGCGGGCCGCCACGCGCGGCGACGGGACGACGGGAGACGATGTCACCCAGAACATCCGCACCATCCGTGCCATCCCGCTAAAGCTTGAAGGCGAGGCGCCCGAGGTGATCGAGATTCGCGGTGAGGTTTACCTGCCGAAAAAGAAATTTGCCGCGCTCAATACGGAGCGCGA
Source organism: Verrucomicrobiota bacterium (assembly GCA_027624625.1). Taxonomy (GTDB): domain Bacteria; phylum Verrucomicrobiota; class Verrucomicrobiia; order Chthoniobacterales; family JACTMZ01; genus JACTMZ01. Next base: position 72,725 of record JAQBWH010000004.1, on the reverse strand, counting down.
GAAAGAAGGCGAGGCGCTTTTCGCCAATCCACGCAATGCCGCCGCCGGCTCGCTCAAACTCCTTGATTCTTCGGTCGTGGCCCGGCGCGGGTTGAGCGCGGTCTTCTACGGACTTGGTGCGGTCGAGGGTGGCAAAGCGCCGCAGACGCAGGCCGAACTTTTGCACTGGCTGAAAAAGATCGGTCTGCCCGTGGTCCCCAAATTCTGGGAAGCCGACGATGAGGCCGGGGTGCGCAAGGCCATCGCCACGCTGGAAACAATCCGTCACGACTTCGCCTTCGAGACCGACGGCGCGGTGATCAAGCTTGATGAATTCAAACGCCGTGATCAGACCGGAACCACCTCGAAGGCGCCGCGCTGGGCCATGGCTTACAAATACGAGGCCGAACGCGTGCGGACCAAACTTAGCGGCATTACGGTGCAGGTCGGACGCACGGGCACCCTCACCCCGGTGGCCGAACTCGAGCCGGTGCAAATCGCCGGCAGCCGCGTGGCCCGCGCCACCTTGCACAACGAAGAAGAAATCGCCCGCAAAGACATCCGCATCGGCGATTGGGTCTTCGTCGAAAAAGCGGGCGAAGTGATTCCTGCGGTGGTCGGCGTCGACACCAAGGCGCGCACCGGAAAGGAAAAGAAATTCAAGATGCCGGAGAAGTGTCCTTCCTGCGGGAGTGAAGTTTTCCGCGATCCGGAACTGACCGCGGTCCGTTGCCTCAATCCGGACTGCCCGGCGCAAATCCGCCGCCGCATCGAGCATTATGCCGCGCGCGGCGCCATGGATATCGAGGGGTTGGGCGAAGCCATGGTCGACCAGTTGGTCACTGCAGGCTTGGTCGTGGCGCTTCCCGATATTTATGCGCTCAACGCGGAAAACGTCTCGGCCCTCGAACGCATGGGCGAGAAGAGCACGGCCAATCTGCTCAGCGCAATTGAAGGCAGCAAAAAGCAACCTTTGTGGCGCCTGCTTTTTGCTCTCGGTATCATCCATGTCGGCGCCTCGGTCGCGCGCAAGCTGGCCGACAAGTTCCACGCGCTGGACAAAATTGCCGCGGCTTCGGTCGAGGAACTGGAAAGCACCGAGGATGTCGGCGCGGTGGTGGCCAAGGAAATCCACGACTTTTTCCGTCTCGCGCACAACAGGAAGCTAGTTGAGACGCTGCGCAAGCGCGGCCTCAATTTCGGCCAACGCGACGAGCGCACAGTCCCCGCCTCGCAGGAACTGGCCGGCGAAACATGGGTCATCACGGGAACATTGAGCCGCCCCCGGGATGAAATCGCCGAACTGATCCGCCGCCACGGCGGCAACGTAAGCGGCAGCGTGAGCAAAAAAACCAGCTACGTCCTCGCCGGCGAGGAAGCGGGCAGCAAATTGGAAAAGGCCCAGTCGCTGGGAGTACCCGTGGTCGACGAGGCCACCTTGCACGGGAGGCTGGCACCATAGGTCCCATGGGTCCTATAGGACCTATAAGTCCCATTCCCCCAACTCATGAAACTCATCTCCTGGAACGTCAACGGCCTCCGCTCGGTCCTCGGCAAAGGCCTCCTCGAATTCTGGTCCGCCGAAAAACCCGATGTGCTCTGCCTGCAGGAAATCAAAGCCAAACCCGAGCAAGTCGCCGCGGTCACCTGGCCGCGGGGCTTCGCGCCGCATTGGAACTCCGCGGAGAAACCCGGCTATGCCGGCACGGCGACCTTCGCCCAAAGCAAACCGCAAGGCAGCACCAACGGCATCGGGATCGAGGAGCACGACCGCGAGGGGCGCGTCATCACGCTGGAATACGACGATTTCTTTTTGGTCAATGTCTACACCCCGAATTCCCAGCGCGAACTGACCCGCCTTGCCTACCGGACACGGGAATGGGAGCCGGCTTTCCGCGCTTACCTCAAAAAGCTGGAGAAGAAAAAGCCGGTTATTGTTTGCGGCGACCTCAATGTCGCCCACACTGAAGCCGACCTGGCCAATCCCAAGACCAACCGGAAAAACGCCGGTTTCACCGACGAGGAACGGGCGGCATTCCAGGCACTGGTCGATGCCGGCTTGGTCGACACTTTCCGCCTCTTCACCCAAGGCAATGGGCATTACACTTGGTGGAGTTACATGAACGGCGCGCGACCGCGGAACATCGGATGGCGCATCGATTACTTTCTTGTCTCGGCTGAGCTCGTACCACGGGTCAAAGCCGCGCAGATTCTGCCGCACGTGCCGGGCTCGGATCACTGCCCGGTCGTGCTGGAACTACGCTGAAGCAAAGCAATCAAACGGGAGCAGCCACAGATTGAAGAAGATTTAAGAGGATATGAGCGTGGCCGGCTGAGACCGGCCCCGCTCCACAATCTCCTGACCGATCACGGAAACAACCCGCGGTCCCGTTTGGCTTCGAGCACGCGCTCGATGCCGATGGCCATGGCCGCGGTGCGGTTGGCCACCTTGCGCTCCTTCGAGCGCTTGATCACCGCATTGAAAGCGGTGTCAAGGATGCGGTAGAGGCGGTCGGTCATTTCGATGTCGGTCCAAAACAGGCTTTGCATGTCCTGGACCCATTCGAAGTAGGACGTGATGACGCCACCCGCGTTGCAGAGGACGTCGGGGATGACGAAAATCTCCTCCCGGCGCTGGTCGAGCAATTCATCCGCCTCTGGCGTGGTCGGACCGTTGGCCGCTTCGGCCAGCACGCGGCAGCGGAGTGTGGCGGCCTGGCTGGCGTCGATCACCCGTTCGACGGCAGCGGGCACCAAGACATCGCAGGGCAGGGACAGGAAATCCTCCGGCTTGACCCGCTCGCCTTGGGCAAAATCCTTCAACGTTTTGTGCTCCTGGACATGGCGATCCGCGGCGGAAACATCGAAACCCTTCGGATCGTAAAGGCACACCGTGTGGTCGCTCAGGCCGGTCACCTTCATGCCGGACCGGTAGGCCAGCCCGCAGGCGGTGACCGATCCGACATTGCCGAAGCCTTGCACGATAGCGGTGCATTCCGACGGCTTGATATTGAGATGGTCCAGCGCTCGCTCGATGAGGAAGACCACGCCGCGACCGGTTGCCTCGCGCCGACCGGCCACCCCGCCGATGGCCACGGGTTTCCCAGTGACAATTTCCGGGACGGCATGGCCCGCATGCATCGAGTAGGTGTCCATGAACCAGGCCATGACCTGCGCATTGGTCCCCATGTCGGGACCCATGATGTCGGTGCGCGGGCCGACGAACGGGATCATTTCCTGCATGTAGCGGCGGGAAAGTGTTTCCAGTTCACCGCGGGTCAGTTTGTTCGGGTCGACGGCCACCCCGCCTTTCGCTCCGCCATAGGGCAAGCCGACCAAGGAACATTTCCAACTCATCCAAATGGAGAGGGCCGCCGATTCGCCGAGGGTAAGATTCGGCGAGAAACGCGTGCCGCCTTTGGTCGGTCCGATGCTCAAGTGATGCTGGACGCGGTAACCGTGGTACACTTCCACTCGGCCATCCTCATGCTTGATGGGGAGCGAAACGGTGACCGAGCGCTTGGGTTGGATCAGGCGCTGACGGTATTGTTGCGGAATCTCAAGGTGATCGGCCAGCACCTCGAATTGCTTCGCGGCCATGCGGAAAAGAGGGTCGGAGGAGTAAAAGCTTTCCATACTAGACTGAGCAAAAGCCATTTTTCTTAACCACGGATAACACCGATTTCACAGATGATTCAGAGAAGGAAAAAGGCGGAAAGTGCTAGGGTGACTGCGCCGGATTTTCACCCCGAATTGTTCCGGTATCCGTGCCATCCGTGTCATCCGTGGTTAAATTTCCGGCATTTCGTAGCCTGCATAACGCTCAGGGGGCAATTTGCAGGGAATCCCGTAACTTGGCGAAAACTTTATCCCCCACTCCGGGCACGCGGCGGAGATCGTCGATCGTCTTGTAGGGACGACCTTTGACTATACGCTCGGCCAACACTTCGCCAATACCGGGCAGGAGCATGATTTCGTCGACCGAGGCGGTGTTGGGGTCGATCGGTTCCCCTGCTCTCGGGCCGAAAGCTTCCTGCAGTTCCCGCTCTTCCGCCCTTTGCGCTTCACGCAGAGAGATGAGGCGTTGTGCATCCGTCTCGGCCCAGATCCCGCGCCGGGCGATGGCGGCGCCAAGTTCGAGGTCATCCATCCGGGCCTCGGCTGCATCGGTGGTCAGGCCGTCCGGTGTGCCGCGCCGGAGACCAAAACTCCGCGCCAAGCCCTCCCCGACAAGCACCGCACCGAGGTCGCGTCCGTCGGACAAGGTGACAAACCCGTAGGTGCGGGGTTTGGCCGAGCGCCCCGGGGCGGCGGCAAACGCGGTGTGCACGGTGAATGGTTTGGCCAGCATCTTGCGTAATTCCTCGGCCGCGCGGCGTCCGGAGGCCAGGGTCACTTGATGGTCATCAATCCCGAAATACGAGGATTGGCCGCGCACCCGGCGCTGATCGGTCTCCGACGTGGCCGAGGTCTCGTTGCAATCGACGTAGTAGAGCCGCAGGATGATTTCACGACCGTCGGGCAACTTGACCGGAAAGCTGTCGCCATCCGCCCAACCCGCTTCCACGAGGCTGCAGTTTTCGAATTTCTGCAATTCCTGTCCGATTGCGGCAGAAGCAATACCGATGAACAGGAAAGCGACGAGTCGCTTCATGGGGCAAAGCTAACACATGGTCGCCGGCCTAGCCAGCGTCACCACCTCACTGGTTACTGAAGATGACGCGGTAGAAGTTGTTCGTGCCGGGGGTGAGCCAGTTCGTGTCGAAGCCGGCTTGCAAGATGTCGGCCCAAGCGGTCGGCGCGAGTGTAACCATAAATACCCACAAAAAAACCGCGCAGAAGCGCGGTTGGACGAGGCAACGATGAGTTGTGGCGGTGCCGCCAGAGTGGTGCTAAGAAGTTGCGCGTAAAACCTTATTATATATAATCGTGCAAGGTTTAACCGACGTTGTCAAGCGCACAATCGGCGGCAACTTCGGAAATTCCCGCCCGGTGCTGCATCGGACTGCGCCCGAAAAAGATGAAATGGAACCAGCCGCGACCAGTGCGTGACAACCTTTTCTGGGAACGGTTTTCATAGTGATGTCATTAAACACGCTGCCAGGGGCGGAAACCATGGGGTGAACTGCCCACGGGGTCCGCGAGACTCATGCCACCGCAGGCCGTCGCGCGGACGCAAACAAGCTCGTCGCGCACATCCCGGGGTTTGACTGGGATATGACCCCAATCATCCCCATCGGTGATACAGATGGAGGTGCAGAACGGCTTTACTGCCTTGGCAGGGCATAATCGGGGGATTAGTCTCCACTCCCATGAACATGCCACGCGTCATCTTTATCTTCGCTGTCATCTTTGTCCTCTTGGGAATCGGGGCCTACTTGATGACGGGCGCGCAATCTTGGACCGCGCTCATTCCGTCCATCTTCGGCCTGCTGCTAGTTGTTGCCGGCGCGGTGTCGCTCAAGAGTCTGAAGCACGGCGGCCACATCGCGGCGCTGGTCGGGCTGCTCGGATTTCTCGGCACGGCCAAGAGTCTGGGCAAACTGCCGGCTCTGCTCGCCGGGGAAACCGTGGAGCGCGCCGCGGCCTTGGGCGTGCAGGCGGCCTTCGCCCTTCTCTCTCTCATTTTCGTCGCCCTGTGCGTAAAGTCGTTCATCGACGCCCGCCGCGCCCGCACTGCCCACCCTTCTTAAATATGAAACATCCCATCTCCGGTTCCGCCGATGCCACCCAGTTGGCCGGCAAATTTGCCCCGCTCCTCATTATTGTCATCCTGCTCCTGGTGGCCGCCGCCGGCGTCTTTGTCACCGTCGACGCCGGCACGGTCGGGGTGGTCAAACGCTTCGGCGCAGTCAGGGACGTGGCCCTGCCCGAAGGTCTCCACTTCAAAATACCGTTTGCCGAGGAGGTGGTGCCCATGAGCACGCGTCTCACCGCGAGCGAAGCCAAAGCCACCGCCGCCTCGCGCGACTTGCAGATTGTCACCACCGACGTCACCACAACCTATGCCATCAACGGCGCCCTCGCCCCGCTCACTTTCCAGCAGGTGGGCACGCCGGATAAAATCGCCGCGACCATCGTCAACCCCGCCGTCCAAGAGTCAGTCAAAGCCGTCACCGCAAAATTCACCGCCGAGCAGTTGGTGACCCAGCGGGAAGTGGTCAAGCAGCAGATCCAGCAAGCCATCGAATCGTTCATCAACACCACCCTCGATGACAAGGAAGTCCAAGGCGCCCTGAACATCGCCAACGTGGCCATCACCGACTTCAGATTCTCCGAAGAATTCAACAAAGCGATCGAGCTCAAGGTGCAGGCCGAGCAGGCCGCCTTGCAGGCCAAAAACGAAAAGCTCCGCCGCGTGACCACGGCCGAAGCCGCCGCCGAGGAAGCGAAACTGGCCGCCGCGGCCCAAGCCTTCACCATCGAGGCGGAGTCGATCGCCCGGGCCGAAGCGATCACCCGCGAAGCGGAAGCCCTAAGCGGGCGCCCGGAAGTGCTGCGTCTTCGCACCATCGAACGTTGGGACGGCGTGATGCCCCGCATCACCAGCGGTGAAGGCGTGCTGCAGATGCTGCAGCTCGATCCCCAAATGCTCGAGGGATCCGCGAAGAAGCCGTGAGCCAGGCCGGCGAGTCCTGGCGCATCCGCGCCGAGATCGACCACGGCGCCCTGCGCCACAACGCGGCGGCCATGCGCAAGGCGGTCGGTGACCATGCCGGCCTCATCGCGGTGGTCAAAGCCGATGGCTACGGCCATGGCGGACCCGAGGTGGCCCAGACCCTCGCCCCATTCACCGAGCAATTCGGGGTGGCCACCTTGAACGAAGCCCGGGCCGTGCGCGCTGCCCTGCCAGACGAGGAGATTTTGATTTTGAGTCCGTGTCTGCCGAAGGAACGCGAAGCCGCGGTGCGTGAGGGCTTCATTCCCGTGGTCTCGAGCGCGGCGGAAGCGAAGGCCTATGCGCAGTTGACCAAGGTCAAACCCGTGCGCATCCATCTGTGCATCGACACCGGGATGGGACGCATCGGCGTCTGGCAGGACGATGCGATGAAAACCGCACAGGAAATTGCAGCGATCGACGGGATCAAAGTGGAAAGCGTCTCCACGCATTTGCCGGTGGCGGAGAGCGATGCGGACTTCACTGCGCAAGAATTGGCCGGGTGGGACAAACTGGTCGGTCAGCTCCGTCCGATTTTACCGACCGCCAAATTTCACGCCCTGAACAGCGCGGGCTCGCTCCAGCGGCCGGAACACGCCGCCGACCGCGTGCGGCCCGGACTGGCGCTCTACGGCATCTCTCCCCTCCCCGACTTTCAGAAGTTGTTGCGTCCGGTCATGACGCTCAAAACGCGCATCACCTTGGTGCGCGATGTCGGGCCGGGGCGCGGAATCAGTTACGGGCGCGACTTCATCACCGCGCAACCAATGCGCATTGCCACGTTGGCTATGGGTTATGCCGACGGCTATCCGCGGCAGACTTCAAACCGGGGTGCTCAGGTGCTCATGCGCGGAAAGCGCTGCCCGATCCTTGGCCGGGTCACCATGGATCAATTCATGGTTGATGTGACCGATCTGCCCCGCGATGTGGCGCCGGGTGAGGAGGTGGTGCTTTTCGGGAAACAAGAAGACGGGGAGATCACGGTCGGCGAAGTGGCCGCTTGGGCGGGGACGATTACTTGGGATGTTTTGACAAGGCTGGGGAACCGGGTGGTGGTGGAGCATTTGGATTTTTTGAACAGAAGATAACGAGCACCGGAGCAGGGGTGCTCGTTACCTTCTGTTAAAATAAATACCCACGCTTCCTCACCCCGCCCCGAGGTAAGCCTCGCGGACGCGAGGGTTGGTCAGTAGTTCCGAAGCCGGGCCTTCGAGGACGAGGTTGCCGGTTTCAAGCAGGCAGGCACGGTGGGCGAGGCGCAGGGCCATGTTGGCGTTTTGTTCGACGAGGAGGATCGTTGTTCCCTTCTCGTTCAGTTGGCGGATAACGGAAAATATTTCCTGTACGAGCTTCGGGGCGAGGCCCATGGAGGGCTCGTCGAGGATGAGTATCTTTGCCTTGCTCATCAGCGCACGTCCCACCGCAAGCATCTGCTGTTCTCCCCCGCTCAGGGTGCCGGCCAATTGCGTGGCGCGCTCGCGTAAGCGTGGAAAAATATCCATGACCATCCCGAGGTCCCGCGTGCGCGCAGCCTTGTCGCGCCGGATCCAAGCGCCGAGTTGCAGGTTTTCCATCACGGTGAGGCCGCCGAAAATGCCGCGGCCCTCGGGCACATGGGACAAGCCGAGCCGCAGGATCTCGTCGGGGGAGAGGCCGCGAAGGCCGCGGTCTTCCAGCATGACCGAGCCTTCGCAGGGCTGCATGCCGGAGAGAGCGCGCAATGTGGTCGTCTTCCCCGCACCGTTGGCCCCGACCAAAGCGAGAATTTCTCCGCGTTCGACCTGGAAGGAAATGCCTTTGACCGCCTGGATGTCGCCGTAGCGAACAACAAGATCCTCCACGCGCAGCATGGTTTCACTCATGGCCGTCCTCCTGACCGAGGTAGGCCTCAATGACCTCCGGGTTTTTGCGGACTTCGTCCGCCGTGCCTTCGGCAATCGTCTTGCCGAAGTCGAGCACGGTGATGCGGTCGCAGAAGGTCATGACCAGCTGCATGTGGTGCTCGATCAGGAGCATGGTCACGGAAAAATGGTCGCGGAGCCACCCGAGGAATTCGACGAGATTGAGCGTCTCGGCGGAGTTCATGCCCGCAGCCGGCTCGTCAAGGAGGAGAAGCGACGGTTGCAGGGCCATGGCCCGGGCAATTTCGAGCCGGCGTTGCGAGCCGTAAGGCAGGTCGCCGGCCCGCTCGTGGATCTCGTTGCCGAGACCGAATTTTTCGAGCAGGTCGGTGCAGCGGCCGATGGTTTCCTTTTCGGCCTGCCGCGCGGACGGAAGCTGGATCATGGCGCCGGGCCACGAATAACGGGCGTGCGCATCGCAGGCGATACGGACGTTGTCGAACACGGTGAGATCGCGGAAGAGGCGGATGTTTTGGAAAGTGCGGGCGATACCGCGATGCGCAATGGTGCTGGGACGGCAGCCGGTAACGGACTCACCGCGGAAAAGAACGTCGCCCTGGGTCGGGGCATAAATGCCGGTGATAACATTGAACGCGGTGGTCTTGCCCGCGCCGTTGGGCCCGATGATGCCGTGGGCGTGGCCCGGGGTGACATCGAAGGAAAGGTCGGAGAGGGCGACGAGGCCGCCGAAGCGCATGGTCACGCCGCGCACCTCGAGAAGCGGCTTCATTTCTTGTCCTCCTTCTTCGGGAATTCTCGCTGCGGGACGAACCAAGAGAATTCACGCATACCCATGATGCCGCGGGGACGGAAGATCATGAGCAAAACAAGGATGAGCGGCAGGATGACCATCCTCCAGGTGCCGAGCGGTTGGAGGGCCTGGGAGAGGAAGGTGAAAGCCGTGGCGCCGAGGATTGAACCGGCCAGCGAGCCGACCCCACCAAGGTAAACCATGACGAGGATCTCGGTCGATTTGACGATGTCGAAGACCGACGGGTTGATGAACTGCAATTGGTGGGCGAAGAGGGCTCCGGCCACACCGCCGAAGAACGAGGAGACGACAAAAGCAGTGAGCTTGGCCTTGCGGGTGTCGACACCCATGGCGTTGGCCGCGATTTCATCCTCGCGCACCGCGACAATGCCGCGGCCGAAGCGCGAGTAGACGAGGTTGCGGATGGTCCAGAGGGTGAGAACCGTCCAAACCGCGGTCCAGAGCAGAGTGGTGTGGTTGTCGATGCCGAGGAACCCTCGAGGACCGCCGACATACGGGATGTTTTCAATCCCCGATTTCACGATCATGAGAAAGGCGAGCGTGATGATGGCGAGGTAGTCACCGCGTGTTTTGAAGGAGAGCAGACCAAGGAGAAATCCGACAGCGCCGGCCATGAGGCCGCCACCAATGACAGCGAGGGGGAACATCCAGAGCGGGTCGCCCCAGCTGAGCCATTTGACCGAGACGCAGGCCGAGAGATAGGCACCGAGGGCCATGAAACCGGCGTGGCCGACGGAAAATTCCCCCATCCACCCGTTGACCAGGTTGAGGCTGACGCAAAGGATGATATTGATCCCGAACGTGATGAGGACAAAACGCACGTAGTCATCGACCAGACCAAACTGTTCGATGGCGAAGCAGGCAGCCAGCCCGGCGGCGAGAAGGGCGAGGAGCACGCCGCGCGGCGGCGGATGTTGCAGCCAGCGTGTCATACTTTCTGCACGGCGGGACGGCCAAGCAGCCCGTAGGGTTTGAAGATAAGGATGACCAGGAGCAAAGTATAGACGACAAGGTCGCGATAGGTGGAGGGAAGGACGGTGACGGTGAAGACTTCAACCGCGCCGAGCAAATAGGCACCGAGGACCGCACCGCGCACGTTGCCGATACCGCCGATCACCGCGGCAACAAATGCTTTCCAGCCGACAAGCACGCCCATCGTTGCGCTGATCACGGGATAGGCCGAAGCGTAAAGCACGCCGGCCGCGCCACCCAGTGCGGCACCGAGGGCGAAGGTCACGGCAATCACTTGGTTGACCGGCACGCCCATGAGCGGGACGGTGACGCGGTCCTGCGCGATGGCCCGCATGGCCATGCCGTAGCGTGTTTTGCGGATGAAGAAATCCAGGGCGAGCATGAGCCCGACCGAGATCCCGACGATGAGGATTTGCAGGGAGGAAATGGTCAGCCCGGCGAAGTTCCAAGTCACCGGCGTGAATAATTCCGGCATGCGCTGGGAGTAGGGGCTGATGCTCAGCGTCGTGTTTTGGATGACCAGACCGCAACCAAGGGCGGTGATGATGGCCGAAACGCGCGGAGCATTGCGCAACGGGCGGTAAGCAAGACGCTCGATGCAGACGCCGAGGATGGCGGTGGCGAGCATGACGATGAGCAGCGCGGCAATGAAGGGGACCGGCAGGACGAGAAGGAGGAGGAAGCAGAAGAACGAGCTGACCATGAAGACGTCGCCATGGGCGAAATTGATCATGACGAGCACGCCATAGACCATGCTGTAGCCCAAAGCGATGAGGGCGTAGATCGAGCCGAGCTGGATGGCGTTGATGGCCTGCTGCGCGAAGTAATCCATGCGCGCAGATCAGGCGATCAAGGCTGGGCGTTGGTCACCCACTGAAAAGCACCATCTTTGATCTGCAGGATGACCGCACTCTTGATCGGATCGCCCGAGCCGGGCTCGAAGCGGAAGGTGCCGGTCACACCTTTGTATTCGCGGATCTTGGCCAATGCCTCACGAAGCGCCTCACGTTCGTTTTTACCACCGGCTTTGAGCGCTTCGGTGATCAGTCCGCAGGAATCGAAGGTGAGCGCCGCCACGTCATCGGGGGGCTGTCCGTATTTCGCGGTGTAGTCGGCAATGAACTTTTTCGCCTCGTCGGTGGCGATCTGGGTCGAGAAGTGATTGCAGAAGTACGAGCCGTCCACGTCGGCTCCGCCGAGCTTGATGATTTCCGGCGAGCTCCAGGCATCACTGCCGACGAATTTCGCGGTGATGCCGAGGCGACGCGCCTGCTGGGCGATGAGCGGGACGTCGTTGTAGTAGGTCGGGAGGAAGATGATGTCGGGGTCGGCCTCGCGGATGTTGGTCAATTGTGCGGAAAAATCTTTGTCGCCCGTGGTGAAGGTCTCGAAGGCGACAATTTCCCCTCCTTTGGCCGTAAAGGTGTCCCTGAACAAGGTGGCCTGGCCGAGCGGTGCCTCGGAGGAAACGTCATAAAGGACGGCGGCTTTCTTGGCCCCAAGATCGTTGAGGGCAAACTTGGCCAGCACGGTGGCTTGGAACGGATCGGTGAAGCATCCGCGGAAGACGTAACGCCTCGGCTGGCTGGAATCTTGGTCCAGGGTGGTCTTCGGGTTGGTCGACCATGGGGAAATCATGACGCATTTGAGGCTCTCCGCGATTTCCCCGGCGGGAATGGCGCAGGCACTGGAATTGGGCCCGATCATGGCGACAACATCCTGACTGGAGATAAGTTGTTGCGCGACGGAAGCCGCTTGGTCGGCCTTGCCGCCATTGTCACGAATGATCAGGGCGACCTTCTTGGGCCCTTCGGCCAAGGTAACGCCGCCTTGCTCGTTGAGGGCGTTGAAAAACAATTCGGCCGCATTTTTGCTCGAGGCGCCGACCGCGGGGATCTCGCCGGTCAGCTCGATGTTCATGCCGATCTTGACCGCATCGCGATTGGGGTCGGTGCAACCAGTCAGAAAAACGGCACACGTGGTGAGGAGAAGAAAGACGGACGCTTTAAGCATCCGATGTGTCTACGCGCCAGCTCTGCAGGCTGCAAGGGAATTAGCCTCAATCCCGGAACGGGACACCGCCGCAAAAAGCGGGTCATTTCCCGCTGGTAAGGCGGGGCCTCCGGACCCGCCGCGTGCAGAAAAGCAATGCTGACGGCGCGTCGGGACGCCGCGCCCTACCTTGGTGATGATGAGAGCGGGGTTGTTGGCCTAAAGCGGGGGAACGAGCAGGCGGACCTTGGGGTCGAGCGCGCTGCGGTCGCGGTAAATAAAGGGCGGGGTGGTCGAACGAACCTCGATGCCGGTCAGGACGAACTCGGGATAAAAGGAATTGCTGGCCGGCTCGTAGACTTTGCCGCCGGTGAAGCGGCCCTGCAGGCGGTATTCTGTGTTGTGGTCGACGCCGAGCGTTCCCGCCGCGCGATCGGGCGCCAGCTTGGTATTTTCGTTCAACATGACCAGTTGAGCGGTTTTCCAAGGTTGACCCGGCTTCCGCACCCAACCCCACATTTTGTAGTCCTTTTTGTAGTAGCGGCGGCCGATGAAATAATTGCCGGGCGTTTCCGCCGCAATCGAGGCGGCCACCGCAGGGTCGACCCGGGTGACCGTGGTGGTTTCGCAGCCGGCCAAGAGGGCCGCGACAAGGGTAGCGAGAAGGAGGCGGCGGACGGGCATGGGCGCCAAGGTAGATTCCCGCCGCGGCGGGTCAAGGCATCCCGCAGTGGATTCCGCCACCCGTCCGTGGCATGGTAAAGCCGATGATTTCTTTGTTGGGCGAAACCCTCGGCTCGCTGACCGAAAAGCTCGGGGCGTTGGGTCACAAGCCGTACCGCGCACGGCAGATTGCCGACTGGGTGCACGAGAAACGGGTTGATGACTTTGCCGGCATGACCGACCTTCCGGCCGAATTGCGGGAACAGTTGGCAGGGATGTTTCCGCCGCAGCAGCTCGAGCAAGTGCGCTTCACCGGATCCAAGGATACGACGCGCAAGTTTCTCTTCCGCCTCCCGGACGGGCAATTCATCGAAAGTGTTTTCATCCCGGCCTCGCCGGCGCTTTATGGCCAGACATCCGACCGCCGCACGCTCTGTGTTTCGACCCAAGTGGGTTGTGCTTACGGCTGTAAATTCTGCGCCAGCGGATTGCGGGGCTGGAAGCGCAATCTGACGGCGGGCGAGATCACCGCGCAGGTCATGGTTGTGGAAAAGACGACCGGCGAGCGCGTGGACAACATCGTCTTCATGGGGATGGGCGAACCGCTGGCCAATTGGAAAAATTTGTCCGTCGCGATTGAAATCCTCAATGCCCCGTGGGGCTTCGAGATCGGAGCGCGCCACATCACCGTGTCGACCAGCGGCCTCGTGCCGCAGATCCGTGAATTGGCCGAGCACCCCGTCCCCGTGCGCCTGGCCATCTCGTTGCATGGCGCGACGGACGAGGTGCGCGAGCAGATCATGCCGGTGAACAAGAAGTATCCGTTGAAGGAACTTTTCGAGGCCTGCGCTTACTTTTCCTCCCGCCGCAAACAAAAGCTGGGCTTCGAATATATCCTTATCGCCGGAGTCAACGACGCCCCGGAACAGGCCCGGCTGCTCGCCGCACACGCGCGCCGGCTCGACGCCAAGGTCAATCTTATCCCCTACAACACGGTCGAAGGCCTGAGCTGGGAACGCCCGAGCGAGGCGCGCCAGCAGGAATTTGTCCGGGTCGTTCGCGCCGGCGGCGTAGTCGCCACCATCCGCCGCGAAAAAGGACACGATATTGATGCCGCTTGCGGGCAGTTGCGCCTCCGCGCCGAGGACGAACTCGCCGGGACGCCAGCATGAGTGATCCGGTCGAGACCTCGCGGGTGCAATTCGACCGCCAAGCCGCGTGCTACGGCCGCGCTCACATCCTGCGCGATGTGTCCGACGTGGCGGCGGCGCTGGATGGATTCGATACCGCCCGCCTTTCGCCTGCACTCGACGTCGCGACGGGCGCGGGACATACCGCGGCCTATTTGGCGGAACGCAGAGTGGCGGTGACTGCGGCGGACATTTCGGAGGGAATGCTCGAAGAGGTGCGCAAGCTGGCCGCGGAGCGCGGGCTGGACATCTCCACGCGGCAACACGCGGCGGAATCGCTGATCTATGCCGACAATTCGTTCCGGCTCGTCACCTGCCGGGTGGCGGCGCATCACTTTGCCAGCGTGGAGGATTTTCTCCGTGAAGCTTTCCGGGTGCTGCGTCCAGGTGGCCTGCTGCTGGTCATCGACGGAGCTTCGCCCGAAGGAGCGCCCGTGGCGGAAAAGTGGCTGCAAGGTGTGGAAAAATTGCGTGATCCGAGCCACGGGCGGTTCCTCCGGGTGGCCGAATGGCGCGAGTTGGCGGAGCAAACCGGCTTCAAGGTCCTGCACGACGACTGTCTTCCTTTCAAGCAACCGGACCTCGAGTGGTATTTCCACACAGCGGGAACGCCGGGAGCGAACCGATCCGAGGTGCGGCAAATGGTGGCGCAAGCGCCCGCCGAGGTGCGCCGCGTGCTCGGACTCGCCGAGGAGGAGGGAAAAGTCGTCTGGTGGTGGCCACGGCTGACCTTCCTAGCCCAGCGTCCGGAAGTTGCCAAAACGGCTTCTCAACCGTAAGGATAAGGCCGATGTCCACCGTTATCGAGTCACCCGATCCCGCCGCCCGCACCCTCGCGGCGGAGCACGAAGCACGCCGCCACGGTGAACTGCTCGGGGAGACCCTGACCATCAACATGGGTCCATCCCACCCGTCGACTCACGGCGTGCTGCGCATCGTGCTCGAACTCGACGGCGAGATCATCACCAAGGCGGACGCCGATATCGGCTACCTGCATCGTGGCGACGAGAAGATCGCGGAGAACATGCAATACAACCAGTTCGTGCCCTACACGGACCGGCTCGATTACCTTGCCCCGCTGGCCAACAACGTGGCCTATGCCCTGGCGGTGGAAAAGCTCATGGGGTGGGAGTTACCGCCGCGCGGCCAAGCCATCCGGGTTGTTTGTTGCGAGTTGGCCCGTATTTCCTCGCACCTCCTCGGCATCGGGGCCTACGCCATGGACATCGGGGCCATGACCGTCTTCCTCTACACCTTCAAGCACCGCGAAGTGGTTTACAATTTGACCGAACAACTGACCGGTGCGCGGTTCACCACGTCCTACACCCGCATCGGCGGGATGACGCGGGACATTCCTCCGGGTTTCGCGCAGCAGGTGCGCGCCTTCATCGACGGCTTGCTGCCCAGCCTAGATGAGGTCGACAACCTGCTGACCCGGAATCCGATCTGGCTCGACCGCACGAAAAACGTGGGCGTCATTTCGGGGGAAGATGCCATCGCCTACGGGTTGACCGGCCCAAACCTCCGCGGATCCGGCGTGGACTACGATTTGCGCAAGGCGCACCCCTACCTCGGCTACGAGCAATACGAATTTGACGTGCCGGTCGGCTCGGTCGGCGATTGTTACGACCGCTATCTGGTCCGCATGGCCGAGATGCGGCAAAGCGCCCGCATCCTCATCCAGGCACTGGACAAAATGCCTTCCGGCCCGATCCACGTCGATGATCCGAAAAATATCCTCCCACCCAAGACCGATGTGATGACCAAGATGGAGGAACTCATCCACCAGTTCATCATCACCACGCAAGGTATCGATGCACCGGCCGGGGAGGTTTACTTCGGTGCGGAAAACCCGAAAGGCGAGCTCGGTTTTTACATTCACAGCAAGGGTGGCGGAGTGCCCTACCGTTTGAAAATCCGCGCCCCGAGCTTTGCCAACTTGAGCATTGTTCCGTCCCTCCTGCCCGGCCACTACGTGAGCGACGTGCCCGCCATCCTCGGTAGCATCGACTTCGTGATGGGTGAATGCGACCGGTAGGAGTCCCTCGTCAATGGCTGCGGGACAAAACCGCCGCGGCCTTGATCACCGCTCGCGGTAGGTGATCCGCGCCTTGGTCAGGTCGTAGGGCGAGATTTGGATCTGCACTTTGTCACCGGGAACGATGCGGACAAAGTGCTTGCGCATCTTGCCGCCGATGTGAGCGAGGACGATCCGGTCGTTCGCCAATTTCACGCGGAACATCGTGCCGGGGAGCACCTCAACAACGACGCCTTGGGCGGCAATAGATTCTTCTTTGGGCATGCGATCAGACAGTCAAGCCGCTCGACGGCTCGAAATCAACCCACTTGACCAAAGAAGCCAAACGAGCGACCCCGCCGTTATGCCAAGTCCAGGACGGATCCTGCATGTTTCCGATGGGGCAAAACCGCGAGGGACCCAACGCCGCAAAGCGGTCGGCCAATTCCTCCGTGCATGGCCACAAGCCGACCGCGCCAACGTAATCGACGGCCGGACCCATCGCTCCGGCGAGGTCCGGCGGCAATGGTTTGACGAAAACCACGCGGTTGAGGGGCGAAGCAGTGAACCATGCGTCTTCCTCGTAAATGACGGTCCAATCCAGATGGGCCCCACCCTCCCAGAGCGCCACGCGTAAATCGCCTGCCGCGCGGAACCGGTAGGCGGCGCGCAAATTGGCGATGGCCGCTTTCTCCTCGATGGCCAGCGGGCCTCGCGGATGGGTGCCACTGAATTGATCCATGGCCGCCGCGAGTTTTTCCGCATACGCGCGGGCGGAGCCCGGCTGCGCCTCCCGCACGTAAAAGACCTGCGGTGACAGGCAGCCTTGTTGGTCGAAGAGCGAGGCGTCGCGGGCCGCACCAAGGCACGACTCGAAAAGCGGGTCATGCCAAATGACCCCGAGACTTGATTTGTGACCGTGCCCGAGAAAAGTTTTCCCGGGCAGGACACGGGCGCGCAAAGCGGCGACCGTTTGCTCGGAGCCATAAACCACCACGGCATCCGCGGCGGCGAGCCACGCGGCGGGGAGTTCGACCGACACTTCCACGCGGGCCCGTAATTCGGCCGGCAGGCGGGCGAGGAATTGATCGACTGCGCCGAGGCCGGTCCCCGGGAGTTTGACCAGATTGCGGCTGCCGAGCAACAGACCGCCGGTCAGACTTTGCAACGCGGCATGGGGCGTGTTGCCGCTGACCACATGCAGGATCAGGCCCGGCGCGAGGGCCTTAGTGCGGGCCGTGCCGTGATCAAACCAACGGTCAAGGGCGCAGGCGTCCCCCAGCTCCGCCGCGACCCACGCGAGCAGGTCGCGGGCGGAGGTCGGCCCGAGCAGCGCGGGGAAAACTTCCGCGGCACCGGCGATGGCTTCGGCTCGTTCCGCCGTGTTCATGAGGTCAGCCATTCGTCCGCCGCGCGCGAGCAACCCCGCGGCAAGGCGGAGGGGTCGCGCCCGAGCAATGCGAAGGCATCACCGCGTTTGACCGCCAGATCCTGCGTGCGGATCCCGACGACCGAACCGACATTGGCCCCGTCGTAAATAAGCAGGATACCAGTTTCGCCTTCGCCCACTTCCTCCAAAGTGACCGGATCGACCACCACAGCGCGGGTCCACGGGGGACCGTAGTGCAAGCCGCGAGGGCCGCGGGCATAAAATTGCGAGCTAAGTTCGGTCATGCCGTATTCGTTGATCATGTCTTCGGGAGCAAGGCCGAGCTTCTCGCCGAGCAGCGTATAGAGCCGGGGGCGCGCGATGGCGCGACCGCTACCTTTGTACCCTCCGGTTTCCATGGCCGTCGAGCCAGCGGGAAGAACGATCCGATTGGTCCCGAGTGATTCGATCACCTGCAGAAATCCCAAGGCGGTGCCGAGCAGGCAAACCGGACCGGACAAATCGCGCAGGCGGTGGAGATCGATCGTTCCCCCCGGAGCGATAAAATCTTCTTTCTTCGCCAGAGTGGCCAACATGTGGCTGAGCGAAGAGAAGGGCGCTTCCTCCGGGTGCGGAGCAATGACCAGGAATGGACCGGAAGGCAAACTGGCATGACGCCAGCCCGCGCGCACCGCGGCTTCGTAAATGGTCAGCGAGCGGAAGTGGTGCTGCCCGTAGCCCTCCCCCGTCGTCCCGCTGGTGCGGAATGTTTTGACCGTTTCTTCCGCCGGGAAACTGCGCAAGTCCGCGTATTTGAAGGCGGCCTGGGGAAGGCAGGGAATCTGGCGCCACGATGTCACGGTTTCGCCACACCCGGCGTCCCGGCAAAAGACACGGTAGGCGGTATTGTGGGTGTACTGGAAGGAGTGCAAGCGCGGCAAGAACAGGTCGAACTCCGCGGCCGGATCAGGTCCGATCCGACGCAGGACTTCGGCTTCCATAAGGTCAGCGGCGGCCATGCCGGCCATATTGCCAGCCCGAGGGCACGCGGAAACGCAATTTTGGCCTCGCGCCACGCGGCGGACCGGGCCCATTTTCGCCTTGTGCTGCCCGATGTGAAGACTCTCCGGCTGATACTGCTGACCGCCGTGGGCGTCGCATCGGCCGGATTGGGACTAGCGCAAGTCGGCGGAGAGGAAGTCCAGACAGGCACCGCTCGCGATGTCATCTTTCGGGCGGACACTGCTTACAATGCCGGGCGCTACGCCGAATCCGTGGCCGGTTATGAGGCCTACCTGCGCGATTTTGGCAACTCGGCCGAAGCCAAGCCGGCCTTGCCGCACGTGTACTACAATTTGTCGGCAGCTTTGTTGCAGGTTCAAAAGTTCGACGCGGCCCTCGCGGCGATCGAGACCGGGCAAGCACTCGAAGAGACAACGCCCGACCAGCAGGAAAATCTTTCCTTCTGGCGAGGGGTCAGCCTGACCCAACTCGGCGAGAACGCCAAAGCCCGCCAAGCACTCGAGGAGTTCATCGAAAAATTTCCCCGGTCCCGGCGCCGGCAGGACGCAGCACTCCTCGCGGCGACCGCACTGATGCTCGAGGGGAAAATGAAAGAAGCCGCCGCGGCCTTCAACGCAATGCGCAAAAATCCGGAAAGCCTCCACCGCGGCCGCGCCGTTGTTCTCGAGTTGCACAGCCTGATCGAAACCGGGCAGGACGATGCCGCGCTCGAGTTGCTCGCGCAGGAAGGGCCGCGGCAGGAACACATCGCGCAAATTGCCACCTTCCAGACTCTGGCCATGGCACTCGGCGAAAAATATCTGGCCAACGAAAAGCCGCGGGAGGCCATCCGTGCCTTGCAAACCCTCTGGACGCGAGACCGGTTGGTCGCGCACCAGGAAGGTCGGTTGGCGGATATCCAAGAGCAGTTGACCGCCCTCGAGGCGTCGTCCAACCCCGATATCTTCGAGCGCTCCCAAGCGCGCCAGATTGCGCGCGAGGTCGGGGAGGAGCTGACAAACCTCGGGAAGATACCGTCCTTCGACGCGTCCGCCCGCTTCCGTCTGGCCAGTGCTTTCCACCAGCAGGACCGGTATTTGGAGTGTGCGCTGCTGCTCAACGACATGCTCAACCAGATGCCGCCGGACGCAGTGGTGGAGCAGGCATCCATGACCGCCCTGCAGAGCTGGATGGCGATCGGACGGTACGACAAGGCCGTCGAAAGTGCCCGTCTCTTTGCCCAACGTTTTCCGGAATCTAAGCAGTTGCCTCTTATTCTTTATCTCCAAGGGATGGCGCAGCAGCAGGATCAGGATTACGAACAGGCTCTGGCTACTTTCCAAGACCTCGCGACCAAATTCCCGGAAACCGAACAAGCACCACGGGCACTTTTCATGCAAGCCTTCACCCAATTGCTGTCCGAAAAAAACGAGGAAGCAGCGGAGCTTTTCGGGGAGTTCCGCAGAAAATATCCGGACAGCGAACTCGGCGAACCGGCCGCTTACTGGCAGGGATCGGCCTTGGCCTTCGCCAAGAAATTCCCCGAAGCACGCGAGGTGCTCGCTGCCATCCCGACCGAGTATCCGCAAGGCGCACTGCTGGGCCCGGCGGCGTTCCGCCGGGCCTATTGCGCGCAATCGATGCGGGAATACGCGAGTGCCGAGGAGGAATTGAAAGCCTACCTGCAGGCCCATCCGGAGGGTGAAGAATGGGCCGAGGCGCAGATTCTTCTCGGCGACGCCTTGCTCGCACAAGCCGAGTCCGAGGAGGGCAAGGCCGTTTATGCCGGAATCGCGGCGACGGACGGACGGTTTCACGAAGAGGCACAATTCAAGTTGGCCAAAGTTCTCAAACTCGAGGAGGACTATCCCGGGTTGCGTGATCTCATGCAGCAGTACCTCGGGCAATACCCCAACAGTCCGCGCGCGGCCGAAGCGCTCTTTTTCATCGGTACGGCTTGGCGGCAGGAGGGTCGGGTCGACAAGGCCAAAGAAGAATATTGGTCAGCGATCAAAAAATACGGCAACGATCCGGCCGCCTTCGCGGTGGAGGATTTGTTTCTTGCCGCGGGACGTCTTTACCAGAGCGAACCGGAGAAACTCGACCATCTTGCCGATCTTCGCGCTTTGCGCGCGCAGGCCGAGGCGGGGAAAGAAAGTGTGCTCGCCGTGCGGGCCATCTGGGCGCTGGCCCAGGCGGTGAAAAAATCCGACTCCGAACTGTCCCGCGCACTATTGCGCGAAGCCTCCGTGCTGGTTGATCCTCCGGTCACGAGCCCGGTCGTGTTGGCCGACTGCGCCGGGGCGCAGGCGGAGGAAGCGGGGGCGCAGACCGACGCGGCCGAAAGCCAGCGCCGGCGCGATCTGGCCAGCGGGCTATACCGCGACATGCTCAAATGGTATCCGCGCGCGCCGCAAAAAGACAAAGCGCTCGGCGCACTGGCCAGAATGGCGATGGAGCAAAATGACCGGCAAACAGCGCTCGGTTACTACAGCCGCATCGAGCGCGACACGCCGTGGTCGCCATTGATGGGCGACGTGCTGATGACCCGCGCTCAGATCGAATTCGACGAGGGTCGCCTCGACGAAGCCGTTGATTCCTATACCCGTCTGCTCGCGGCGGAAAACATCCCGGGCAAGCTCAAGGCCCAAGCCCTCCTCGCTCTCGGCGAGTTGGAAATGCAGCGCGACCGACCGCAGGTCGCCATCCCCTACTATCAGCGGATCTACATACTTTACGGCAAATGGCGCGAAGCCGCAGCCAAGGCCTACCTGCGCAGCGGTGAGGCCTTCGAACAGGTTGCCGATTTCGAGGCCGCGCGCAAAACCTACGAGGAGCTGGCCAACAGCGAGGACCTCGCCTCGTTGCCCGAAGCGGAACGGGCGCGCGAAAAACTGAAGAACATCACCCCCGTAGAATCACCGAAAACTTCGTCATGAAAAAAATTCCCCTCGCGATCGGATGGGCCGCCACGGCCCTGTCCGCCGTCACCGCGCAGGACACGGTGGAATACCTCGACGGCAACTCCCGCACGGGAAAAATCATGGGCGCCGACGAAAGAGTTTTCCAACTGAGGATACCCGCACCGATTCCCGGACAGCAGCCCGCGGTGATCACGATCATCCGCACCGATGTGGACAAAATCCTCTTTGGTCCCGATCCCGACCTCGAGACCCTCGGCAAGGATCCGGTGCTCGCACGTCTGGCCTTTGCCCGTCTGCTTTGGCAGCGGCAGGAACCCCTTCTCGCCGTGCCTGAGTCCCACGCGGCCAAAGCGGGGATGCTTTACGGCGAAATTCTCCTGCTTTCCTCCGACCCGGCACGGCAGAACGAAGCACTGGCCCTTTTCGAGCGCATCGAGAAGGAAGCTTGGAACCCGACCGACCGTGAAACCGCCACCCGTGGACGGCTCAAAGCCCTGCTCCGGCTCGGGCGGGTCGATGAAGCTTCGGCGGAGGCCCAGGCGCTGGCTGGACGGGACGACGATCCCGGCTTCCTGCTCGAGACGAAACTGCTCCTCGCCCAGACTCGCATCGCTGCGCTGCGCGAGTTGCTCGACGACAATCCACGTTGGAGCGAGGACCCGCCGGTGCGCTCCCAGCGCAAGCAGTTGCTCAACGACGCCCTCGACTTGTCGCTTCATCCGTTCCTTTTCCATGGCACCGCGCACGAGCAGGCGGCCCAAGGCCTGTGGTTGGCGCACGAGGTCTATTTGCTGGCCGGCGATGCCGCGGCCGCTCGCGAAGTTGCCAGCGACATCGTGACCATATATCCCGAAACCCGCTACGCTGGTCCCGCCCGCGAGGCGTTGCTAACAAAAAAACCGAATTATGAATAACCCAAGACCCCGCCTGATCCTCCGCCTTCTCCTGCCTCCGGCCCTCGCTTTCACCGCCGTCACTATGGCGCTGGCGCAGGAAGGAACCGCCAACCTCCCGCCCGGAGCACCGGCGGCGGTGGAAAAAAGCCTGCTTGATTTATTCAACGCGGGCGGCGCGCTCATGTGGCCGATTCTTCTTTGTTCGGTCGGCACCATCGCCGTCGCCGTCTATTGCTTCCTGCAAATCAACCAGAAGAAAATGATGCCGAAAACACAGGTCGACGGCGTCTCGCATGCCATGCAGCGCCATGACGCCAACGCCGCTTACGAGTTGTGCCAGGCAGCTCCCAACGTCTTTGCCAACACAATGTCTTCCGCCCTGCTCAAAGTGAATTTCGAGCGTGACCTCGCCAACAAGGTCTCGATGGAACAAGCCGCCGGGGAAACTCTCATGCAGGAAGAAACCCGCCTCATGATCTGGGTCAACTACCTGAACATTTTCGCCACGATCGCGCCCATGCTCGGGCTGCTCGGCACGGTGACCGGAATGATTCAAAGTTTCGACCAGCTCGCGGCCGGGAAAAGCGAACCACAGGATCTGGCCGGAGGAATCGGCGAGGCGATGTTGACCACGGCCGGCGGGCTCATCGTCGGCATTCCGGCCATGTTCCTCTATTTCTATTTCCGCAACCTTCTGCAGGTCGCCATCGGCAATATCCAGAAATCGGTCACCTTCATGATCGATGTCCTCTCGGGCGAACTGAAGCTGGCCAGCGCCGCGCACGCCTACGCGGAGACGCCGCCGGAAGAGGCCGCCGAATAAACCCCGAGGCAAGGCACCGTGAAAATCCTCCGTCGATCCGAAGATAATGTGGGCTTCCAGCTCGCACCGATGATCGACATGACTTTTCTCCTCCTCATTTTCTTCATGGTCACGACCAAGATTTCCAAGGAGCAAATCAAGGAGGAGATCAAACTCCCCGTGGCGAGCAACGCGCTCATCCCGCCGGAAGCCAGCAATCGCGACATTATCAGCATCGACGCGCAGGGGCGTTATTTCATCGGTCCCGACCCGGCGGACAAAAAAGCATTGGCCGTGCACCTCAAGCAGCGGTTTGAAAACTATCCGCCCTTACGCCTCTACATCCGGGCCGACAAAAACACGCCGGGGAAACAAATCAAAGAGGTCATGAAAATGGCCGCCGATGCCGGGGCGGTCGACGTTATTTTCGGCAGCTACCAATCCTGAGCCATGCAAGTCCGCCGCCGCGATCAGCAACTCGTCGAGATGCAAATGGGACCCATGATCGATATGGTTTTCCTCCTCTTGGTTTTTTTCATGGTCACGGCCAAGCCGATCAAACAGGAAAGCGACATCAGCCTCGGACTTCCCGGCACGGTGTCCGCCGAGGAGTCCGTCGACCTCCCCGACGAGCAGCGCATCCGCATCGAAGATGACGGCCGCATCGTGCTCAACGACTCTGTCCTCGGACAACCCGGCGATGCAGCCCTCGACGGACTGGTCGCCACGCTCCAACGTTTCAGGGAGTCGGCTGAGGCGAACAAATCCGATGCCCTCGTTACACTGGATGCGGCCGATGGTGCCATGCACCAGCGCATCGTCGACGTGCTCAACGCGTGCGCGCGAGCCGACGTCACGGGGGTCACATTCTCCGACAGCTCGGAAGAGGAAAGGTAAGATATGAGCCAGGTCATCCTTGATCCCCAGACCGTGGCCAAACTGCGGCGGCGGAAAATCATCATTTCCGTCATCGTCGCGAGCATCGCCGTGCACTTGCTCGGCGGCACCCTCGCGGGCATTTGGATCGTGGCCCGCTATCTCCTGCCAACCCCGGCTACCTTCGAGGTAAAGCGGGAAATCCGTATCGCCGCCGAGGATCGTCAGCACCGGATGAATATGGACGAGTTTGACGCTCTTAAGCCGAAGCCGACGTTCCAGGACAAAATGTCCACCGAGCGGCCGATGGAGTTTTCACTACCCGACCTGCCCGCCATGCCACTCGATGTTTTGTCCGCGATCAATCCGAGTGACCTTGTCGCCGACCAGCTCGACAGCCTCTCCGCTGCCGCGGGCGACGGCACTGGTGCCGGCATCGGCGGCAGCCGCGGGGAGGCAATCAGTTTCCTCGGCGTGACCAGCACCGGATCGCGGGTCGTGCTGCTTTTCGATATCTCCAAGACGGTGAACAACGCCGCCGCACGGGCCAATCTGCCAATGGAGGCGATCCGCGACAAGGTGGTCGAGTTGATCGACTCGGCAGGCATCAACACCACCTTCAGCCTCGGCCAGTTTGCCCGCAATTACGCTTTTTTTGACAAAGAACTTCTGCCCGCCAGCGATCCGAACAAAGCCCGGGCCAAAGAGTGGCTCAAGTGGTTCAGCACAACCGGCTCGCTCAACCGCGGCACTCCGGACTACGTGCCGGGCAGTGCGGGATTTCTTGTCGTGCTTGAAGAGGCCTTCAAACTGAAGCCGGACCTCGTCTACATCGTCTCCGACGGTGGTTTTTACCGCGGTGCCGGCTCCGACAAAATTCCTTACGACGAAATCAACCGCCGCTTGCGCGAACTTCAGGAAACGTTGCCCGAGCCGGCCACCGTCAATTTCATCGGAGTGGGGATGAAGCCCGACGACCGCAAGGAGATGCGGTCTATTATCCGTTCGCGCGGTGGCGCAGGGAAATTCCGCGAACTCGAAAACTGACCAGATATTGGGCGCTGCGGCCAGGAGCGGCCGCCACGGGCCGAAACGCGGCGGCGGCAAGGGAGCAATCGGCGCCAGCCGGAGAAACAACCGGAATTCTTGCTGGTCGCCCCGCATGGGAAAGCCTAGAAGAACGCATCATGGTAGAAATTCTGGAGAAACTTCTCCTCCTGCAGGAGCGAGACCAACGGCTGCAAACTTTTCTCCGCGAAATCAATGCCGTGCCGGGCGAAAAGTCTTTCTTGGAAAAGGAACTCGCTGTGGCGCAAGCCAAACTGGAAGGCGACAAAACCCGGGCCAAAGAAATCGAGGTGGAGCGCAAGCGCCTCGAGGTCGAGGCGGCCGCCAAACGCGGGCAAATCGCCAAATACCGCACCCAGCAATTGGAGACGCGCAAGAACGAGGAATACACCGCGCTGAAGCACGAGATTGAGCGGGCCGAGCAAGACATTGTTGTCATTGAAGATCGTGAACTCGAACTGATGCAGGAGACCGAAGACCTCAAGCCGGCCATCACCGCAGCCGAGGCCAAATTCAATGCGGAAAAAAACCGCGTCGCCGCCCTGCTGAAAACCGCCGACGACAAAGTTGGTGTGCTGCAGGGCCGGGCCGACGAACTGAAAGTCGAGCGCGAAGCGATCGCCGCGGAAGTGAAAGCCGGCGACGAGGACTTGTTCGATCTCTACGAAAAGTTGTTCCTGAACAAGGCCGGTCGCGCCATCGTCCCTCTTGAGGGCAACCACTGCTCCGGTTGCCACATGACCGTTACTCCGGCGACCTTACGCGATGCCAAACTCGGCACCACGGTCGTCTCCTGCGAGCAGTGCGGGCGGATTGTTTACGTGCTCCCGGAATATCAGCTTTAGAGCGGTTTAAGTTTTTTCTAGTCCGCTTTAGTGTCCGTTGACGCCGTTGCCGTTCGCCCCGGCGGGACGCGGTTCGAATTCCTCGCGGAACTTGCCGACGAAACTCTGGGTCGGCCAGGCACAGGCTTCGCCGAAGGCGCAGACCGTGCGGCCGGCAATGTGGTCGGCGATGCCGACGAGTTGGGTCGCATCGGTCGGTTTGACGTCGCCGTTGAGCATGCGGGTGGTGACTTTTGACATCCAAAGACTGCCTTCGCGGCACGGGGTGCATTGGCCGCAGCTTTCGTGAGCGTAGAAATCGTTGATGTTGTTCAGCACCCAGAGCATGTCGCGCGAGTCGTCGAGAATCATCACGCCGGCACTGCCGATCATCGAACCGGCCGCGGCCAGCGTGCTGGCGTCGAGCACGAGATCCATCAGGTCGACTTGCACGTTTTGCTCGGCGCCGTCCGGCCCTTTGCGCTTCATGGCAAACTTCTCGCCGGCCCGCAGGACCTTGGCCGAACTGCCCCCGGGAATGATCGCCTTGAGTTTGCGGCCGGGTTTCAGACCGCCGCAAATCTCGTTGATCAACTGCCCGACGGTGACCTGCCCGCAACCCAATTCATAGTAGCCGGGATTTTGCACGTCCCCGCTCACGCAAAGGGTCCGCGTGCCGCCGTCGCCGGGTGAACCGAGCTTGGCAAATGCCTCGCCGCCCATGGCCAGAACATGCTTCACATGGCAGAGCGATTCGACGTTGTTGACGATGGTCGGGCAATTGTAGAGCCCGAAGACGGCGGGAAAAAAGGGTGGCTTGATCCGCGGGTAAGGGCGCTTGCCTTCCAGCGACTCGAGTAAGCTGGTTTCTTCGCCGCAAATGTAAGCGCCAGCACCTTGATGGACGAAAATATCGCAAGCAAAGCCGCTCCCGCAGACGTCCCGGCCGATCAAGCCGGCCGCTTTGGCTTCGGCGATCGCTTTTTCCACGATGCGGGCGGCCTCGGGAAATTCGCAGCGGATGTAAATGTAGCTGAGGTGCACATTGAGGGTCCAAGCGGCGATCATCATGCCTTCGAGTAGTTGATGCGGGTCCTCGTGCAAAATGTAGCGGTCTTTGAAAGTGCCGGGCTCTGATTCGTCACCGTTGACCACGAGGTAATGCGGTTTGCCGTCCTCGCGCTTGATGAAACTCCATTTCACCCCGACCGGAAAACCGGCCCCGCCACGACCGCGCAGGTTGGAAGTTTTCAGTTCAGCCACGATTTCCTCGGGCTTCATCTTCAGCGCTTTTTTCAAAGAATCATATCCGCCGTGCCGCAGATAACATTCGAGTGATGTGTTGTAATCCTCGCGGGCGACATTTTTGAGGATCATGCGCTTCTCCGCAGGATGGGGGGCACGGATCGACTTGCGGTATGTGTGGTCGGTATCCCGCAGAATGCGGCCGGCGTCTGCCGGTTTCATGCGCTCCACCAGTTTGTCACCGACCAGCGCCACCGGCGCCGTGCCGCAACTGGCGAGGCATTCGACGAACTCGATGGTGTATTTGCCGTCGGGGCTGGTCACCCCATGGCCATGGTCTGGGGTATCCATGGCACCAGCGCAATGGAGCAGCTCATCGCGGACCTCGGAGGAGCCAGCCATGGCACAGGATAAAGTGCGGCAAACCCGGATGGTGGTCTGGCCGGGCGGGGTCTGGCGAAACCAAGGGTAAAAGGTGACAAGTTCGAGGATATTAATCGGTTCGAGGCCGAGTCGGCGCGCGATCCAATCCACTCCGCTGTCATCAATAAAGCCAAAGTGGTTCTGCCAAAGGTGAAGGAGCGGCACCGCGGCACTGCGGATGGAAACCGGATAATGGGTGATGATTTCATCGGCCCGTGCCGGTAATTCGGGAGATAGGTGGTCGGCTTGGCAAGTCTCGGCGGCGGTCATAAGAGGTAATTTGTCCGTCAAGGATACGTTTGCTTCAAGAAAAACGATGCTCCGGCACTTGCCACCCGCTGTCCCGTCTGCGATAATTAGAGCTCGAAACTTAAAAAAATTATGAGCGAAAAAGAAATAAAACAAGCGGCAGACAAGTTCAAGAGTGGCAAGACCCACGCCAGCGAAGCGGCTCAAGAGTTCAAGGACGCCGCGGCTGCAAAGCTTAGTGACCTGCGTGGCACTTTAAACGAACGGGCAGGTGAATACCGCGAAAAGGCCAATCAGGTCTGGTCGGACACCACCGGTCGCGCCCGCACCCTCAGCGAGGACAGTGAGGAATACATCCGGGAAAATCCGCTCCAAGCCGTCGGCATCGCCTTGGCTGCCGGATTCGTTCTTGGCCTCGTCATCCGCCGCTGATCACGCGGCCCATGAAAAGATCGCCCGGCGCGGAACCGGCCACGGTGCCGGAGCCACCGAAGTTTCAAGCTTCGGCCAGCGCTTTCACCGCGGCGCTAGTTCGTTTCTTGCGGGCTCTCGCCGGCCTCTTTGGTCTCGAGTTGCGCGAGGCGAGCGGTGAAGCACTGCTCATCGGTTTGCTTGGTCTGGCCTTCGTGGTTGCCTCCGTGCTCGCCTATTTGTTTCTTCTCATCGGGCTTACCGTTGCGGTCGTTAGCCTGCTCGGGGGCGAATGGGCAGCCGCCCTGCTTGTCCTCTTCGCGCTGCACGCCTTGGCGGCGGCTGTGATTTTTGTTCTCTTGCGCAGGCGCACGACCAAAACCAAAGTTTTGTTTCTCGGAACCCGTGAGGCTTTGCGCCGAGAGGTGAAAAAACTTTCATGAACCGCGAAGAATACCTGCGCGAACTGGATTCTGCCGGGTCAGAACTGAATGCCAGGGCGCGTGACCTGGCCGAGGCAGCCAACCCTTTGCATCAACTTCGCAGCGAAATAGCGCGGGACTGGAGGTGGTGGATGCCTTGCGCCTCCGTGGCAGGATTCGCCGCCGCCCTGCTGTTGCGCCCAAAAGGTGGCCGATCACAACAGGTTCGAATTCAGGGAGTTGCGCGCAGCGGGGCTGCTTTCTGGGTGCCCACCCTACTTAAGCTCCTCCCCGCCGCAGTCAGCCAATTGATTCCGCTCCTTCTGAGCTTGCGATCCGGCCGTAAGCCGTGAAGATTCCCACCCCCGTGTCCGATTCCCCCGACCCAACAACTGTCGACATTAGAGAGGAGGGTGCCTCCGACGTACATGCCCTCGAGCACGTGGACCAATACCTCGCCATCGGCAAGGAATCGGGCGCCTCAGATATCCACCTCAGCGTCAACCTCCAACCGACCTGGCGGCGCTTCGGTACCCTTGAGCCGATCTGGTTGCAGGCGGATAAACTCACGGCCGCCGACACCAAGCGACTCTCCATGGGCTTTCTTAATGACGCGCAGAAGAAACTCCTCGAGGAGCGCGGTGACGTTGACTTTGCCTACACCAACGAGGCGGGTCGTTACCGCACCAGCGTGGTGCGCCACCGTCTCGGCTACGACCTTGTTTTCCGGATCATCCAGACCAACGTGCGGTCGATGGACGAACTCAGTTTGCCGCCGCAGCTCAAAATGCTGACCCAATACCAGAACGGGCTCGTTCTGGTTACCGGCTCGGTTGGCAGCGGCAAGAGCACGACCCTTGCCGCGCTGGTCGAAGAAGTGAACCGCACCCGCCACGAACACATCATCACCTTGGAGGATCCGATCGAATACCTCTTCACCCCCCGGGGCTGCCAAGTGAACCAGCGGGAAGTGCACACCCACACGGAATCCTTCGGAGCGGCACTGCGCGGCGCCCTCCGGGAGGACCCGGATGTCATCATGGTGGGTGAAATGCGCGACCTGGAAACAATCTCGCTCGCCATCACCGCATCCGAAACCGGCCACCTTGTTCTCGGTACGCTCCATACCGCCAATGCAGCCCGTACGCTCGACCGTCTTCTCGACGTTTTCCCCGTGGACCAGCGCGAACAAATCCGCATCATGGTCAGCGAATCACTGCGCGGAATCGTCTCGCAGCAACTCGTGCCCCGCGCCGATGGCGCAGGTCGTGCCCTGGCAATCGAAGTTCTCATGAACACCCCCGCCGTGGCCAATGTCATCCGCGAAGCAAAAACTTTCATGCTCCCCGGCATCATCCAAACCGGCAAAAAACTCGGGATGCAACTTATGGACGACTCGCTAGCCGGGCTTTATCGTGCGGGAGTCATCACAGCCGATGAGGCCATCGCGCGCTCGGAGGACAAGCCCATCATGAAACAACTCTGCGGCACACTCTGAAGCCATGGCCCACATCGACCAATTCTTTCAAGTTCTGATCGACGCGGGCGCGTCCGACCTGCATCTCGCCGAGGGGCAACCACCCAAAATCCGTCGTCACGGCGACGTCATCCCGATCCGCGAGGAACTCCTCACGGCCGACGAGATGAGCTACATGCTCAGCGAGATTTGCACGCCGAAAAACTGGGAACGTTTCCAGCACAAAGGCGATCTCGACTTCGCCTACGAGATGAATGAGGACAGCCGTTTCCGCTGCAACTACTTCAAACAGGTGCACGGCCTCGGCGCGGTCTTCCGCTTGATCCCGACGCGCATTGCCACGCTCGAGGAACTGGCCCTGCCGCCGGTGATCAAAGAATTCGGCCACTTGCGCGGCGGCCTTGTCCTCGTCACCGGCCCGACCGGTTCCGGCAAGAGCACCACGCTGGCGGCCTTGATGGACTACATCAACACAAACTTCGCCCGGCACATCGTGACCGTGGAAGAACCGATCGAGTTCGTCCATTCGAACAAGAAAAGCATCATCACCCAGCGCGAAGTCCCGGAACATTCGGTCAACTTTCCCGCCGGACTGAAGGCGGCACTGCGCGAAGACTCCGACATCGTGCTGGTTGGCGAGATGCGCGATCTCGAGACCATCTCCCTTGCCCTGACTGCTGCGGAAACCGGTCTGCTCGTTTTCGGCACCCTCCACACCAACAATGCACGAAAGACGGTTGACCGTATGATTGACGTCTTCCCATCGGACCAACAATCCCAAGTCCGCACCATGCTGGCCGCGTCCTTGCGCGGCGTGGTCGCGCAGCTCCTGCTCAAACGTCAGGACGGCGGCGGCCGCATCGCGGTGAACGAAATCCTCGTGGTCAACAGTGCAGTGGCTGCCATCATACGCGAGGGAGCCACCCAGAAGTTGCAGGACGCCATCGTCGGCGGCAAGGCTCAGGGTATGCAATTCATGGACGATGCCATCTGGGCGCAATTGCAGCAGGGCCTGGTCTCGCCGCATGAAGCCTTCATGAAGGCGATCGATAAAAATCGCTTCAAGCCGTTCCTCCCCGCCGAAGATGCAGCTTTGGCCAACTCCGCGGGCGGAGTTGGTTGACCACGGCCCTTGCCGCTCAAGGGTGAGCCCGATATTTTTTACCGTGTTGCGACGTCGTTGACGCCTCCCTTCCATGCCGAAGTCCACCGTCCCGCCCGAAGAGCTTGCCGCCTTTCTCGAAGCAAGCCACGCCGATCCGTTCCACACTTTGGGCATGCGGCCCACCGGCGATTTCCTCGCGGTGCGTGTCTTCCGGCCCGATGCGGCCTCGGTCACGGTGGTCGACGCTGGCAATCGTGCGCGCAAGTTCGAGGCGGTGAAAATCCATCCGGAAGGATTTTTCGAAGCAGTCCTCCCCAAGAATACCGCGGAGTTTTCTTACATCTTGTGCCTCAAGTCGCACGATGGCCAAGAGTGGGAAACGCGTGACCCGTATTCCTTCGGCCGCATCCTTGGCGATACGGACGTCTACCTGCATGCCGAGGGAAACCACTGGGATCTTTACCAAAAATTCGGAGCGCATCTCACCGAAGTCGATGGCGTGGAGGGCACGGTCTTCTGCGTCTGGGCCCCCAACGCGCAGCGCGTCAGCGTAGTCGGTGATTTCAACCACTGGGACGGCCGCGTCCAACCCATGCGCAAATTGCTTGGCAGCGGTGTCTGGGAAATTTTTATCCCCGGAATCAAAGAAGGCAGCCACTACAAATTTGAGGTCAAGGGATACCACGGGGAGATCTGCCTGAAGAGCGACCCGTTCGCTTTCTATGGCCAACACGGACAGCAAACCGCCTCGATCGTCTACGACCTCGGGCGATTCGCCTGGTCGGACCAAAGCTGGATGAAGTATCGCGCCAGCCAGGAGTGGACCAAAAAGCCGATTAGCATCTACGAGGTGCACCTTGCGTCCTGGCAACGCGTGGCAGAGGAAGACAACCGGCCCCTCAGCTACATCGAACTCTCCCAACGGCTCATTCCCTACTGTTTAGAAATGGGCTTCACCCACCTCGAGCTCATGCCGGTGGCCGAGCATCCTTACGACGGGTCCTGGGGCTACCAGGTGGCGGGCTACTACGCACCGACCAGCAGATTCGGCAATCCGGATGAGTTCCGCCACTTTGTTGACAGCTGCCACCAGGCGGGGATCGGCGTCATCCTCGACTGGGTGCCGGCCCACTTCCCGAAGGACGCGCACGGGTTGGCCATGTTCGACGGCACGCACCTTTACGAACACGCCGATCCGCGCCAAGGCGAGCACCGCGATTGGGGAACCTATATTTTCAACTACGGACGCAACGAAGTGCGCAATTTCCTCATCGCCAACGCGCTTTTCTGGTTCGACCAATACCACATCGATGGGCTGCGGGTGGACGCCGTCGCTTCGATGCTCTACCTCGACTATTCACGCGAGGGCGGCGAGTGGGTACCGAACAGCTTCGGCGGACGCGAAAACCTCGATGCGATCTATTTTCTCAAGCGCTTCAACGAGGTCAGCTACGAGCGCTTCCCCGGGATCATCACCATCGCCGAAGAATCGACCGCTTGGCCCGGCGTGTCGCGTCCGACTTACCTTGGCGGCCTTGGATTCGGATTCAAATGGAACATGGGGTGGATGCACGACTCCCTCGACTACATGAGTCTTGATCCGATCCACCGGCGCTATCACCAAGGCAGTATCACTTTCTCGCTGCTCTACGCCTTCCACGAGCACTTCATCCTGGTCCTCAGCCACGACGAGGTCGTGCACGGAAAAGGCGCCCTGCTCGGCAAAATGCCGGGAGACACGTGGCAAAAATTCGCCAATTTGCGGATGTTCTACGCCCTGATGTGGGCGCACCCCGGAAAAAAACTGCTCTTTCAGGGCGGCGAATTCGGCCAGTGGGAGGAATGGCGTTACAACCAAAGCCTCGACTGGCACCTCAAGCAATTCCCCCTCCACGCCGGCCTCAGCCGACTGGTCCAACATCTCAACCACATTTACAAAGAATACCCGGCTTTTTACGAACTCGACGACACCAACGACGGCTTCGAGTGGATCGACTTCCACGATACCGACAACAGCGTCGTTGCCTTCCTGCGCAAATCGGCCGGTGGCCAGAGCCTCGTCTTCGCCATGAATGCCACCCCGGTGGTCCGAGCCGGTTACCGCATCGGCGTGCCCAAGGAGGGCCATTACCGCGAAATCCTTAATACTGACGCCGAAGCTTACGGCGGCAGCGACGGCGGCAACATGGGTGGCGTCCATTCTGAGCCCACTCCCTGGCAAAGCCGTGGCCACTCGATTCAAATCAACTTGCCGCCGCTGGCTTTGCTTGCATTTGTGGCCGATTAGTGGTTGTGTTAGGCCTTAACCTGTATTATTTACTTCCATCCCATGAAATTACTCCGCCGCTCCCTTCAGGCCTTCACTCTCATTGAACTTTTGGTCGTTATTTCGATCATCGCCATTTTGGCTTCGCTTGCCATCCCCGCCATCACTAGTGCGCTCAACCGTGGCCAAATATCAACATCAGTCAACAACCTTAGACAATTGCACGCTGTTGCCCTCCAGATGAACTTGGATAGTATAACTACTGGTGACACCAATATCGGCTGGCCTGGCGATTTGCCGTCCAAAACTTGGGCCGGCTGGGTAACCAATGCCGTTCCTCACTTTATGAAGACTAACGACATGATAAAGATGCTCAGTGCTCCCGGCCTCACCATACCGGCCAATGCGGACCTTAGCAGTCTGCAACCGGGTGTGAAAGAAAACGGGAGAGCCGTCATCCTTTACCAAGTATCTGCAACGAATAACGGTAACACTGTTCTGTTCAGCACGTCGAACTTTACCAACTCAGCGCAGGGCGGTACGACTCTTGACCCCAACGCCCTTCCCTTTGGCGATAAAGGTTTTGTGGTCGTCCGCATGGATGGTTCTGTGAATTCTCTCCAACCCCGCCAGGTCGGATCTTCCTTCACGAATTTAATTGGCGAATTTGTCCCAGTGGCAAACTGATTGCCCAAGCCTTTTTACAACGCCCCGATCGCGTCCATGACTTCATTACTGACCGTGTCATAAAATCCACGGTTTGGTAATTTTGTTAGCGGAAAGTACATTGCTCTGCCTGCCGTGACTTCGATTTGGGCGCAGCGGGGTACTCTTCGGTGCCGCGGGAGTGCCTCGAACGATCCACTGACGCGCACCGGCACCACC
The DNA here is from genome assembly GCA_027624625.1 of Verrucomicrobiota bacterium. Lineage (GTDB taxonomy): Bacteria > Verrucomicrobiota > Verrucomicrobiia > Chthoniobacterales > JACTMZ01 > JACTMZ01. The sequence continues at coordinate 38,337 of JAQBWH010000004.1, read as the reverse complement.
GGAGCACCGGTCTTGGCCACGATCATTCCTATGCCGGGCTGGGCCGCTTGCAACTTTCCATCCGGGCTTCTGCTTCCTTCGGGAAAAATAAGAACGGCGCCACCACTTTTCACCACACGGATGGCGCCCATCAGCGCGCTGCGGGCGGCGTTTTTTTGGTCGACGGGGATGACATTAAGCTGAGGAAAGATGGGGCCGAGAACAGGCCAGTCGAAAAGGGATTTTTTCCCAAGGTAATGGATAGCCCTTTTGCAGGCGATACCAACCAAAGGAGGGTCAAGATTGCTGCAATGGTTGGCCGCAATGATGCAGGGACCTTCTTCGATCATGTTCTCCGCGCCGGTCACCCGGTAACGGAAAAAAGTTTTGGCCATGGCCTTGCTCAGCGAATAGCCGAGCAAATACCAGCATGTCATTCGTTGCTGCATGGCGGGGCGGGACAGGGGAAAGTGGTGGTAGGTCTGGGCCTCCGGACTGGCCGCGTGGTCTGACTCGGATTGCGGACAGCGCGTCGGGGACGCCGCGCCCTACCTTGGCGGGCGCGCTTCATCGGCGGGTTCGATCAAAAACTAATCCTTGAGCACGGAGTTTTTCCACCATGGCAGCGACGACGCCTTCGACATCCAACGTCGACGAGTCGATCACCGTGGCACCGGGGGCAATAGTCAGGGGATCGGTCGAACGGGTGGAGTCGATCAGGTCACGCTTGGCAATTTCTTCCGTCTGACCCTGGTTGCGCCTCCGGCGTTGGCGAACCTGCGCCGGTGCGTCGATATAGAATTTGTAAGGAGTCTCGGGAAAGACTGCGGAGCCGATGTCTCGCCCCTCGACGACCGTCCGACGTCCTTGGGCGTGGGCGCGGATTGCCGCGGAAAGAATATAGCGCACGGCCGGCACGGCAGAAACCGGTGAAACGTTGGCATTGACTGCCGCATGACGCAAATGAACCCGGGGATCGGTGCCGTCCACGATCGGGTAGTATTCCGTGCCATCACACCCAACTTCCACATGCGAGTTTCCAACTGCCATGGCGACCGCACCGGTATCGCGGCAGTCGACGCCGTGACTCAGGCAACCCCAGGTGATTGCGCGGTAAAGATCTCCGGAATTGAGGAACCGGTAGCCGAGATGGGCGGCGAGTGCGCGGGCCACGGTGCTTTTGCCGGAGGCAGCCGGACCGTCAATCGCTATAACTACCGTGGAAGATGAAGTATCGGCTTTATTCATGGGTCATCCGCCGCAATTGTTCCGCGAAACCCGGATAAGATGTCTCCACGCACTGCGCGTCCTCAATAACGGTCTCTCCTTCGGCAAAAAGGCCGGCCATGGCGAAGGCCATGGCGATGCGATGATCACCATGGCTGCTCAGCCGAACCCCGCGCAGGGGACGGCCGCCGTGAATAATCAGACCATCAGGGGTCTCCATAACCTCGGCGCCCATCGCGGCGAGGTGGTGCGCGACGACGGCCAGGCGGTCGGATTCTTTGACCCGTAGTTCTCCGGCGTCACGGATGGTTGTCGTTCCAGAAGCGAGGGCTCCGGCCACGGCAAGCACGGGAATTTCATCGATCACGTTCGGGATTTCTTTGCCCCCAATCGTCGTTCCTCGCAGCGATGCACCGAGGATCTCGATTTTGCCGACTGGCTCACCTGGTCCTTTGGAGAGTTCTTCCTCCCGAAGCCGGGCACCCATGCGCAGAAGGATGCCAAGCAGGCCGGCCCGCGTGGGGTTCAAACCGACATCGCGAACCACCACATTAGCCCCCGGCTGCGCCGCGGCGGCAACCAACCAGAAAGCGGCGCTCGAAATGTCACCCGGTACTTGAAAATCCCGCGCCCGCGGCAAATTTCCCCCGACCACGGAAATATGCTCACCCTTTCGCTCCACGGGCACACCGAAGTATTCCAGCATGCGCTCGGTATGGTCGCGCGTGGCGACCGGCTGGACGACCGTCGTTTTTCCCTCGGCCAGAAGCCCGGCCAGCAGGACGCAGCTCTTGACCTGCGCACTAGCCACGGGGAGACGGTATTCCATCCCTTGGAGACTTACACTGCCTTCGATGACAAGAGGTGGGCAATCCCCCTCTCCCTCGGTGCGGAGCCTTGCACCCATGAGACCTAATGGCTCTATGACGCGCCGCATGGGACGGCGGGAGAGCGAATCATCGCCGGTCAGGCGCGATTGAAAAGGCTGCGCCGCGAGCAAACCCGCCATCAGGCGCATGGTCGTTCCTGAATTTCCGCAATCCAAGTCGGACTCCGGAGCGATGAAGCGTCCGGCACAACCGCGGACGGCGAATATGCCATCGGACTTTTCCTCGATGACCACTCCCAACTGGCGGAGGACACGCAATGTGCCGAGACAATCCTCACCGCGAAGGTAGTTGCCCAAATGGCATATTCCATCGGAGAGCGCGGCGAGCAGGGCGGAGCGATGGGAGATGCTCTTGTCTCCGGGAACGCGGATATCCGCCTCGATGCGCGGCGCGCGATGTACACGGATCTCCACGATTATGGGACGGATAACATTTCGGCGCGGTTCGCTGCGGCGCGCACAAGCAGATCACGGAGCGATGCCACATCGTTCTTTTCGATGACTTCAATGACTTCTTCAACCGAACCGGCAAAAGTGCGCAGGGCATCAATCACCTCGGCACGGTTCGACTCCAGAATGGCGGTCCAAAGGTCGGCCGAGCCCGAAGCGATGCGGGTGGTATCACGAAATCCACCGGCGCAGAGTTGCCGCGCGGACGCGCTGCCGCGAGCGGCCAATTCGACCAGTAAAGCAGCGATCAAGTGGGGAACATGGCTGACGGAGGCCGCGGCGCAGTCATGTTCCGTCGGCTCCATCTCGAGAATCCGCGCGCCGACCGAACTCCACAAGGCGGCGACACTGCGCACGGCCTCCGGTCTCGAGCGCGCAGTCGGGGTGACGACACACAGCGCACCGGTGTAAAGATCCGCATGGGCAGCCGCCAGTCCGGCGGCCTCCGAACCGCACATGGGATGGCTGCCGACAAAATTTCCGTTGCGGGCAAATGTTGCTTCCAGTTGGTCGACCACGGGTTTCTTCACGCTGCCCACATCGGTGATGACCGCATGCGGCGGAAGGGCATCTTTGATCGCCTCGGCCACGTCCGAGAGCCGATCAACCGGAAGGCAAAGAACGGCAAGGTCGCAATCGGCGGCCACACTCGCGGCATCCGTTCCACCGAAATCGATGAGTCCGCCCGCCCGCACTTCCTCAACGGCCACGGCCCGGCGGGCCCATGCACCAAGTTTGGTCTGCGGGCTGTGCCGACGCAGTGCCATGAGGAGAGATCCGCCCATCAGACCCGGACCAAAAACGGCAATGGAAGCGGGCAGATTCGGCATGACCTGCAAGATTTAGCAGGTCAAGGTGCGAACCTCACGCCGGAAAATTCCGCGTCAGGGAACGAGGAAAATCCTGCCGGTGTAAGGATCTTTCACTTCGGTGCCCGGCGGAAAGCCGCGCACGTCGACGAACCCGGCCTGTGGGGCGTGGGGGCTGGTCACAAAGCCGGGCTTTCCGGGCACAGGGATGCCGTATGAGATTTCAGGCGTCGGCAAGCTGACCGGCGGCGGCAAAGGGACGGGCGTGGGATTCGGGATCGGGTTGACCAGGGCCGCATCGGTCAGGCCAGCGCTAGAATCCACACCGGTCAAGGGCGGCAAACCGGCGGCGGTTTGCGCCTGTTGCTCCGGAAGAGTTTGCGTGCCACCAAAACCATAACGATTGCGTTGGGTGGTTGGGGGTTTCTCCGGCGAGCAGGCGGCCAAAAAGCCGGCGGCAAGGCCGAGGGTCGAAGCGACGAGCACAATACGTGTCATGCGATGAAGGGATCAGAGGTGCAGACAGACATCAAGGCGAATCTGCCCACTTACTAATCTCCCTCAGCCAGCGCGGCTCGCAGATGGCCCTTGATGAGCCCGTCAAAGAGCGCCTTGCCGATAATCGCTCCCGAGAGCCCCTCGATATGAGCCAGGACGCGAAGATCGGAGGCCGACGAGACACCTCCGCTCGCAATGACCGGCGCTTTGCTTCCTGTTACCACTGATGCAACAGCATTTATATTAGGCCCTTGCAACATTCCATCGGTGGCGATGTCCGTATAGATTACCGCCCCCACTCCCCATTCGCCTGCCTGTTTGGCCAGATCGAGGGCTTTGATTTTCGTGCCCTCGGTCCAACCCCGCACGGCCACGAATCCGTCGCGGGCATCGATGCCCACGGCAATTTTATCCCCTCCAAAACGCTGCACGGCGTGCGCCACAAAATTATCTCCCGCTGTCGCCCGGGTGCCGACCACGACACGCGCCACCCCGGCATCTAAGGCGCGGCCGATGGCCGCCTCATCGCGGATGCCGCCGCCGAGTTGCACCGGAATGCCGATTGCCCCGGCCATACGGCGCACTAGTTCCAAATTCGATAGTTCGCCCGTGAAGGCGGCATCGAGGTCTACGACATGAAGCCAGTCGCCACCTCGCGCCACCCACTCAAGCGCGACACCGACCGGGTCGTCGGAGTAGACCGTCTTGTCCTCGGCCCGCCCTTGGCGCAAACGCACCGCTTGGCCTCCCATCAGATCAATTGCCGGGTAAAGAAGCATTAGAATTTTCCCTCGCGAATTTCGGCGACAAAATTCTCCAACATGCGCAATCCGGCGGCCTGGCTTTTTTCCGGGTGGAACTGCACGCCACGAACCTTCCCGCGGCGGCATGCGGCGGCAAACTCGACGCCGTGGATGGAAGCGGCGGTGGTCATCCCGGCCTCCGCCGGCCGGGGATAAAAGGAGTGCACAAAATAAGCGAAGGTCGGATCCATCAGCGCCGTGAAGAACGCGTCCGGGGCACGCAAAAGCAAATTGTTCCAGCCGATGTGCGGCACCTTCAGCCCGGGAAAGGAAGGAAAACGCACCACGTGCCCCGCCCAATGGGCGAGGCCGGAAACTCCGGGAGATTCCTCGCTGCCCTCGAAAAGAATTTGGTAGCCGAGGCAAATCCCGAGGTAGGGACGGTCCGCCGCCAACCACGCACGCAACGGACCGGTCAACCCGCGCTCCTCGAGGCTACAAGCGCAATCACCGAAGGACCCCACCCCGGGAAGCACGACCGCCGCACAGTCCTCGAGACCCGCCGGCGAGTCGCAGCGCTTGACCACGGCACCGGCGTGTTGCAACGCTTTCTCCACGCTGCGCAAGTTGCCGCTGCCATAGTCGATCATGGCCACGAGTGGCGGAGAAACCATGGATCAGAGCTGTCCTTTGGTGCTGGGCACACCCTCGACCCGCGGATCGATCCGCGTGGCTTGGTCCAATGCTCGGGCCACCCCCTTGAACACCGCTTCCGCCATATGGTGCGTGTCGCGCCCATCGAGCAGGGCGACATGCAGATTGAGGCCGCCCTGCACGGAGAAGGCGCGGAAAAACTCCTCGAGCAGCTGGAAGGGAAAATCCCCGATCGACCCCGCTTCCTCCGGTGCCTCATAGGCAAGGTATGGACGCCCGCTGCAGTCGAGGGCGATGCGGGCCAACGCGTCGTCCATCGGCAAGAGACACCATCCGTAACGGCAAAGCCCCTTCTTGTCGCCGAGCGCCTCGCGCAAGGCTTGGCCGAGGGCCAGGCCGACATCCTCGACCGTGTGATGCGCGTCGACCTTGAGATCACCTTTCGCCTTGAGCTCGAGGTCAAAGAGTCCGTGTTTGCTGAAAAGCTCGAGCATGTGGTCAAAGAAGCCCACTCCGGTGGAAATCTCCGCCTTGCCGGTGCCATCGACGACGAAACGCAATTCAATGTCGGTTTCCTTCGTTTTCCTTTTGACGCTGGCGGAGCGGATCATGGGCGGGGTGGCTGGTTCCCGCCTTGGGCGGCGGCTTCGGCTTTTTTGAGCGATTCTTGCAAGGAGGCAAGCAGAACATGCTGGGACCAGAGTTTCTGCGCCTGCTCGAGATTGGCCTTGGCCGCGGATAGATTGCCCGCAGCCAGTTGTCGCTGTGCTTCGTTCGCTGCGGCCGCCCCGGCAGCAAGGGTCGCGGTGTCGATCTTGGCCAGCCTTGTTTCCTCGCTATTCACCAGGCTGGATAAATCATCGAGAACCTTGGTGTCCGAAAGGACAGGCACCCACTTGCTCCCGCTTTGCTTGACCCGCTCGATCTGCGCTTGGATGGCGGACTTCTCCTGCGCGATGCCCTGCTCGATCTGCAGGCGACGATCCTCACTGGCCAAGTTCAGCCCCTGTTCTTGCTCACGGATGCGACGTTCGAGATCCGCCCGCGCCCGGACCAGGCCCGCGCGAAGTTTGACCAAAGAATCACGCGCCACTTTAACCGACTCCGGATAAGCCGAAGAAGTGTTGTGGTCTTTCTCGAGAACCTCGAAGGCGGACATGGCGGCCACCGGATCCGAGGAATCCTTCATCTTGGCCAACTGCACCCGGCCGCCGAGTTCGGTCCGCTCGGCCGGGGAGGCATCCGCGGCAAACCAGACTCCGTCGAGCTTGACCTCACCGGCGACCAAGCGCGCACGATCAGTCTCAAAGGTCGCGGCCAATTTGCGCGCTTCCGGCATGTGCTTGCTATAGGCGTAATTTTTCATGAAGAAGCGCACCCTTGCCAGTGGCGCGTCGTAGACCGCGGGGTTGTCGGCCGTGGACGGGACCGAAAAAGCCGCCACCTCGGCATAAGCGACATCGTCCTGAGTGGCGCGCTGGATCTTGGCCACTTCGGATCGCGGGTAGGACATTTCCTCGCGGATTGCCGGACTGGTCTGGACTTCCATGAGCACCTTCTCCTTGCTGACAAAAATAATTTTCCCATCGATTTTTGTTCCGTCGCGCAACTCGATCGATTCGCCCCTCACGGAGGCCAGCGGGAGAACCAACAGGCTCAAAAACAACAAAATTTTCACCAGATAAGTGTATTGATGGGGAAGCCTCTCGTCACGCTGCAATGCGTTCCATCACCTCAAGGCCGATGGCAAGGCTGGCCGTCGCGGCCGGACTGGGGGCGTTGACCACGTGAAGGGCCCGCGGTCCGGAAACAAGGCGGAAGTCCTGCACCAATTCTCCGGCCGGAGAAATCGCCTGGGCGCGCACACCGGCACCGCCGGGCAGAAGGTCCTCCTCCTTCAGGTCGGGCACCAGACGCTGGAGCGACTGACAAAACAGCCTTTTGCTCAGCGACCGCCGTCCTTCGTCCCACGCCATCCGCGGATGACGGGCGAGAAATTTCCACAGCCCGGGAAAAGCGAGGGCCTCGCCCAAATCGCGCGCGTTCCACTGTGTTTTGCGGTAGGCCTCGCGTGCCAAGGCGAAAACGGCATTGGGGCCGGCTTCGATGCCGCCGGAGATCAGGCGCGTGAAGTGTACACCGAGAAAGGGAAACTTGGGATCGGGCACCGGATAAATAAGATGGCGCACGAGGCGCAGCGCCTCGGGGCGGAGCCGGTAATACTCTCCACGGAAGGGAACGATCTGGTCAGCTGGGTCGAGACCGGTCAACCGACAAACGCGGTCGCTCTGCAGGCCAGCGCAGTTGACCAGGAAGTCGCCGGAAAAATCGCCGGCCCGCGTTTCGGCCGTCCAACCATCCGGCGTCTCGGTGAGGCCCGTGACTTCCGCGCCGGTCACCACGCAGCCGCCCATAACCAGAAGGTCCTCACGCAGGGACTGGCAGACGGCGGCGTAGTCAACAATGCCCTCCTCCGGCACGTGCAAGGCAGCCACACCAACCGCATGCGGTTCCATTTCCCGCAACCCTTCGCGATCGAGCCGGCGCAACCCGGTGAGGCCGTTGGCCCGTCCACGGGCTTCGAGCTCGTGCAAGCGTGGGACTTCGCCGGCGTCGACGGCCACAACCACCTTGCCGCAGATTTCATGCGGAATGTTTTTTTCGCGGCAGTAGGCGGTCATGGCCCGGATGCCCTCGACGGCCAAACGCGCCTTGAGCGAGCCCGGCCGGTAATAAAGCCCGGCGTGGAGTACCCCGCTGTTGTGGGTGCTTTGATGGGACCCGACCGAGGATTCCTTCTCGAGTAAAGTGAGGGCTCGGACGCGCCCTGACCGCAACAATTGCCAAGCCGTAGCCAAGCCGACCAGTCCGCCTCCAATGATCAAGGGATTCTTCAGCAAGGGAAAGGAGGCGCGAAAAAGGGCGGCAAAGAAAAAGGCGACCCTGCGTATGCTGCCGGGCCGCCTTGATGGAGAAATATCTCTGACTTAGCGGATTTTCTTCAGGAGCGGCAGGCCAGTGCGCTCGTTTTCCGAGACTTCGTAGCCGGCGGGAAGTGCGTCGATCGCGCCTTCCTTCGGCTCGCCCCCGAAGTAATAGAGGGTCACTTCTTGTCCGCCGCGCAACTTCTGGAGACGTGCGTGGAGGAAGTAGGTTTTACCGCTTTTTTTGCTGACTGTGCTGAATGCCATGGTGGTGTCTTTCCTTTCTTTTTTTGGTGGAAACCAAGAAGGTCAGATGATCCCGGCCTTCTTGAGAGTGGCGTAAGCCCCGTTCTTGTTGATTGTCTTCAGGGCACGGGCGGTCAGTTTGACCTTCACGAAGCGTTTAAGCTCGGGAACCCAAATGCGTTTCTCCTGAAGATTCGGGGTAAAAAAGCGTGGTGTATTCGCCGTGACGTGACGGCCGACGCCGCCCTTCTTTTTGGCCATACCGCGGCGGTGGATGGTTGATCCACGCTTGGGCTTGGCTCCGGTAACGGTACAAACTCTGGACATAAAATTTCGGTTCCTTCTCTTGGTTAGTATTGATCTTGGTGGACGGGGCCCTTGGCTTCAAGCATTTCCAGATCGGCGTCTACCATGATCTGGACCAGTTCCTTGAAGCGGACCTTGGGTTCCCAGCCGAGTTGCCGCTTGGCCTTGGCTGGATCCCCGATGAGCAGGTCGACCTCCGCGGGGCGCTCGTAGCGGGCGTCATACTTGAGGTATTTCTCCCACTCCAAGCCCACGTGCCCGAAGGCTTCCTGCACAAATTCTTTAACCGTATGGGTTTCGTTGGTCGCCAGCACGTAGTCGTCCGGTTCGTCGGCCTGCAGCATCCGCCACATCCCCTCCACGTATTCCGGGGCATAACCCCAGTCCCGCTTGGCCTCCATGTTTCCTAAATAAAGCTCCTTTTGTCGCCCCAGCTTGATCGCCGCCACCGCCCGGGAAATTTTGCGGGTCACGAAGGTCTCGCCGCGGCGCGGACTTTCGTGGTTGAAAAGGATGCCGTTGCTGGCAAAGAGCCCGTAGCTCTCCCGGTAGTTCACCGTCGCCCAATACCCGAACATCTTGGCACAGCCGTAAGGACTGCGCGGCCAGAACGGCGTGGTCTCGGTTTGCGGTACTTCTTGCACCTTGCCATACATCTCGCTGCTCGAAGCTTGGTAAAAGCGCGGCTTGACACCCGACTCACGGATCGCTTCCAAAATCCTGATCGTCCCCACCCCGGTCACATCGGCCGTGTATTCGGGAATATCAAAACTGACCCGCACGTGGCTCTGTGCCCCGAGGTTGTAGACTTCGTCGGGTTGCAGTTTATAGAGAAGCTTGGTCAGATTGACCGAATCCGCGAGGTCGCCGTAATGCAGGAAGAGTCGCACTCCATTGACGTGCGTGTCCTGGTAAAGGTGATCGATGCGGGCTGTGTTGAAGGTGCTGGCCCGGCGGATGATCCCGTGGACTTCATAGCCCTTGGCCACCAACAAGTCGGCCAAATAGGAGCCATCCTGACCGGTGATTCCTGTGATGAGTGCTTTCTTCATGGCCGCGCTTAAGAGGCGGACAGAGTAAGGGTCCTTTCTTGAAGGGCAAGCAAACTTTCAATCCCCGCCCGACCGACCCGCAGCATTTCAAAAAGCGCCTCCTCCCCGAAAGTCGCCTCCTCCCCCGATCCCTGCACCTCGACAAACTCCCCGCCCTGAGTCATGACCAAGTTCAAATCCACCATCGCATCCTTATCCTCGAGGTAGTCCAAATCGAGAAGCACTTCTCCTTCTACCACCCCGACGCTCACGGCCGCCATCCGCTCTTTGAGAGCCGTCTCTTTGATTTTCCCCTCGGCCATCAGCTTGCGGCAGGCCAATTCCACCGCCACGCAAGCTCCGGTGATGGCCGCGGTGCGCGTCCCGCCATCGGCCTGCAAGACATCGCAATCCACCCACAAGGTCCGCGGACCGAGTTTGTCCAGATCCACCACGGCCCGCAGCGCCCGTCCGATCAGCCGCTGGATTTCCGTGGTGCGACCATCGAGCTTGCCGCGCGAAATGTCCCGCTGCTTCCGATCCAAGGTCGCGTAGGGTAACATCGAGTATTCCGCGGTCAGCCATCCACCCGGCACCTTCTGCACCTGCATCCAACGCGGTACCGCCTCGTCGATCGTCGCCGCGCAGACCACTTTGGTATGGCCGAAGGAAACCAGCACAGACCCCGCCGCGTGCGGCGCGATGCCCTGCTCGAAAGTTACCGGACGTAACACGTCCGCCGCCCGCCCAAAAGATCGTTCCATCCGCGCATCCAAGATCGGGTCAGGCCGCAAGGCAAGGCTCAAGCCACCTCAATCGCCGCGTGGTCGATCGTTTTCAGCCGCTTTTCCTTCGAGCCCAACTGCGGGATGCATTCGATCAAGGCGCGGGTGTAGGCGTGCTGCGGATGCCGCAAGATTTCCTCCGTCGGCCCCTGCTCGACGATGCGCCCGCGATACATGACGAGCACCCGCGAAGCGAATCCCGAGACAATCCCAAAGTTGTGCGTGATCAGGATCACAGCCATGCCGAAACGTTCTTTCAACGATCCGAGCAACTCCATGATCTGCGCCTGGATGGTTACGTCCAGTGCGGTGGTTGGCTCGTCCGCAACCAACACGTCCGGCTGACAGGCCAGCGCCATGGCGATCATGACACGCTGCTGCATCCCGCCGCTCAATTGGTGCGGATAATCATGCATGCGGGCCGCTGGATCGACGATGCCGACCGCCTCCAGCCAGCGCACGATCTCCGCATCGACGTCCGTGACGTCGCGACGATGCAAACGGATGGCCTCCCCGATTTGGCTGCGCACCGGGTAAACCGGGTTGAGCGACGTGCTTGGCTCCTGAAAAATGTAGGCGATCTTGCCGCCGCGCAGTTTGCGCAGGCGGGCCGCGTCCATCGTCATGACACTTTCGCCGTCGAAAAGTATTTCCCCCTCTTTGATCTCCGCCGGAGGCACAGGCAGAAGCCTCGTGAGAGCCAGCGCGGTCACGCTCTTGCCGCTGCCGCTCTCGCCCACGATGGCCAAGGTCTCGCCCGCCGCCAACTCGAAGGAAGCACCCTTCACCGCCTCAATCGTGCGGTCTTCGAGGACGAAATCGATGCAGAGGTTGCGGACTTGAAGGATGGGCCGGTTCATTGTCTTTCGGATCGGGTTTCCACCGCTTGCCGCAGTGCGTCCCCCGTCAAGTAAAACGACAGTGCCGCGATGAGAATGGCAAGCCCGGGGAACAAGATCAGCCACCAGGCATCGAGAATGTAAGTCTTGCCGTCGGCGATAATGTTGCCCCACGTGGCCTGGGGCGGCTGCACCCCAAAACCGAGAAAGCTCAAGCCGGCCTCGGCCAGAATCGCCTCCGGCACCCCGAGCACGGCGGTGACCAAAATCGGGGCCGCCGCATTGGGCAGCATGTGACGGAAAATGATTTTCGGGCCGCGCTGCCCGAGCGCCCGCGCGGCCTGCACATAAGCTGACTCGCGCAAGGTGAGGAATTCCGCGCGGACCAGACGCGCGGTGCCGGTCCAGCTGACCAGGCCAATGACGATGATGATGTTGAAAATGCTCGGACCGACCAGCGCCACGGCAGTGAGAATGAGGAAAAATGTCGGGAAACACATGACCGCATCGACGATGCGCATGATCAGGTTGTCCACCCACTTGCCGAAATAGCCAGCGACCGCACCGACCGTCACGCCGATGGAAAGCGAGACGGAAACCGCGACAAATCCGACCGTCAATGAAATGTAGGCGCCGTTGAGCAGACGGCTGAAGACATCGCGCCCGAGGTTGTCTGTGCCGAGCCAATTGACCGGATTCGGCGGAAGAAGTTTCCGTTCGAGATTGGTCGTATCGGGGTCCATCGGCCAAGGGATACCAAGGGTATCAAGCACGAAGAAGGTCACGGCAATGACGGCCAGCACGCAGACCATACCGAGGGCCAACAGTCCGGTTTTGTTCGCACGAAAACGGCGCAGGGAGCGCGCGGTCGGGCTGGCCGCGGCGGCTTCAAGTGGTTCCGGCGTGGTCGTGATCATTCCAATCGCACCCTCGGATCGACCACCGCGTAGAGCACGTCGGCCAGCAAATTGCCGAGCAGGACGAGCGCCGCGGTGACAAAGTTGAGTGCCACGAGCGTCGGATAATCACGCTCCAGCACCGCCTCGTAGCCCAAGCGCCCCATCCCGGGGTAGGCGAAAATATTTTCAATGATGACCGCCCCGCCGATCAAGGCGGGCAGAAGCATACCGATGCCGGTGATCAGCGGGCGTATCGAGTTGCGCAGGGCATGCCGGTAAAAAACCGCATTCTCATCGAGTCCCTTGGCCCGTGCCGTGCGGATGTAATCCTCGCGCAAAGTTTCAATCATGCTCGCCCGGATGAAGCGCGACTGCACGGCAACGCCGCCGATGGCCAGAATGGAGGCCGGCAACATGACATGCCACCAGCGATCGAGAAAGACCTCCAGACCATTGCTGAAAGTGACGCCGATGGTGTGCGTTCCGAGGATCGGCACGGCGCCGTAGTTGACCAGGCCAATGGCCAGCAAATAGGAAACCCAGAAACCGGGCAACGCGATGAAGACAAAGGCCAGGATGCTCGTGATCACATCCGGAGATCGCCCCGCATACCGCGCACCGTAAACACCGAGCAAAAGGCCGAAACTCAAGGACAGGGCCAAGGCCCCGAGATTGAGCGCGAGGGTGGCGGGGAGGCGCTCGGCGATTTTGGCCAGGACCGGCCGCTCGTCCTTGATACTGCGCAACTCGCCGGTCAAGAGGTCGCGCATGATGAACCCGTATTGTTTATGCAAGGGCTTATCGAGGTGGAATTTCTCGCGGAAAATCCGCTTCACGTCTTCCGAAACTTTGGGATTCAACTCACCCCAAGGATAGGGACTCCCCGGCGTCAGCGTGATGATGAAAAACGAAATCAGGCTGATAAAAAACAACAGCACGATGGACGCGAGGAGGCGGCGGATGATGAAAACGGTCATGGCTTATTCACTGGCCTCCTTGGCGTATTCCGGACGGTAAAACCATTCAAGGTAGTGACTCCACCCCGCTTTGGTCATCGTCACCGGTTCGTCGATCCAGGTGCCATCCGGTCCCGGCCGCCTCACGCGGAAAGCGTCCTTCCACATGACAGACGTTCCTTCAGGCACAAAAAGGAACAAATACGGCTGGTCGTCGTAAATCAACTGCTGCAATTCACCGCACTGGCGGATGATCTCGCCGCGGTCGAATTCCTCGCGCACCGACTCAAGCAGGCGGTCGGCTTCCTTGTTCCGGTAGCCGACCATGTTGAGCCGCTCCGGCTCGGTCTGGGACGAGTGCCAGATCTGGAATTGATCAAAACCCTGCCCCAGCGCCCAACCGAGCACCACGGCGTCGAATTCCCCCTGGTTAACGAAGCGCTTGAGAAAGACCGCCCACTCATACATCTCGACCGTGACCTCGATCCCGATCGCCCGGAGGTTTTCCTGCACGAGTGTCGCGATGTCGCTGCGGATAACATTCCCGTTGTTCGTGATGAGGGTAAAAGCGAAGCGCTGCCCGTCTTTGACACGGATCCCGTCTTCGCCCGCAACCCAGCCCGCTTTGTCGAGCAACTGCCTCGCCGCCTCCGGATCGTAAGCGAGCGGCTGGACCCGCGGGTTGAAAAACCACATTTCGGGGGTGAAGATCCCCGTACTCTGCGTGCCGTATCCGTAAAGGATATAACGGATCATCTGGTCGATATTGACCGCGTGGGCCAGGGCCTGGCGCACGCGCAGATCCTGAAACATGGGGCGCCGCAGATTCCACCCGACGTAGTTGTAAGAATTGCTCGGCGAGGTGAAGAGGGTGAAGCGCTCGTCCTCGCGGAAGCTCCCCACCGCCCAGGGATCCGCCGACCAGAAGTCAACCTGTCGCGTCTCGAAAGCGAGGCGCAGGGTCAGCGGGTCGGGCAAGGTGCGGAAAACAATGCCGTCCAGATGGGGGAGACCCTTGAAGTAGTCCTCGTTCCGCGCCACGCGCACAAACTGGTTCGTTTTCCACTCGGCAAACTTGAACGGACCCGTTCCGACCGGTGCACGGTTGAAGGTCAGTGGCCACCGGTCAGGGGGGACGCCGGCCAGCAAATGAGCCGGTAACACGCTCGTCATCCAACTCTCCAGGGCGGGCGAAAAAGGTCGGCGGTAAACGACCCGCACCGTGCGCGCATCGGGCGTTTCGACGGACAGCACCAATTCGTAATCCGGCTTGCGGGGCGAGGCCACACGGTCGTCCATCATCGCCTCGTAAGTAAACTTCACGTCCCGCGAGGTGAACGGCGCGCCGTCGTGCCAGCGAACGTCGTCATGCAAGCGGAAGACTACCACCGGTTCGGCCAAAAATCGCGGCGCTTGCACCGCTTCGATGCGCAATCCCTCTTCCCCGAATCGCTCGGCCAGCCAGACCCGCAAACGCTCGCGGGTCGCCTCCTCGGCACCGAGAAAAACAAGTTCGCCCAGGTTGCCATGGCTCCAGACCCGCACGACGCGCGCGGAACTTTCCTCCGCGGCGAAGCGGGTGAGCGCATCTTCCAGCGGTTTCGGCGCCATGACCGAAAGGGTCTGCACCGGCAGCGGTGCGACCCCGAATTTGGCGGCCAACTTTTCCGAATCGCCCACTCCCGGCAGCGACAGTTCCAGCTCCAGCCGGTCTCCCTCCACCGCGTAACGCCTGAGATGCAGCGCTTCCCGGTCCACGCCCCCCGCTTCCAGATTGGCTGCCGCGAGGATGGCTGCTTCAGCAGAGTCGAAAAAAAAGGTGCTGCGTTGACTTAATTTCCACTCGGCGGCGAGGTCGCCGACAATTTCCAGACCGGCATTGTATTTGAGCAGACCGTTGAAGATCACCCCGGTGACCGAGCCGGATGCCGAATCGGCCGCTTGGACGGGATTGAGCGTGCTCGGTTCCCCGATACTGCCGATATACATCTCGTTTTTTTTGTCCACCGTGACCCGCGAAACCGTCCAGAGCGCCAACGCGGTGACCGCCGCGAGCAAGAGCGGAATTCCGAGCATCAGGGTTCGCAGCCGTGGCATCGTGCAGATTTTCTCCGTTAAAAACCTCACCGCGAGCCAAAAGGAAGGAGCAGGCCCCATGGTTTTCCCTTTGCAGCACGGGCACCCGGCACGATAACCTCCCGGTCCAGATGGTCACCGCAGTCAAGGCAAAGTCGGTAGCGTGCAATGACCTCGATCCGGCGCTCTTGGTGCGCGCCTACCGCGTCATGCTTCTGGCCCGCGCGACCGAGGACAAGCTCGCCAGCCTTTATCGTGCCGGCATGATCAAAGGTGGCGTCTTTCTCGGCAAAGGTCAGGAAGCCCTGAGCACCGCATCATCCATCTTCCTCCAAAAAGGCGACATCTTTGGTCCGCTCATCCGCGACCAGGCCGGACGCCTCGCCTTCGGGGACACCGTGCTCGACACCTTCCGCACTTATCTCGGATCGGCCAAAGGGCCCATGCGCGGGCGCGATGGCAATATCCACCGCGGCCGCCCCCGCGAGGGTTACTACGCCATGATCAGCCATCTCGGCGCCCTCGTGCCCGTGGTCGCCGGCGGCCTCTATGCCCGTCGTCTCCGCGGTGAGACCGGCGTGGTCGGAGTCACTTCAATCGGCGACGGCGGCACTTCCACCGGGGCTTTCCATGAAGGCGTCAACCTCGCCGCGGTCGAACGTCTTCCACTTGTCGTTGTCGTCGCCAACAACCAATACGCCTACTCCACGCCGAACAGCCGCCAGTTCGCCTGTGCCGACCTGCTCGACAAAGCGGCCGGCTACGGCATCGCCGGCTTCAAGTGCGATGGCACCGACCCCATTGCTTCTCTGGAAACCCTCCAACTCGCCGTTCAGGCCGCGCGGGAAGGGCACGGACCGCAAATGGTCGTCGCCACCCTCTTGCGCCTTGTCGGCCATGGGGAGCACGATGATGCCGGTTACGTGGATGCGGCGCTGCGCCAAGCCAATGTCGGGCGCGACTGTCTCGAAGTCGGCGCGAGGCAACTCATCGGTTCGGATTTCGCCACCGCGGAAGAGATCGCCGTCTGGACCAAAGAAACCCAAGCCGAAGTCGAGGGTGCCTTGAACATCGCCCAGCGGGAAAAAGGCCCGGATCCGGCTGATGAAGATTGGCAGGCCATCTCAACCGAGCGTTTGGTCGACGGTCATCACGACTTGGAGGACGAATGAGCGTCACCTACCTCGAAGCCATCCGCGCCGCGCAGGAGAAAGCCCTGACCGATGACCCGCGCGTCTTTATCTACGGGCAGGATGTCGGGGCTTTTGGCGGTGCCTTCAAAGCGACGAAAAACCTGGCCGCCGAATTTCCCGGCCGCGTCATGGACGCACCGTTGAGCGAGGACGCCATCGTCGGGCTCGCGGTCGGTGCGGCGATCGAAGGCGCCCGCCCCATTGTCGAAATGCAATTTGCCGATTTTTCCACCGTGGGCTTCAACCAGATCGTCAACCAGGCCGCCACCCTTTATTACCGGACCGAAGTCCCCTGCCCCATTGTGGTGCGTCTCCCCAGCGGTGGAACGCTCGGTGCCGGTCCGTTCCACAGCCAAAGCATGGAAGCCGTCTACGCACACTATCCAGGGCTCGTCGTCATGACCCCCGCAACGGTGGAGGACGCTTACAGCATGATGCTCGAGGCTGTGGCCATCGACGACCCCGTCATCTTCTGCGAGCACAAGCTGCTCTATTATCATCTCAAGGCGGACAAACTACCCGACACCGCGCAACCCGTGGGCAAAGCACGCATCGCGCGGGCCGGACGTGACGCCACGGTGGTGACCTACAGCGCCATGCTCCATGAGTCCCTCCAAGCTGCCGAGGACCTCCTTGAAGATGGTTGGCAAATTGAAGTGATCGACCTTCGCACGGTCAAACCGCTCGACACCGATACCATTCTCGCCTCGGTGGCACGCACCGGACGCCTTCTCGTCGTCGGCGAAGCGTGGCCCTGGGGCGGCGTCAATGCCGAGGTCATCTCCCGCGTGGCCACCGAGGGTTTCGGTCTTCTTGATGCCGCCCCCATGCGTCTCAACGCGAGAGACACCCCCGTTCCCTACCATCCCGATCTGTGGGCCGCCCACCGGCCGACCGCCAGCGTCATTGCCGCGCGCCTCCGTCAACTCCTCACCCAATAAACTTTATGGCCCGCATTCCTCTCCTCATGCCGCAACTCGGTGAATCCATTGCCGAGGCGACTATTGTCCGCCTCATTGCCCAGCCCGGCGAAGACGTGGCCGGCGACAACGATGTCATGGAGGTCGAGACGAACAAAGCGGTCATGGGTGTGGTCGCGCCTTGCAGCGGCAAACTGGTCGAACTTCGCGCGGTGGAAGGCGAGAGCTATGCGGTCGGGGCAACGCTTGGATACCTTGAAGTCGCCGATGCGGACGCCGAACGCATGGGCTATCTCGAACCGGAAGAAAACGGATCCTCGAGCCAACCCACCGGCTCCATGCCGGCCGGTGCCCCGGAAAAACCGAAGAAACAACGCGTGGCCAAGCCCGAGATCAAGCAGTCGGACAAACCGGAACCGACGATCAAAGGACTTCCCGTCCCGGCCCACGCCGGGGGCGCGGCTTTTCTTTCGCCCCGCATGAAGGCACGCATGACCGAACTCGGCCTCAGCGCGGCCGACCTCGCCGGCGTGGCCGGCAGCGGAGCGGGCGGCCGTGTCACCATCGAGGATTTCGAACGCTTCATGGAGAACCTCGACCAGCAAAAGGTCACCGAGGCCTCCTCCATGCGCGTGGCGGTGGCCGATGCCATGCGCCGCAGTTGGACGCGTCCGCTGGCCACCGTTGTCCTGCCCGTCGAACTCGACAAAATGCTCGCCCACCGCAAAGCCTCGTCCGAAAAAGCCGGCGTCTCGCTTTACGCGCTGCGGGCCTTGGCCATTGCTTTGTCCGAGAACAGCGCGCCGGCCGGCCGCCTCATCGGCAACCAAGTCATCCATCCCGGATCGATCGATATCGGCTTTGCCGTCGAGGCCGAGGATGGCGTGCTTGTGCCCGTGATCCGGAGTGCGGACAAACACAGCCTCAAAGAGCTCATGCCGATCTATGCCCGGTTGGTCGAACTCGCCCGCCAACGCCGCCTCAGTCCGAAGGACATGGGCCAATGCATTTCGACGGTGACAAACTACGGCACCTTCGGCCTGACCCTCGCCACCCCGATTCCGCTCCCCGAGCAAACTGTCCTCCTCGGCCTCGGCGCCGGACGCGTCGAACCGAAATGGGACAAGGAGAAGCAACAATTCCTCCCCGTGACCAATGCCTGCTTCACCCTGAGCTTCGACCACCGCGTCCTCGACGGCGGCGCCGCCGGCCGCCTCCTCACCCGGATCGCCGAGTTACTCAACCACCCCGAGCAACTCTAAGCTGGCAACGCGGCCTTCAGGCGTGCTTCCACCAAGCTCTCGATGGGCCCGCGCAGCCGGGCGTCCGGCAGACGATCAAGCACGGTGTTGAAGAAGCCCATGACCAAAAGTTGCTGTGCCGCCTCCGGACGTATGCCGCGGGCCAGCAGGTAGAATAATTCGCGATCATCGACCTGCGATGTCGTCGCGCCGTGGGTGCAACGAACGTCGTCCGCCTCGATCTCCAGACCGGGCATGCTGTTTGCCTCGGCCTCGTCGCTCAGGACGATATTGCGGACCTTTTGGTAGGCATCGGTCTTGTGGGCGCCGGGTTCGACGCGAATCACTCCGCTGAACACGGTTCGTCCTTTGCCGGTCAGAGCGTTCTGGTAAAGCAGATCGCTCGTCGCGCTGGGCTTGGCGTGATCTTGAAAGGTGCGCTGGTCGATCATCTGCTCGCCGCTGGCGATGTTGACCGAAAGCATGTCGCTGCGGGCGCCTTCCGCGACCATGCGGCTGTAGCTCTCGCCGCGGATGAACTTGCCTCCCAGGTTGACCTGCATACCGAGGCAGGCGGCATCGCGTCCGACCGTGGTGGAGTTGAGATGAAACGCGGTGGTGGCGAGGCTCCATTGTTGCACGGCCACATAGTTGAGCTTGGCGCCTTCCTCGACGACCAAGTCGTTGACCCCGCAGGCGAAAGCGGGTGCATCGTCCGAACTACGGAAACAATCGACGACGGTCGCCTTGCTCTGGCGTTGGCAGACCACGAGGGTGTGCGGGAAAACGGCGGAATTTTCACCCTCGACCCAGTGGAAAATTTCGATGGGCAGAACGACCTCGAGATTTTCCGGGACGCGAATGAAGACGCCGTTGACCGGACCGGAGCGGTGCAAGGCGGCGTATTTGGCCGAGCCGAGCTTGGCCTCGTGCGCCATGAAATGTTTTTCCACCAGATCGGCGTGTTTGCTCGCCGCCTCTTCAAGGGTCATGACGACGAGCCCGGCCTTGACTAGTTCCGCAGCGGGAGCCGTGGCGGCAAGCAGGCGGTTGTTCCCGAAAACGAAACGGGCGGCGGACTCGCCAAGACCGGTCGAGCGACCGACCAGCGCGGCGGCATCGGCCACCGCGGCCGGATAGCGGAAGCTGTCCAAGGCCAGGGCTTTGACCTTGGAGAAACGCCACTTTTCGTCCTTCGGCGCAGGCGCAGGGAGCTTTTCAAAGTCCGCCCAGCCACGCTGACGCGAGGCGACGAACCATTCGGGCCATTGGCCCTCGACAAGGGCGCCTTCCATCAAGGGTACACCGGAAACGGATGCAGAAGCCATGATCACGATTGTTCCTCCGACCTGATCAGCCGACCGAGCCTTCCATCTCAAGATCGATGAGGCGTTTCAGTTCGACGCTGTATTCCATGGGGAATTGACGAACGAGGTCGTTGACGAATCCGTTGACACTCAAACTCATGGCTTGCGCCTCGGTCAGTCCGCGCTGCTGCATGTAGAAGATCTGCTCCGAGCTGACCTGGCTGACACTGGCCTCGTGCTGGCAGGCATTGCCCGTCCCCCGCACCGTGATGGCCGGATAGGTGTCCGTGCGGCTGCTGGTATTGATGAGCAAGGCGTCACACTCGGTGTTGTTTTTGCAACCCTTGAGGTGTCGCGGAATATTGACCAGTCCGCGGTAAGTGGCACGTCCGGTGCCGACGCTGATCGACTTCGACACGATGTTGCTCGTGGTTTCGTCGGCTGCGTGGACCATTTTCGCGCCGGTGTCCTGATGCTGTCCATCGCCGGCCAGAGCGATGGAAATCACTTCGCCGCGGGCCCGGCGGCCCTTCATGACCACACCCGGGTATTTCATGGTCAGGCGCGAACCAATGTTGCAGTCGATCCATTTGACTTCGGCGTCCTCCATCGCGAGGCCGCGCTTGGTCACCAGATTGAAGACGTTGTTCGACCAATTTTGCACCGTGATGTATTGGATTTTCGCGCCCTTGAGCGCGACGAGCTCGACCACCGCGCTGTGCAGGGTGGCGGTGTCGAATTTCGGGGCGGTACAGCCCTCCATGTAGGTCACCTCGGCGCCCTCGTCGGCGATGATCAGAGTGCGCTCGAATTGGCCGAAGTTTTCCGCGTTGATGCGGAAGTAGGCCTGCAGCGGGTGCGAGACCTTGACCCCGGGCGGCACGTAAATGAAGGAGCCACCACTAAAAGCGGCGCTGTTCAGCGCGCTGAATTTGTTGTCACCCGTCGGGATCACTTTGCCGAACCACTTGCGGAAAATTTCCGGGCGCTCCTTGAGGGCGTCCGTGCTGCCCATAAAAATGACGCCCTGCTTGCCGACCGCCTCCTTGATGTTCGAGTAGGCCGCCTCGCTGTCGAATTGGGCCTCGACGCCGGCGAGGAACTTGCGCTCCTGCTCGGGAATGCCGAGCCGCTCGAAGGTCCGTTTGACGTCCTCCGGCACTTCATCCCAGGTCTTTTTCGGTTTTTGTCCGCCCTGCGAAAGGTAGTAGCGGATCTTGTCGAAAATGATGTTCTCCAGATCGTGCGAGGCCCAATGCGTGGGCATGGGTTTCTCGAGGAATTTTTTCAGCGCGTCCTTGCGGAACTGACGGATCCAATCGGGCTCGCCCTTGACGTCGCAAATGTAGTCGATCGTCTTTTCGTTCAGCCCGGTGCCGGCGTCGAATTCGTAGTCGACGTCGTAACGGAAATTCCCTTTTTCGCGGTCGATGTCCAGTTGGGTTTGGGTGTTGCTCATAGTTTTGTTCTCCGTGGGTTTCAGGCTCCGACTGCTTCGGCTTCAGGCTCGGTTGCCCAGTCGTAACCTTCGGCCTCCAGTTTGAGGGCAAGTTCTTTCGTGCCGCTTTCGACAATACGGCCATTGATCATGACATGGACAAAATCGGGCACGATGTAATTGAGCAGGCGCTGGTAGTGGGTGATGACGAGCATGCCGGTCTCCGGCCCGCGGAGGGAGTTGACCCCGTGCGAGACGATCTTGAGGGCGTCGATGTCCAGACCGGAATCGGTTTCGTCGAGCAGGGCGAAGGTCGGTTGCAGCATGGCCATTTGCAGGATTTCGCAGCGCTTTTTCTCGCCGCCGGAGAATCCCTCGTTGACCGCGCGCGAGGTGAAATTCCGCGGCATCTCGAGGAGATCCATTTTCTCGTAAAGCTTGGCGTAATATTCGGTGGCCTCCAGTTCCTCACCCTCGGGCAGGCGCGCCTGCAGGGCGGCACGGAGGAAGTTGGCGATGGTCACCCCGGGAATTTCGCTCGGGTATTGGAAGGCGAGGAAAATACCCTGGCGGGCCCGCGCGTCGGGCTCCATGACAAGGATGCTCTCGCCGTCGAAAAGGATATCGCCGGAAGTCACCGTGTAGTCGGGATGGCCGGCGATGACTTTGGCCAGCGTGCTTTTGCCCGAACCGTTCGGCCCCATGATGGCGTGCACTTGACCGGTCGGCAGATCGAGGCTCAGGCCGCGGAGGATTTCGCGGTCGCCGATGCTGACGTGCAGGTTGTCAATTTTGAGATGTTTCATAAAATTAGTGATGGTTTTTCCGGCAGGTCGCGCAGAGGCCGTGCAGGGAAACTTCCTGCTGCGTCACGGTGTAGCCGCGGGGCAGATGATGGAGCTTTTCCAATTCGGCGCCGGGCAGGAGCGGCACATCCATGACCGCGCCGCAACCGGTGCAGGTAAAGTGCCCGTGTTTGGCATTGTTTGCGCAATAACGGGTGGACCCGCTGTCCAGATGCACCTTGCGGACCAACCCGCGCTCGGCCAGCGTTTCGAGAACATTGTAGACCGTGGCCAGCGAGAGGGATTCCATCTCGGGCCTGGCCCGCAGGAAGACTTCCATGGCCGTCGGGTGGTCCTGCTGTTGGAGCAGGGCCCCGTAAACATGCTTGCGCTGGCGGGTCAGACGCAGGCCGTCCTGCGCGATCGATTCCTCGTAGCGTTTGAGCTGTTTTTCGGGACTGGCAGTCTTGGTGGCCATCGGATCCTCCAATCTCAGGCCAAAAGCAAATTGTTTCAAGAATAATTACTAATAAGAACTTTGCGGTAAGGCCCGGTTGGCGCCTTGCCGCCTCCTGTGGTAACTTCCGCCGCAATGCGTGCCACTTTTCTTTTGCTCGCTTTGTTGTTTGTCCTATCCCGCCCGGCTTTCGCCGGATTGCCTCCGGAGCGAACCTTTGTCGGGCCGGACAAATTTCAACAGGTCATGGAACGCGGCTACCGCGCCGGCTGGGCCAAACTGCCGCTCGGGGAGCGGGTGAACAAATTCGCCCTCGCCCTGCGCGGGACACCCTACGTGAATTACACCTTGGAATTGCACGATGTGATCGAGTCCCCGTCGGTCAACATGAAGGGAATGGACTGCTGGACACTATTCGAAATCGCCCTCGCCATGGGGCGCCTTGTCGCCCTGCACTCTCCGCCCTACTCGCCGCAGGAAATGCTGCGCCTCATCGAAATGGACCGCTACCGCGGGGGTCGCTGCACCGGACGGTTCGATTCACGACTGCATCATCTGGAGGACTGGATCCAGGACAACGAACGGCGCGGATTGGTCAAAGACATCACACCCTCGCTCGGTGGCAAAAAACTCCACCGGCGCATGGCTTATATGGGGAAAAAGCCGCATCTTTACCGCCAGCTGCGGGCCGATCCCTCCATGGTCCCGGAATTTATCCGGGTGGAAAACGAACTCTCCCGCCGGGGTATCACCTACGTCCCGAAGGCTCAAGTGCCCCGCATCGAGTCGCAACTGCGCAATGGCGACATCATCTGTATCGTCACCACCTGGCACGAGACCTACACCTCCCACGTCGGCATCGCCTCGCGGGATAAAAACGGAGTTCTGCGCTTCCTTCATGCCTCGAAAAACCACCGCGAGGTCGTCCTCGACAACCGATTGAGCGACTACCTCAACAAGTTCGGGAAACACGCCGGCATTTTCGTCGGCCGACCCCTCGATTTGCCCCCGACCAGAACCACTGCCCGGCCTTGATCATGACGCGCCGCAGGCGGGCTGCTTCACTTCGACGAGCTCAGGAGGTCGCCCATGCCGGCCTCCGCGCTACTTCCCCGGTACTCGTTCCCCGGCCACCAGGTCATCCCACGATTGCCGCGCCCGGACCACTTCCGAGTGGCCCCCGTCGACCAAAATCTCGGCCGGCAAACGCCGCGAATTGTAGTTCGACGCCATGACAAATCCATACGCTCCCGCGCTGAGTAGCGCGATTTTTTCGCCAGCCTGCACTTCGGGTAATTCGCGATCCTGGGCAAAAAAATCACCGCTTTCGCAGACCGGACCGACCACATCGACCGGCCCGTGCGGAGCACCGGCCGGCGGTTCTTGGAGAGGAACAATCTCGTGGTGGCCCTCGTACAAAGCGGGCCGAATCAAGTCGTTCATCCCCGCGTCGGTGATAACAAAATTTTTCGCCGGCGTTTTCTTGACATAAAGCACGCTGGCCAGCAGCGCTCCCGCGTTGCCGACCAGACTGCGGCCCGGTTCGAGCAGGATTTTCAACCCGAGCGGTTTGAGCAAAGGCACGACCGCACGGGCATAGTCGTCGAATCCGATCCGCTTTCCGCCGTCCCCGTTGGCCCGAAGCCACCAGTCGGGCGCCCCGCTTTCCAGCGTACCATGGTAGACGATCCCCACTCCGCCCCCGATGCTGAAGAATTCAATACCGTAAGATTTTTTCAACTCCTCGACGATCGGCGCGAGCTTGCCCAGCGCTTCGACGAAGGGTGTCGTCTCGAGAATCTGGGACCCGATGTGCGTCTGGATCCCGCGGATCTGCAAATGCGGCAACTTTGCCGCCTGGGCATAAACCCCGAGGATACGGTCGATTCCGATGCCGAACTTGTTGTGGCTTTTGCCGGTCGAAATGTATTTGTGCGTCTGGGCATCAACATCAGGATTGACCCGTAAGGCCACCGGCGCCTTTTTTCCCAAAGCCCCCGCCACCTCGTTGATGAATTCCAACTCCGGCTCCGACTCCACATTGAAGGAATAAACGCCTTCCTTCAGCGCATATTCGATTTCCTCCCGCGTCTTGCCCACCCCGGCAAAAGTGCAGGAATCCGCCCGCCCGCCAGATTGGAGCACGCGGAAAAGTTCCCCACCCGAGACGATGTCGAATCCCGCGCCCTCACGGGCCAGCAAATTGAGCACCGCAAGATTTGAGTTCGCCTTCATGGCAAAGCACACCCGGTGATCGAGCCCCGACAAAGCCTCGTCCAGCCGGCGGTAATGGTCGCGGATCGTCTTCGCGCTGTAGACATAGAGCGGCGTCCCGTGCTCCGCGGCCAAGTCCGTCAAGGCCACCCCTTCACAGCAGAGCACCCCGTCGCGATAAGAAAACTCGTGCATAAGCCGGATATTCTAGCGGGCCGCCGGCTGATCCTACCCGCGAAAAGCGCGAAGGATGTAGTGGTCGAAGGAATAGCGACCCGGACCCGCGATCAAGAGGGCGACAAATCCGGCGAGGTAAAGGAAGGCCATTTCACCGCTGCCGTCGCCGACCAAACGCCCGCCATGAATGAGGAAAAAAGCCACCGCCATGGTGACAACGAGGGGCACCAAAGCGAACCGCGCGGCCAAACCCGCCACGAGCAAAGCAGCGCAAAAAAACTCGGAAAAAATGACCAGGCTCAAACTCATCGCGTTGCCCACCCCGATGGGATCAGGAAAGCCACCCGCTTTGTCGGCATAACCCGCAAACTTGCCCCAGCCATGCAAAAGAAGCATGGACAGTCCCAGCCAGACCCGCAGGACAAGCAGACCAACATCTTTGAGACACTCTCCTCCGTCCCCGGCCATCCACCGCGCATATGATTTCATCATGATGGGAAAACCTTAAACGGCCCGGACTTGTGCCGCGAAGCAAATAAATCCAGCGTGATGCCATGACTTCCAAACCGGCCCCACGCCACGTCCGGCGTTGGGTGCGTCATGCCTCCGCCCACCATGAAGATGCGTGGCGCGAACGACTCTCATTCCTCGGGACCGGCTTGGTCACCCTTGCCCGTCCGGGCGGAAGACTGGTCCGCTGGGAAGCTTATGCCACTGACGCCACCCTGCGGCATCTCGAGCGGGATTTCGGCGGGAAAATCGAAACCATCGACGCCGCGAAAATCGCCCGCCGCGCCAATGCCCCGCGGCGGACGCTGCAATTCGCGTCCGACCTTGCGGTGATCGACGCCCACGGACGCTGGCCGGCCACTCGCCCCAAACCCCGCATCCTCCTTCGCATCGCCGGGGCAATGGCTTTCGGGACCGGCGAACATGCCACCACCGCGTCCTGCCTGCGCCTGCTCCGCCGTGCAGCGGCCGGTCAGGAACCTGGGTGGACCGCCTTGGATATCGGCACTGGCTCCGGCATTTTGGCCATTGCCGCCGAAAAATTCGGTGCCACCCGCGTCGATGCTTTCGACTACGATCCGCGCGCCCTCCCCGCCGCCCGCGCCAACCTCCACCGTAACCGCTGCACCCGCATTACCCTGACCCGTCGCGATCTCCTCAAATGGCGGCCGACCCGCCGCTATCCGTTGGTCATGGCCAATGTCTTCAGCGAAATCCTTTGCGCCGCCGCCCCGCAAATCGTCGCCACCTTGAAACCGGAGGCCTACCTTATTCTCTCCGGCATCCTGAGCAGCTTGGAACAGGAAACTTTGGCCACTTTCACCGCCCGGGGCCTTCAACTTGAAGCCGCCAACCGCCGCGGCAAATGGGTCACCCTTCTCCTCCGTGCCCCGGGTCGTTGATCACCTGCTTCGACCCAGGCATGGTCCCGCACGCGCGCACGGTGGGAGCAGATCCGTACCGCCAGCTTTGCCGTTCTTTGTGTTGAGGGATGCCGCCAGGAGCCAGACTTCAAGCGCGCGTCCGCCGCCGCCAAAGCAAATAAACGACGCAGGCCAAGCCAGCGAGAGTAGAGGTGGAAGGTTCAGGAACGGCAGTCACCGTGATCAGCTCTGACATCGCATACATCGGCAGCTCCGTGGTAAGGGCACTATTATCAAGCGCCGCCCAGCCATTGGCAGACGCTCCGGCCCGCGTAGGGATTAAGGGTCCTGGAGCTCGTTGTGCTACTGGAAAAGTCATAGTCTAGATAACTCACACTCTGGCCTAACGCGGCTGCCACCGTGCCGATTTGAAAGCCATTCGAATCATAGTCCCGTGCGCTAGCCACTGAGCCGTCAATGTCGAAGCCGGTCCAGACGAGCTGGGACCCGTTGACCTGGGCGAGATTGCCACTCCCGTTGATGGTCCAATCGATCGGCGCCAGGTGCGCGTTATAGCCGGACATCTTCCAGAAGGCTGTACCGTTCGTGGTGTTGGAGACCAGACTGCCGTTAAGATTGTAAATCCTTTTTGCGTTGGCCTGCGAACTGTAACGGGAAGCGTCCGTCAGGGGTGAAGACGATGGCGTTAGCCCAAGTGCTTGCCATCCGAGGGATGTGCCGTTGTACGTGATCCCCGAAAGTCCCTGTGTGTTGACGAAAGAATCGTAGGTGGCAATGGACGAACTGGACGCTGTGGTCCTACCCGCAGTGATCACCACAAGCCGAAACGAGTCGCCAGGATGCATACCCCATGACAAAGGATCGATGACGACAGCAGCGTGAGCGATAAACGACCAAAACACGAAGGCCAACGTGGTTACCAGCAGCTGGCGTCCTTGGGACTTTTTCCTGATTCCGTTGACCTCTATTCGAGCAAGCGTAGGAAGTCTCGTTTCCATGGACCTCCAGAAATAAGCACCCACCAGTGAACGTCAATACTGAGATCAGGACAATTTTATAAATTACTAGCGGGCTCTCTCTTACGAAATATCACCCTGCCGCGAACCACTAAAGAACCGGCGCGCTTCGATTAAGGCAGTTGCTTAGAGACCAGACCGGCCAGGTTTTCGCGGAGAATGACTCGTTCGGCGTCGTGCAGTCGGGGGAACTCGTCAAGAATGGCCAGGGCGGAACAGTAAAAACGGCGGGCCCCGTCGCGATCGCCCCGCAATTGGTGAAGCACTCCGAGATGGCCAAGACTCAGGCCGACCTCGGGATGGGTCGGCCCGAAGAGTTGTTCCCTAATCCCGAGAGCCTGCATGTGGCATTGCTCGGCACCGAGCAGATCGCCGCACTCGCAGAGCACCGCGCCGAGATTGGTAGCAATCAGAGCGGTCTCCCCGTGCGAACTTCCGTGACAAAGCGAGGCCTCGTCGAGGGCGCGAGAGAGAAGAAGAGAGGCTTTCTCCAAGTCACCGGAGAGCTTTCGCAGCATGGCAAGATTGTTCAGGCACATCGGCACGTGATGTTTTTCGCCGGCCAGCTTGTAGAGATCGGCAGCCTCAAGATAGTGGGCAGAGGCATCCTGCACATCGCCCAAACTTTCCTCGGCCATGGCCATTTTCAAAACAACACGCGCCGCGTCGGCCGACTTGGCCCGGGCGCTGAGAATACCCCGGCATTCGGCCCAGCAGGAAAGAGCTTCGCGCTGGTCACCACGCGAGGCAGCTTCGTCTCCGGCCACCTCGAGCGACCACGATCCATGGTCCCGCTCGATAAACCCGGGTGAATAGAGGGAGGCGGTCGGCGCCATGGCCGCAGGTTAAGACTGCCGCGCAGCGGGGGCAATGACCCAATCGCTCAAAGAAACACCCCGTCAAAGCGCCGGCGGCTGGCCGGAATCCGACCAGCATGGGCTTCGATCGCACCCAAGGCATTCCCTCGGTGTCCAAAGCCAAGCATGCGGCAGGTCTCCGACTCGAAAAACTCGATGGAGCGGCGCGTCGGATCCTTGGCGCAGAGATGACCCAGCGCCCGGCGCAACAAGTCGAAGAGTTCCGGGGCAGGATGGGACGGCTCGCACAACAAGTCGCAGAGTTCCGCGAAATAAGAGGCCGCGAGGAGGCGGGCGTAACTGCCGCGCAGTCCCTCCCACGTCTGGAGCAGCTTCACTTCACGCAGGGTACTCAGGTCGGACTTGCGACCACCGGCAAACTGGATCTCGGCGTGGTAAAAAAGGTCCAATCTTCCCCGCAGTTTGCTCTCGCGCTTTGCCGTGCCGCGGGCCGCCGAGCGGATTTTACCGTGGCCGGGCGACAACCAAATGAGGACAAAGCTCGACTCACCGAAGCGCGCCCGGCGGAGCAGAATTGCCTCGGTGGTTTGGGCGTCAGACATGGGCTTTCAGCCCGCCGCCTCGACGAGCAACTCCTGGAGGTGGCCGTAGAAATGTATTTTCAGCAACGACAGGCCGCGCTGCGTGGCAAGGTCCGGGGGCTCACGGTGGTCCAAGTCGTCCTCGGTGAAATTGTTTTCTTCGACAATGACCAGGCGCGCTTGGTTGAGAGCGTTGAGCCAGGCTTCAAGATGCGCACCGGGAATGACCACTTTGACGCCAAGGTTGTGGGCAGCGGGCGCGGACAAATCCCGTGCCACGATATCGCGACTCGCGGCAAAAAGACGCTGCAACTCCGGTCTGACATGCTCCTTCCAATCGCGGCGAAACTCCTCGTCGGTCGCCCCGTCGATCGGGTCCGGATAAAGCCGGGCTTGCGCTTTTTTGTGGCGGGCGTCCACCTTGGGTAGTTCGGTCAGGAACGTAGCCAAGAGCGGATGCAGGTCGCGGAGTTCCCACGAATCGGTCGAGGCGCGTCGCAAACGCATGGATCAGAGTTCGGCCTGCTCGATCGTGGCAAGCAGCAAGTAACCATGAAGTTGTTCGACGATGGACTCGGCGCGCTCGCGCTCCCCGGACCAGACGAGTGACCGGCCTTTGTGATGCACCTCGAGCATGTGCTTGGTCGCTTTGTCCGGCGGGAAACCCATGACGCGGCGGAAGACCATGGTGACATAGGACATCAAATTCACGGGATCATTGTGCACCACGACATTCCACGGGGCATCGACCGCATTCTCATCGCGCGTGTCGACTCCGGTAATGACCGCGGTGCCACTCATACCGCGAGCAACTGCACGGCCGGCAGGACCGCCACGCGATCGAGGGCGCTTTGCATCAGGCCTGTCGTTTGCGCGGCCGACAAGGTGACCCCGGCCGCATCCGCCCCGAGAACACACTCGGCGAGGAGGAACGCCCCGGCGACCTGCAGGAAGGGCAAATGAAATGCCTGCCCGCGGGCGGCAAAGACGGTGGCAAAGTGACCGACCGAAGGATTAACCCGCGCTGCTTCCGAAAGCCTCTCGAGCAACCTGGCACCTTGGGGATGCTGGAAAGCGGTGAGCAAGTGGCGTCCCGCGGCCAGACTCCCCCCCGACAAATCTGCCGGCAAGTCGGCCCCGAGGGCGGCGTCTTCGGCCAGCACTGCCACCGTGTCTTGCCGCGCGGCCGCCGACTGAAGGGCAGCCAAGGAAGGATGCAAAACGGGCAGAAAGACCCCGGCGACCCAGCGATCCCAATCGGCCTCGAGCGTTTCGCATCCCGCCGGGGCAAAAGTGATCGCGCCGCACTCCTCGTGCGAAGGCAGGCACAATGCGACAAGACGCCACCATGCGGTGATTTCCGCCGTAGGATCGGATGCGGGCACAGGCTGAAGCATGGCCGAAGTTAGCACAATCCACGCAGGGCGCGGCGCAAAATTTTCTCTTGAATGGCCCGCATGGCGGCGCTGTTGCGGGGGGCGGCATCTGACCACCCGGCGAGGTGCAACAGGCCGTGCACGGCGTAACGCGCGATTTCCTCAGGCAGGGACAAACCGCGTTGCTGCGCCTCGCGTTGGGCTGTTTCGGCGCTGATCACAATTTCCCCGTACGGGAAGGTGATGACATCGGTCGGCGACGGGTCATTCATGAATTCCTCGTGCAACGCGGCAATGCGCGCATCGGAGACGAGGACGAATCCGATCTCTCCGAGTTGCCCGAGGACCGACTCCCCGCGCTCGGCCTCGCGGATCAAAGGCCAAGCGGCAACGACAACCGCGCGCACCGAGGGCAACGACAATGACGCGGACGAAACAACCCGCTGGCGGTTGGACCAAATAAAAACGGGATTCGGAAGCACCATCCCTGCTTAAGACCGAGCGACGTTCATGCCAAGATTGGAGGGGGCACAAAGCTGGTTGGTGGTCCGTTTTCCATCATGCCGCAAACGGAGCACAGACGGCAAAAAGTGCGTTGAATTTTCCCGCCAAATCGCCGCGATTCTCAGGCCGTCGCCTTTGCCAGGTTGGCGGCTTTGTCCTGCTTTTCCTCGTCCTCGGGGTAGGCGATGCGGCTGTGCATCATGTTGAGCAGGGTGAAGCGGAAGCTGGCGGATAACTTGCGGATATCGGCCAGGGTGAGCGGAGACTCCCCGAGCAGACCCTCATCCATCTTGCGCTCGATCACCTCGCCGACCAGGTCCTCGACCCGCTGCGGGGTGGGGCGTTTGAGACTGCGGGACGCGCTTTCCACCGCATCGGCCAAACATATGATGCCGCTCTCCTTGCTCTGCGGGTTCGGGCCGGGATAACGGAAGTTTTCCTCCTGCACGGCCGGAACATCCTCCGCCCGCAGGTTCATGATTTTGCCGCCGAGACGGGCGTCCTCCGCCTGACCTTTGGCGCGCTCGTGGAAAAAGCGGACCAGCGAGTTGCCGTGGTGTTCGCGGATGACATCGACCACCAGGTCGTTGAGTTTGTTTTTCAGGCCGAGATCGACGCCTTCTTTGACGTGGGAAAGGATGATGAGCGCGCTCATCGAGGGCGCGAGGTCGTCGTGGGGATTGACCCCGCCGGCCATGTTTTCGGTGAAGTACTCCGGCTTCACCATCTTCCCGATGTCGTGGAAATAGGCGCAGACCCGGCAAATGGTCGGATTGGCACCGATCGCTTCGGCCCCGGCCTCGGCGAGATTGGCCACGGCGAGGCTGTGATGGTAGGTGCCCGGCGCCTCGAGGGTCATCCGCTTGAGCAGTGGATGGTTCAGGTCGGCCGACTCGAGCCAGGAAATATCCGTGGTGATGCCGAAGATGTGTTCGAGGACGGGCAGGATGCCGCTGACCAGAATGGCCGTGCCGACCCCCACGCCGAAAGCGGCCAACGTTTGCCATACCACCATGCCCCAGTCGGTGAGCTGAGGTTCGGTGATCAGCCGGGGTCCGATCTGGCCGAAAATGGCGGCGAGCAACCAAACGCCGATGCCGACATAAAGACCGGCCCGGATGAGTTGGCCGCGGCGGCGCACTTGCAAGGTGAAAAGCACGGCAACCACCCCGGAGATGAGGGAAATGACGAGGAAAACCGTGTCGATGACCGGCATGAGAAACGCGCCCCACAAACTGGCCACCACCGCGCCGAAAAGCCCGAGATGTCGCCCGAGGAGCACCGAAAAAACCAGCGGGGCGAACGCGTAAGGAATAAGCATGGGCAACAACTGCAGGTCGATCCGCCCGGTGTCGGCCAGCACGAGGAGGCCTTTGATTGTGGCCAACTGGGTGAGTAAAATCCCGTAAATGAGCGCGAGGCTCGAATTGCGGTAGAAGGCTTGCGGATGGTTGACCCAGAGCTGCGCGATAGAAATGGCGAAGACGAGCAGGCAAATGAGATATTTCTTGAGCGGTTCTTCCTGCGGACCGCCGGTGAAAATGAGGAAGCCGAGGCCGACGGCGAAAAGCGCGAAGACCAGCACCCGCGGCAGCCAGCCGCAGGCCAGCCTTTCGTGCCACGGGTTGTCCTCGACCGTGCGGCGCGATTTGCCGCAGGCCAGGCCTTTTTTCACCAACTGCTGCCGATGAAGGAATTTGCGCATGTCGTGTCCGGCCTCTCCGGGGGCCGGTGAAATGAGGAATAAGAGTAGGTTAGTTGGTCGAAAGCGGCAAGAAGCCGGTCAGAGAGCCAAGGCCGCCACGCCCGGAAGCACCTTGCCTTCAAGGAATTCCAAGCTGGCCCCGCCGCCCGTGGAGCAGTGACTGACTTTTGCCGCCACCCCGAATTTTTTCGCCGCAGTGGCCGTGTCCCCGCCGCCGACCACCGTGATCGCGCCGCGGGCTGTCGCCTCGGCCACCGCCTCGGCCATGGCTTTCGAGGCCCCGGAAAACTTTTCGAATTCGAAGACCCCGGGAGGGCCGTTCCAAA
Organism: Verrucomicrobiota bacterium; assembly: GCA_027624625.1. Taxonomy (GTDB): domain Bacteria; phylum Verrucomicrobiota; class Verrucomicrobiia; order Chthoniobacterales; family JACTMZ01; genus JACTMZ01. The sequence goes on along the minus strand of JAQBWH010000004.1, from coordinate 5,574 downwards.
TGATCGTCTTGGCAGCCAAAATGGCCTCGCGGTAAAGCGCTATAGATTTCGGGCCGGCATCAAGTCCTTCCCAGCCGACGGGAATACCCGAGGCGCCGTCGGCCGGTTGCGTGTTGGCGTCAGGCGAAAAGGCGTCGCCACAAACAAAGTCGACCGGGAAAATGAGCTTCACCTGACGCGCTTCGGCCTTGGCCACCAGGTCGGCCACGATCTTGGCACCCTCCGGATCAAAGAGGCTGCCGCCAATTTCCATGCCATCGAGGACTTTCTTGAAAGTGTAGGCCATGCCTCCCCCGATAATGATGGCGTCAGCTTTCTCGATGAGGTTGGTGATGAGCGGGATTTTGTCCGCGATCTTCGCGCCGCCGAGAATGGCGAGCAACGGACGCTGGGGATGTTCCAGCACGGCCGCGAAGGCCTTGAGTTCCTTTTCCATCAAAAAGCCGGCGGCTTTTTCCGGAAGATCGACCCCGACCATCGAGGAATGCGCGCGGTGCGCCGTGCCGAAGGCATCGTTGACGTAAATATGGCCGAGCTTGCTCAGACTGGCGCGGAAGGCGGCAACTTTGGCCGGGTCGGCTTTGACCGATGACCCGTCTTCATTCTTCGCTTTACCTTCTTCTTCGAGGTGGAAGCGGAGGTTTTCAAGAAGAAGAACATCACCGGGCCGCAACTTGGCGCAGGCCTCTTCCGCCGCCGGACCGGAGCAATCGGGAACAAACTTGACCGGTTTTCCCAACAGTTTTTCCAATTCCACCGCAACCGGTTGGAGCGTGTATTTGTCCACTTTCCGGCCGTTGGGACGTCCGAGATGGCTCATCAGCACGACGGAGCCACCCTGAACAAGCACGTGTTCGATCGTCGGCAAGGCGGCGACAATGCGCTGGTTGTTGGTGATCGCGCCGGTCGTTTTGTCCTGCGGGACATTGAAATCCACGCGGATCAGCGCGCGTTGGCCGGCGAAGTCGAGGTCGTGGAGAGTGCGGAATTTGGCCATGGTTTTAGCGGAGAAGGAAACGGCGCCCGGGTTGCCCCGGACGCCGTGTGAGCTTGGTTCTTTTAAAGTTTGGCCGCGACTTTTTTGAGCAGGTCGACACAGCGGTTGCTGTAACCCCACTCGTTGTCGTACCAGCTGACCAGCTTGAAAAAGCGGCTGTTCAGCTCGATGCCCGAACCGGCGTCGAAAATGCTCGAGGCCGTGTCATGGATGAAGTCGGAGGAGACCACTTCGTCGTCCGTGTATTTGAGGATGTCTTTAAGGTAGGTCTCGCTCGCTTTTTTCATCGCCGCGCAAATTTCCTTGTAGCTGGTTTCTTTCACCGTCTTGACCGTGAGGTCGACGACGGAAACGGTCGGCGTGGGCACGCGGAAAGACATGCCGGTGAGCTTTCCTTTGATTTCCGGGATGGCCAGGCCGACGGCTTTGGCCGCGCCGGTGGTCGACGGGATGATGTTGATCGCCGCGGCGCGTCCGCCTTTCCAATCTTTCTTGGAAGGACCATCGACGGTTTTCTGCGTTGCGGTGTAGCTGTGGACCGTGGTCATGAGGCCTTCCTCGATGCCGAAACCTTCTTTGAGCAGGACGTAGACCACGGGGGCGAGGCAGTTCGTGGTGCAACTGGCGTTGGAGATGATGTGGTGCTTGGCTGCGTCGTATTTCTCGTCATTGACGCCCATCACCACGGTGATGTCTTCATCCTTGGCCGGAGCGGAAATGATCACTTTCTTGGCCCCGGCCTCAAGGTGGCCTTTGGCCTTGGAGGCTTCGGTGAAAAGACCGGTGCATTCGAGGACAATGTCCACCCCGTGTTCTTTCCACGGGAGCGCGGCCGGACCTTCTTTGACCGCGAGGCATTGGATTTTCTGGCCATTGACCACGAGCACGTCGTCTTCGGCGGCGGACGGCGAGGATTTTTCGCTCGTCACGGTTCCTTTGAAGGCCCCTTGGGTGGAGTCGTATTTGACGAGATACGCGAGGTTGTCCGCCGGGACGAGGTCATTGACCGCGACCACCTGGAAATCCTTGCCCAGCAATCCCTGCTCCGCAATCGCGCGGAAAACGAGGCGCCCGATGCGCCCGAAGCCATTGATACCGATTTTTGTCATGTTTTTGTTTTTTTGTGTGTTGGATGCTGATCCGGGAGGACCGCCCATTAAAGGAGCCGGGGCAGCGGAGGTCAATCAACGAGTGGCGCCCTCAATCCAACTCAAAATTAATATTCACAGTGTAGGATCCCCCGGAAACCAGATCTTTGGGCGGGGCGTCAATCCGGCTTACCCGACGGGCGGCAGCGAGCACGCTTTCGTCCATGACCACATTGCCCGAAGAACGAAGGACCGAGAAGCTGCTAATCCGACCGTTGCCCGCGATGGTGATTTTCAAGGTTGTGGTGAACTTGGCCGAGCCGACCATACTGGTCGGCTGCTCCCAGAGACCGAAGAAGCGGTCATGGATCATTTCGTGATACCATCCGAAGTTCGCGCGGCCGGCGGCACCGGCCTTGCTGCCCACCGCTTCGGCTTTGGGCGCGGACGATTCACCGGCCGCGCTGGCCGCTTCTGGGGAGGATTTGGGCGAAGGCTTCGGCGAGGGCTTGGGGCTGGCCTTGGGACTGGGCTTGGGAGATGCCTTCGGGGAGGGCTTGGGACTGGCCTGCGGAGAGGGCTTGGGTGAGGCCTTGGGACTGGGCTTGGGAGATGCCTTCGGGGAGGGCTTGGGACTCGGTTTCGGCGTCGGTTTTGGCGTTGGTTTCGGCGTTGGCTTGGGTGTCGGTTTCGGAGTTGGGGTCGGCTCCGGGGTCGGAGCGGGTGTCGGAATGGGCGTCGGGGTAGGCAGCGGAATCTCGCTCTCCGCGGTCAGCGGGGTTTCGGCTGGTTTGGGCTCATCGCGGGGCCTGTTCGGATCAGGGGTCGGCATCGGCCTGGGATCCTCCGTTTCCTCGGGCGGGAGAAATTGCGCAGGGCTCATCCACGTAACCAGCGGCTGGGGCACCTCAGACAAACTCCACCAAAGAAGCCAGCCAATGACCAAAACGTGGAGGAGGGCCACGGCGGCCACGGTCCACCGGAAACGGGAGTCTCCCATGGCTCGTCAAGTCCCTTCGGGACGTGTCATCACGCCGACTTTGGTCATACCGGCACGGGCGATGACGTCCATCACCGAAATGAACCGCTGCACCGGCAAATCGCGGTGCGGACGCACCACCACCGCGGCTTTCGGGTCGGAGGCACGCAAGGCCGCAAGTTTCTCCTCCAACTGGGCGAAGGAAACTTCTTCCTCCTCCAGTTTGAGCACATCGTTTTTGTCGATCGACACCGTGACCACCTTGGCCGGATCAACCGCGCCCTCCGCCGCCTCGCTGGTCGGGACGATGAGATCCATGCTGTTTTCGAGCAAAGGGGTGGTGATCATGAAAATAATCAGGAGCACAAAAGCCAGGTCGAGAAGCGGAGTGACGTTGATTTCCGACAACGTCGACAGCGCTTGTTTGTCCGAGTAGCGGCGCATGGTTCAACTTTTCCGCTCGTAATCCACGAAACGGTGCTCGAAGTCGGACGAAAGTTGCGCCGCAAAATTGTCCGTCTGCACAATCATGGCGCGCAAGCTGGTCACGAGGAAATTGTAACCGAACATGGCCGGAATCGCGACGAGGAGCCCGACCACGGTGGTGAGCAAGGCGCCCGAGACGCCCGGCGCCATGGCCGCCAGATTCGGCGTACCCGCCATGGCCACGCCGCTGAAAGTATCCATCACCCCCCAAACCGTGCCGAGCAGGCCGAGGAAGGGGGAACCGCTCACCGCGGTAGCCAAGATGATCATTTGTGACTCCATGCGCAGGCCCGATTCGCCAACCGCACGCTCCATCGCCGCGGTCACGGAACGCATTTGCGCCGGACTAATCCGGTCGGCCACTTCAACCCGCGCGGCAAACGTGTCGTCCACCTCGACCGAGCCGAGCATCTGGTAAGCGAGTTCCTCGCACCCCGCGCGATAAACTGCCCAGGTCGGCGAACCCTCGAAAAACAACCCGGTTTCGTAGACCTGCAGGGGTTGGCGGTTCTTCTTGAAAATGGCGGAAAAACGCTCGGTTTGCTTGCGGGCAAAGCGGATCATGCGGAACTTGGTGATCATGACCGACCAACTGAAAATCGAGGCGATGAAGAGAGCCGCGATGATGACCAGCCCCGAAATGCTGGTTTCTTGGAATGCAAAAAGCAGTCCGCCGGCAGCGAGGAATTCGGGCGCGAGTAAAGGAACCATGGTTTATCCGGTCCATATTAGGACCCGCCACGCCGCGTGCAAGATCCTGGCCATGGTCTTGACATTCTGGTCGGCCCAGCCGGCCCGTGCCGCGGACGAATCGGTTTACGCATTGTTCGGCCAGGCTTTGGCTCCCATTGCCGCAGCCCTGCTTGGTTCCGCCGATGGTCGGAGTCAAGCCATGGTCGCCGAGTGCCGCGTCAACGGCGGCACCGGGCCGCTCGCCGCCGCGGCAGGGACCCGTCTGCGTTTGGCCGTGCAGGCACCGGACCGATTCCGCATTGATCTGGTGCGCGAGGGCGACACCACAAAGCTCACCGCCTGCCGCGACGGCAAAGAACTTTGGGCCGTGCCAGCCGAACCCATGACCGCACTGGCCCAGATGGCCGGGTTCGACCTCGCCGAGCAAAGGCCGGACACCACGTCGCCACCGCTCATTCCCCTCGCCTTGGACCCCCAGATGCTGTCCTTCCTGCCGCTCGTCTTTGACGTGAAGGACCTCGGCACGGAGGAAAACCCCCCGCGCCGCGTGCTCGGATTCGGCCTCCTTCCGCAGCTGCGCGAGGCGATCAAGGCGGAAGAATTTACCGGCCGGGCTTGGATTGACGCCAACCGTCAACCGACCCGCCTTGTTCTGGCCACCCCGCAAGGCGAACTCGACCTCGAGATCGAGAAACTCGATTTCGCCGACGAATTGGCCGCTGGCGCGTGGCAACCGTCCGCTGGACAAAAAGCCCTCCGCCTTCCCGCCTCCGCTCTCAACGAGCTCTTGGCAAAAATGCTCGGGGCAGCCCCCGCGGTGGAGTAACGCGCGCTTCAATCCCTGACCAGAAGATCCGGCAACTCGTCGCGATCGTCTCCGCGCCGGGGAAAATGTTCCGCGAGCAATTCCCCCGCACGGCGAATTCCGGCCACCAGTCCGCCGGTGAATCGCCCCTCAGCAAATTCCCCTTCCAGAATCTTCGCCGTCTCATCCCAAAAGCGCTGGCCGCATTTCCGGTGCACCGCTTCATCCCCGATGACGACAAAGGCCCGGTCGCGTGGCAACACGTAGAAGAGCACCGCGTTGCGATCATCCGTGGTGTCCATATCGAGCCGGTGAAATTCCGCACAAGCCCGCTCGTGGGCCGTGCGTCCTCCCAATCGTCGACGCGAAACGAACACCCGCACCTCACCCGAAGTAAGTTGTTCCGCCTCGCGCACCGCGGCCAGCACGGCCGCCTCATCGATCAGGTTGAGAAATTCCGCGGCATTCATATCACCATCTTCCGCTCGCTCCTCCCCCGCCAAATCCCCCACCCCCGCCTGAAAAA
>JAQBWH010000076.1 GCA_027624625.1 Verrucomicrobiota bacterium | reverse complement strand
CAACGTCCTGAATGCCGGGACACTCTATAGACAGCGTGCCTTCCTGCTTTCTAAAACCAGGTTGGTCCTGTAGCGTTCCCGCCCCGTGAAAGGATCACCCACCCGAAAGAGACCGGCAGCGACCACCATTCGACAGTCCACCGGGGAGTTTATCGAGCTCGACGGGGAACCTTTCTACCGCATCGGCGATCACGACAAGATGCCGCCCTTTTTCCTCTCGGTGGTCAGCGCGGAGGACCATTGGATGTTCTTGTCCAGCCACGGGGGCCTGACCGCCGGCCGGGGGGATGCGGACCACGCGCTCTTTCCTTATGACACGGATGACAAAATCCGCGACAACACCGAGACGGCCGGAGGCAAGACTGTCATAAGGGTCCGCCGAGCCGGCGGGGATGCGCTCTGGGAACCTTTCTCCATCCGGGGCGAGGGCCGTTTCCGGGTCCGCCGCAGCCTGCTCAAAAGTGTCTGGGGCAATGAGGTTTGGTTCGAAGAGGAGAATGTCGATCTCGGGTTGGTCTTCCGCACGGGCTGGTCGAACAGCCGCCGGTTCGGCTGGATCCGGCGGAGCTCGCTGGCCAACACCGGCCGCCACCGCGTGTCGGCGATCTTCCTCGACGGCCTCCAGCACATCATGCCATCCGGCATCGGCAGCGATTTCCAAATGCGCTACAGCACGCTGCTCGACGCCTACAAGCGCAGCGAACGACTGCCCGGCAGCCGCCTCGCCCTCTTCCGCCTCAGCGCGGTGCCGGCCGACCGCCCCGAACCCGCCGAGTCGCTCGAGGCCACCACGGTCTGGTCGGTCACTCCGGTCAAAGCGGACGCCATCTTGCTCTCGACCACGCAACTCGAGGCCTTCCGCCGGGGGGAAACCTTGCGGCCCGAGAGCGACGTCTGCGGGCGCCGCGGCGCTTATTTTCTGCACGGCCGGAGAAACCTTGCCCCGAGGCAGGCGGCCGAATGGATGCTCGGGGCCGACGTTTCGCAAAGCGCCGCGGATGTCGTCCGGCTCGCGGCCGCGCTGGAAAAACCCTCCGCTTTCCGTCGGGAGGTACTGGCCGACATTCGGGAGGGCACGGCGGAACTCAAACGGATTGTCGGCAGTTCCGACGGGTTGCAAGTCTCCGCCCTGCTTATGGGGTCGGCGCGGCATTACACCAACACGCTCTGCAATGTGATGCGTGGGGGCATTTTCGCCGCAGGGGACAAGATCGACCGCGAAGATCTCGACCGCCATGTGCGCTCCTCCGCGCCAGCGGTGGTCCCGCGCTGGGAAGACCTGGTTCGCTGCTTGCCCACCCGGTTTGCCTATGCGGAGCTGGTCGAGACGGCACGCCAGGCGGGAGACCCCAGCCTCGAGCGGATCTGCCGCGAATACCTGCCCCTCACTTTCAGCCGCCGCCACGGGGATCCCAGCCGGCCGTGGAACCGCTTCACTATCCCGGCTCGCGATGTGACGGGCCGGCGCGTGCTCGATTACCAGGGCAATTGGCGGGACATCTTCCAGAACTGGGAGGCCTTGGCCCAGTCCTTCCCCGGCTTCACCACGGGCATGATCGCGCGCTTCCTCAATGCTTCGACCGCGGATGGCTACAACCCCTACCGCATCACGCGCGGCGGCATCGACTGGGAAGTGCCCGAACCGCATGACCCGTGGGCCTGCATCGGGTATTGGGGCGACCACCAGATCATCTACCTGCTCAAGCTGCTCGAACACGCCGAGAAGCTCGCTCCCGGCGAACTCGCCGGCCTGCTTGAGCGCGACATCTTCGCCTACGCCAACGTCCCCTACCGCATCCGTGGCCACCGCAGCCTGGTGGCCGATCCGAAAGACACCGTGGTCTTCGACCATCACTTGGAGAAAACGATCAAGACCCGGGTCAAGAAGCACGGCGCCGAGGGCAAGCTCCTCCTCGATGGGCACGAGCGGGTCATCCGCGCGAATCTCGCGGAGAAACTTCTCGTTCCGCTGCTGGCCAAGTTGACCAACTTCGTGCCCGGCGCGGGCATCTGGCTCAACACCCAGCGGCCCGAATGGAACGACGCGAACAACGCGCTGGTCGGACCCGGGGCCTCCGTGGTCACGCTGGCCTACATCCGCCGCTACCTTGCCTTCCTGCAAACCTTCTTCGCCGCCTCGCCCGGCGGGACGGTGCCCGTTTCCGGCGACATTGCCACCTTGCTCCGCGGCATCGCCTCGGTCCTGCAGAAGAACGGCAAAGTTTTGCGCGGCAAAGTCACGGACCGCGACCGGAGGCGGGTGGTCGACTTGCTGGGCAAAAGCGGGGAGAGCTACCGCAAGAAAGTCTACGCCCACGGACCCTCCGGGCAGAAGACGGCCCTGCCGGTCGCCGAGTTGCTCCGCTTGGTCGACGCCGCCCTGGCCTGGACCGACCACACCTTGCGGCTCAACCGGCGCCCAGACGGGCTTTACCACTCCTACAATCTCATCGCCTTCGAGGGGGCGGACCGCATCGCGGTGCGTCACCTCTACGAAATGCTCGAAGGCCAGGTGGCCATCCTCAGCTCGGGTCTGCTCTCCCCGCGGGAATCTCTCGACCTGCTCCGCGCGCTGCGCCGCAGCGCCATGTACCGCCGCGACCAGCACAGCTACCTGCTTTATCCGGAGCGGCAACTGCCGCGGTTCCACCAGCGCAACAACATCGCCCCGCGCGACGTGCGGGCCAGCCGCCTGCTGCGCCAACTCATCGCGGACGGCAACCGCTTGCTCGTGGAAAAAAACCCGCGCGGCGGCGTCCATTTCCGCCCCGGGATCGGCAACCAACGCCAACTCGGCGAGGTCCTCGACCAACTGGCTGCGGACCCCTCCCTGCGCGCCTTGGTCGCCTCGGAACGGGCCGCCTTGCAGCGCGTCTACGAGGATTTGTTCGACCACCACTCGTTCACCGGCCGCTCGGGAACCTTCTACGGCTACGAAGGCCTCGGCTGCATCTACTGGCACATGATCTCGAAACTTTTGCTCGCGGTGCAGGAGAATTTTTTCCGGGCCGAAAGGGAAAAAGCGCCGGCGGCAGTGCGCCGCGGGTTGGCCGCCGCCTACTATGACATTCGCAGCGGGCTCGGCGACTCGAAGACGCCGCAGGAATACGGGGCCTTCCCCATGGACCCCTACTCGCACACCCCGGGCAATGCCGGGGCGAAACAACCGGGACTGACCGGCCAGGTCAAAGAAGACATCCTTTGCCGCCTGGGCGAACTCGGCGTGTTTCTCGAGCAGGGCACCATCCGCCTCCAGCCGTCCCTCCTCCGCGCGGCCGAATTCCACCAGCTGGCCGGGAAATTTTCTTACTACGGGGCGGACGGCAAAGCGGAAAGCCTCGCTCTGCCGCCCCAAAGCCTCGCTTTCACGGTCTGCCAGACCCCGTTCATTTACCGGTTGTCGGACCAAGACGCGCTCACCGTGGTCCGGTCCGGCAGGAACTCCACGCGTTCCGCCGAGCTGACCTTGGACGCGGAAAGTTCCCGCGATGTGCTGCAGCGCAAGGGAAAGGTCGACCAAGTGATTGTCGACTTGGACGCCCGCCGGT
>JAQBWH010000075.1 GCA_027624625.1 Verrucomicrobiota bacterium | reverse complement strand
TCTCCGGCTCGAACTGCGTTCTTCATCCCACCGAAAGGTTTCAAGCCGCCTACGGCGGATTGGCGGAAGGGGTGGGATTCGAACCCACGGTTGGTTTAACCCAACGCTCGATTTCGAGTCGAGTGCCTTAAACCGGACTCAGCCACCCTTCCTGAAAAAGAAACCTTACACCGCGAGCATGCCCTCTGAAATCTCAAATTTTGCGTCCCCCATCCACGGTGCGGCGCTTCACGTCCCGCAAAATGTCCGGTAAAGCTGGCCAGTAGGCGGCGGAGCCGCACGGTAAGGCTGGTTTGCCGGCGTCTCTGCGAAAGGCGCGCGCAACGCATCGAGCAAACGGTGCAGGACTGACAAATCACCGGCCACCGCCGCCGCCAGTGCCTCCTCGACGCGGTAGTTGCGCGGAATCAACACCGGATTGGCACGACGCATCGCGGCGACGACCTCGCTCGGGACTTTCTGCTCGCGCTCCAGCCGGGCCCTCCACCGTTGGTGCCATGTCCGCAAAGGAGCTCCGCCGGAGAAAAGCGGCCCGCTCAACCTCCCGCTCTCCACCGCTCCAGTCAGCGCGGCGAACGACAGCGTAAAATCAGCCTCCGCCGTTTTCATCCCATCGAGAAATTCCTGCGCCAAGGCGAAATCGCCGTCTTCCGCGGTAAGCAACCCGAGCTTGGCCCGCAGTCCCGCCGTGTAATGCGCGCGAAACCGTGCCGGAAACTTGCCGAGCGCGCCTTCGGCTCGCGCCACGGCTTTGTCTTTGTCTTTGTCAATCAGCGGCAAGAGCGCCTCAGCCAAGCGGGCTAAATTCCAATGACCAATGTCCGGCTGGTTGCCGTAAGCATAGCGACCATTGCGGTCGATCGAACTGAACACGGTGGCCGGATCATGGATGTCGATAAACGCGCACGGACCGTAATCGATCGTCTCGCCGCTCAGCGCCATGTTGTCCGTGTTCATCACGCCGTGAACGAAGCCCACGCAAACCCACTGCGCGATCAACCTGGCCTGACGCTCGAGAACGCCCTCGAACAGCGCGAGAGCTGCATTATCCGCCCCGCAGAGTTCCGCATAGTGACGCTGCAGGGTGTATCGCGTCAGCGCCTCAAGCGCCGCGCCATCGCCGGTCGCGTTGGCGTATTCGAAGGTCCCGACGCGGATGTGGCTGGCCGCCACCCGCGTCAGGACCGCCCCGGGTAACATCTCCTCGCGCGCAATCTCCTGCCCCGTGGTGACCACGGCCAAACTGCGGGTCGTCGGGATCCCGAGCGCGTGCATTGCTTCGCTGACAATATATTCGCGCAGCATGGGGCCGAGTGCGGCCCGTCCATCGCCGCGACGGGAATAGGGCGTCCGACCGGAGCCCTTGAGCTGGATGTCGAGACGCGCTCCCTGCGGTGTGATCTGCTCGCCGAGCAGAACGGCACGCCCGTCACCAAGGTTGGTGAAATGGCCGAACTGGTGCCCGGCATAAGCCTGCGCGATCGGTTTGGCTCCATCCGGCAGCCGGTTCCCCGCAAAAATCTCCGCGCCGGACTCTCCGGCCAGCGCACCCGGATCCAAACCCAACTCCACAGCCAACTTTTCATTGAACAATACCATTTCCGGACGCGCGACCGGCACTGGCGCGGCCCGTGCGTGCAGCACCTCGGGCAGACGCGCGTAAGAATTCTCCAACCGCCAGCCGGCGGCGCTCTTTCTCTCAGCTTTGACCGTCATCCGCTTAAATTGCGTGTTCGACAGAATCTTTCAACTTATCCCGCACTTTTCCCACGTCCGTCTCTTTATCCAAGTGGCCGATCTAATTACTTTTCCACCATCGGACCGATAGCCTATGGTTCAGAGCTCCTGCCATGCGAATTTTTAAAGCCCTTTTCTCCCGCGCCACTCCACGCCTTTGGCGGCAAGCCGCCCTGCCGGTGGCCTGTGCCACCCTCACCGGCTGCATCATGTCTCCCAAGGCGCCAACCATCACGCCGCAAGCCCGCACCCAAGCCGCCCGCGTCGACACGGGTGACTTCGCCTGGGGATTTTCTTCCTCCAGCTGGCAGTACGAGAACCGCCAGACCGGCAAGGACGGCCAACTGCCCTTCCGCACCGATTGGGACATCCTCATGGAGCAGGGAAAAGCGGTGCCTCGCGGCAACACCGTGGTCATGTCGTGGAGCGAATTCGACAAGGACGTGGCCGCGCTGAAAAAAATCGGCGCCACCCACTACCGTTTCAGTCTGGAATGGGCCCGCATCGAACCGCAGCCGGGCCGGTATGACGAGGCCGCCATCGGCCGCTATGTCGAAATGGTCCGTCGCCTCAAAGCAGCCGGCATCGAACCTGTGGTCTGTCTTTGGCACTTCACTTTCCCCGACTGGCTCTACGACCAGGAAAATCCCAAACGCTCAAACTGGCTGCATCCCGACTCGGACGCCCGCTGGCAAGCCTACGTGAACAAAATCGTCCCCCGACTGAAGCGGCACGTCCGTTATTTCGCCCCGCAAAACGAACCGAACGGCCAGATCGCCACCGCCTATCTCAATGGTCAGTGGCCTCCCGCCATGACCGCCGCCCTCGGCACCTACGCCGCGGCAGTGCGGGCCAGTGCCCGCCAGTTTCGTCAGGCCGCCGCCATAATCAAACACCACCGCCCGGATGCCGTTGTCATGTCCGTGCAAGCCCTGCCCTGGTGGAGCAACGCATGGCTCGATCCCACCCGTGCGGCCTACAATGGCATGATGCGGATGAATTTCGACCACCTCGACAAGATCTGGGACGTCTGCGACGTGATCGGCTTCAACTATTACTACAGCCAAAAGGCCGGTCCCATCGCGGCACTTGGACTGGGATCCCACCGCGGACCGAACTTCACCGAAATGGGTTGGGACATCGATCCTGCCGGTCTTTACAAACAGATTCGCCTCGTCGGCAAGCGTTACGGCAAGCCGATGATGATCACCGAAAACGGCATTGCCACGAAGGACGAAGCCCAACGCAAGCGTTACCTCGAGGAGCACGTTGCTGCCGTGCAGCAAGCCCGGGAAGACGGACACGACGTGCGCGGCTACTTTGTCTGGTCGCTGCTCGACAATTACGAGTGGCACTATGGCTACAACGCCACCTTCGGCCTTGCCCGCATGAACCCGCGGACCTACGCCCGGGACCTCAAGCCCGCCGCCTTCACCTACGGCGACATCATCCGCCGCGGCGGCGTCGAAGAAATCCCCGCTGCTGTCCTTAAGGCCTCCGCAGCAAAATAGACAGTCGGGCCCGTTCCTTGGCTGACTTCCCCCATTCTGGGGAGGAAATCGCCCCCCTTTTCCGCTCCAACCGGCGTCGGGGCCATCGGCCGAGGAAGGCCATTTTCTTCTGCCATTCCGGTGCGGTGGCTGGTTGGTCGGAAAGCAAAGCTTTGTTCAAGCCCCCTGGTCCCAAAGCCTACCGAGGGTTCCAGCCGGGCGGACTAAGACAGGTCGCCGCGGCGACCCATCCGCTTCGAATTTCGCCACCCGCAGGGTTGCGCCCCTCGAAGAGCGGCCACAGCAGCACGCGGCATTGACGAGCCCGCCCACAAATGGCAATTTTCTCGCCGACTGGTGAGGTG
>JAQBWH010000074.1 GCA_027624625.1 Verrucomicrobiota bacterium | reverse complement strand
CTCTCAGACCAGCTACCGATCGGAGCCTTGGTGAGCCGTTACCTCACCAACTAGCTAATCGGACGCGGGCCCATCTAATGGCGCCGGAGCTTTCCCCCTCAGGGGATATTCGGTATTAGCCACAGTTTCCCGTAGTTATCCCGAACCATTAGGTAGGTTCCCACGCGTTACTCACCCGTGCGCCACTCTCCACCAGACCGAAGTCTAGCTTCCCGTACGACTTGCATGTGTTAGGCCTGCCGCCAGCGTTCGTTCTGAGCCAGGATCAAACTCTCAAGTTGACTTTCCAACACCCAAACTGGGTGCCAGAGAGACGAGAACCTGCTCTGTTGCATGTTTGCGTATAGACCTCGCAATCCGGCCGAAGCCAAATTGCGACGCGTAGATGCGCTAGGCAGGTTCCGTGTGCCTACTTCAGCACGCCGCCGCCTGCGCATCCCTTCCGGATATCCACGATGTAAAACAGCATGTCTTCCAACCGGGTCAGCAACTGCCGCGTCCCGGCGGGAGGCGTCTTATAGTCCCCTCCCCCTTTGTCCGCAAGCGAAGTTTCGAAAGAAATGCGGAACGGGGTGGATTTCTTACGGAACCCGCGGAATTACTGCGTTTCACTAACCCATTCCGTGGCAATTGACCCTTCGTGCCCCTCGTGAGACTTTGCCCTTCGACGCATTTCAGACGCACACGGCGGGAAATCCGGGGCGACCGGGCGGGCATGGACGATGGAGTGGGAATGATTGCACCCAAGCGACGCGCGGGACAGGGCCTTCTCTGGCTCGCCGCCATGATCCTCCTGGCGGGCTGCAACAATGTGGCCCTCAACGCGACGAGGTCCGACCCGCAGATGGGCACGACCCCGGCCGCGGAACAGGCGGCTTACGGCCGCTTCACCGATCTGCCCATTCCGGAAGGCGCCACCATGGATACCGAGCGCAGCCTTATCCTGGGAACCGGCGACAATTGGCTCGGACGGGTCGCACTCAACACCGAGGGCAATGTCGGGGAGGTCTTCGACTTCTACCGCCGCGAGATGCCCCGTTTCGGATGGACCGAGATCACCGTCGTCCGCTCGGGTATGAGCGTTCTTACCTATGAGAACGGTAGCCGGGTGGCCACGGTGCAGATCGGCGAAAGCACGCTCGGCGGCTCCGAACTGGACCTGACCGTCTCGCCCCGCGGCATGGCAGTCCAGCAAATTCAATAATCGGGCTCGTCACCTTGCTCCAGACTTCTCTGAGACTAGACTGCCCGCATGTGACGAGGGAGGGAGAACAACGTGGATCCTAGGGAGCTGCGCAACGCGCTCGGCTGTTTCGCGACCGGTGTGACGATCGTGACCGCGATGGGCCCGGACGGCGAGCCGGTGGGCCTGACAGCGAATTCGTTCAGTTCGGTTTCCCTCAACCCGCCGTTGGTGCAGTTCAGCCTCGACCGCAGTGCGCAGAGCCTGGACGCCTTTCGCAGTGCCGGTTGTTTCGCGGTCAATGTGCTGCGGGAGGATCAGACGGAACTCTCCAATCGTTTCGCGACCCGCAATGCCAATAAATTCGATTCCGTGCCCTATACGACCTGGGAGAGCGGCACGCCGATACTCGAAGGCGCCTTGGCGCATTTCGATTGCGGGACCTATGCCACCTATGACGGCGGCGACCACCTGATCTTCATCGGTGAGGTCCGGCGGATGGCCGCCGATCACGACGGCCATCCCCTGCTCTATTTCCGCGGCGGCTATCACGGCCTGACACACTCTACCTAGATTCTGGCGACCTAGATTCCGGCGACCTAGATTCTGGCGACCTAGATTCTGGCGACCTGGCCCCCGGAACCACCCATCAGTCTGGGGCGATCGCTGCTTCAAGACCGGCGCGATAGGCCGGCAGGTCCGCGGGGTCGTGTTCCGGCCCGATGCAGACGACCACGCCCGGCGGATCGGCGGTTTCGTTGAATTTGTGCCCCATGGCGCGAAGCGCCGCCGAGGCCAGCGCCATATCGCCCGATTCCGGCGCGAAATGAACCAGTCCCGCCTCCGGCCGGCTCAGCAGGCGCCATCCGGGGGTCGCCTCGATCATGGCCGCAAAAAGAGTCATATGCTCTCGAACGCATCGCGCGCGCTGCCGATAGCCTTCTTCGCCGAGCTGCCGGAAGGTTGCCCAAGCCCCGATCAAACCGGCGGTGCTGCGCGTCCCGGCGAATCGCTCCGTGGCGGACAGGGGCGGACCGTCCCAACCGGAGAACTCGAAAGCCAAGTGCGACCGATCCTCGGCCCCGCGCAGCGCGAGGAGAGAAATGCCCGTGGGGGCGTAGCCGTATTTATGCGGATCGGCCGATATCGAGCGGACGCCGGAGAGGCTGAACTCGAACTCGGGCAGATCCGCACCTTCGGCACGCAGAAAGGGGACCAGGAACGCGCCAAGGCAGGCATCGACATGGCACCAAAGGCCGTGTGCCTCGGCCAGGGCGGCGATCCTCGGCACGGGATCGCAGATACCGTGGCAATCGGTCGGCGCGGAAGCGGCCAACAGAATCGTCTCGGGCCGGATCGCGGCCGCCATCGCCTCCGGATTCGCGCGCCTATCCGCGTCCAAATCCGTCCGCGTGACCGTCAAACCGAGGAAATGAGCCGCCTTGTCGAAACAGGCATGGGCCGAGCGCGGGATGACGATATGGGGTCTCCCGCCGCCGCTGACGCCGCCTTTTCCAGCCACCTTCGCCCATTCACGCGCTGATTTGAGAGCGAGGAAGACGCTTTCCGTGCCGGATTCGGTGAAAGCCACCGGCGCATCGGGTGGTGCGCGCAGAATATATCGGGCGATTTCCGCGACTTCTTCGCGCGCAAGACGCGCTCTCGGCGAAGACCAGTCATAGGCGAGATCGGCCAATGCCTGGGCTTCTCGGGCATTGGCCCGAATGCCATCCAGGGGCCGCAAGGTGGCGATCCGGGTCGGTTCCCGGGGCTCGCGCTCCAGCGCCTCGGACAGGCGAGCGCGCAGATCGGGCCATGTCTCCGCCCCAAAAACCGCAGGCTTGGTGCCGTCAGGCGTCGTCATGCTCCACGGTCCAGGGATAGATGCGGGTAAAATCCTCGCCCGGCAGATCGGCCTCGACCGCCGCAAGGGTTCCGCCCACGGCCCGGCCGACCACACCGCGAGTCCCGGCAGCGGCGACCGCTTCGAGATAGAGCCCGACATCCTTGTGGATGAGTGTGGTGGTGAAACCGGCATCATGCGTGCCGGTCAGAACCCGGTTGGGGAACTTGTCGCTGGTCGCCGTGTTGCGGCCCGTGGAGACGTTGAGAACGTCGAGCATTGTCTTCATGTCCAGGCCTTGGGTCTCGCCGAAGCGAACAGCCTCCGAGGTCGCAGCCATCGCGACGCCCGAGAGAAAGTTATTGGCCAGTTTCATGGCCTGGCCCTGACCCTGGCGGGTGCCGACATGGAAAAGATTGGCGGCCATCGCCGACAGCAACGGGCGCGCCGCCTCGAAGGCCTCAACCGGCCCCGAGGCCATGACGGCGATGGTGCCCGCGCGCACACCGGCGACCCCGCCGCTGACCGGCGCGTCCAGATAGACGATGCCGGCGCGCGCCAGGATTTCGCCGACTTTCGCGGCGGCCGCCACGCCAATGGTCGAGGTATCGATCACGGTGCCG
>JAQBWH010000032.1 GCA_027624625.1 Verrucomicrobiota bacterium | reverse complement strand
CAAAATTCTAGACCAGCTTCTCGCGCTGGAACCAGGCGAGGGTGCGGGCGAGCGTGTCTTCGAGCGTTGCTTGGCCGCGCCAACCGGTGGCTTGGTGGAAGGGATCGGAATCGAGGACCCAGCGGTTGGGCCAGATTTCGCGGGCGCAGTCGGCGGTGAGCGATTGTCGCCGAGGGAGAGCCCTGGTCACGGAGGAGTTGCTACCCCACCCTCGAGCCGAAATTCTGCTAGAAGCTGACCACCAGGCGCAGGCCAAGGAGGAGGGCGTTGCCGTATTGGGTCGTGCCGTTGGGACGAATCACGTATTGCAGGTCGGGTTGCACGGCGATGTTCGGGGTGAGCACGAGAGAATAGGAAAACTCGGCGATCGCCTCGTAGGAAGCGCCGGGCAAGCCTTGGTCCGAGGCCTGCGCGCCCATGTCCGGTCCCATTTGCGCGTAAGCGAAAGCCACGCCGACCCGGTCTTTTTTGCGGCCGGGAAGCAGGCCTTTGTAGACCAGACCGCCATCGGCGTAGAAGGAGGTCACGCTGTAGGTCTGCGGGGAGAAACCGACGCGGGCAAAGCTGCGCAAGCCTTCACGACAGCGTATTTTTTTGCGCTCTGCCGCCCCGCGCACATACGGGGCCCATCGTTGCAGTTCCTTCGCTTCCATGGTGCGGCAAGGGGATGTGAGCTGCTGCTCGAGCAGGGTGTAAAAACCAGTCCCGTAAGCCGGGCTCGACGGCGATGTGTAGACGAAAGGGTCACCTCCGGCATCGCTTGAGGCGGACCCGCTCTGCACCCAGAATCCCGCTTTGGCCGTGCCCGGGAGTCCGGTGTATTCGGTTCCGTCATGCCAGCTGGCGGCCACTTCGTTGAGTGAAAGCAGTGCTCCCGAAGAACCGAAGTTGAACGCGAGGTTTTGTTCGTTGACCTCGGGTGAAAACGGATTCGCCTGGCTGATCGCCGTGCGGAAGGTGAGCCAGTTGCAGGGTTGCACGGCCAGGCGCACGGCCGGTGCCGCCATCGGGTAGGTCGGGCCCCCGCCGGGGAAATTATTGATCAGGAGGAAAGGCATGCCGAACGTCGCGTTGATGAATAGCCCCGCCGCCTCCGAGACGACGAACTCGCTGTCGAGACCGAGCACTCCGGCGCGCAAGGACACTTTGTCGTCGAGAAACTCTTGCTGCAGCCAAAGCTGGTAACATCGGAACGGGGTGGCGGGGCCGAGGCCGTCGGTGTAGAGTGAGTTCCCCACGTTTTGCGTGCTAATGTTTTGCCCGTAGACCCAGAGCCACGTGCTGTCGAACGACGCGCCTTTCCAGCCGACGGCTTTTTCCAGGTCGAGCGAAACAGCCGCGAGAAGCATACCGTTGTAGGTGCTGCCGGTGGAGGCGCCGCCGGTGGTGTTGGCGAAGACATCGGAGGTCGATTGACCGGTGAAAGTGATGCCGCGTTTTTCCCAATCCTCGCGCCACGGCACCACATCCCGCACAATCTCGTTCACCGCGGCGTTCGCCCCTTCATAGGGAGCAGCCAGCATACAAGCGAGGAAAATGGCGGTTGGGTTCGTGAAGAAGCAACTTTGGGGGACATTCATGTTTTTGCCGGACGGGTCGTGGTATACTATAAGTCTCATGCTTCACTATTCTTTCCTGCAGGCAAGCGCGGCGCGCGGCGCCGCGATGCTCCTCTTCCTCGCGGCCCTTGCCGCCAGCACCCCAGGTCTCCGCGGCGAAGCACCCGAACGCGTGAAACTTTTCGTGCGCGAGACACCTCTCACCGTCCACGGCAAGGAAACCACCGTGACCAGCATCCAACAGGAAGACGGGACGCTCGGTTACTTCCCCGAACAGTCCGAGGGATTTCATGTCGATGTGGTCAACGAACTCAGAGTCCCGACCTGCCTCCATTGGCACGGCATGATTTTGCCCAATTCGATGGACGGTGTGCCTTTCGTCACGCAGGACCCCATTCCTCCAGGCGGCTCACAGGCTTATAACTTTCCCCTGCAGCAGTCTGGAACTTACTGGATCCATTCGCACTACGGATTGCAGGAGCAGTTTCTCCTCGCTGCGCCTTTCGTCATCTGGAACGACAAGGAGCGGGCCAAGGCGGACAAACAATTCGTGGTCATGCTCTCGGACTTCAGCTTCACGCCGCCGGCAGAAATCCTCGAAAAGCTCATCGGTTCTTCGGGGATGAAAATGAAACCCGGCGGAATGGAGAGCAAAGAACCCACGGCTACCGACCTGAAAATGGGGGAAGGAATGAAGATGGAGGGCATGGACAAGGACAGCGCGAAGATGCCCGTGATCGTGCAGCAATGGGATGAGAAGACGCAGCGCTTCATCCGCGCCGCGGTCGCCGGAAAACCTGCCAATGCCGATGTCCATTACGACGCGTTGCTGGCCAACCGCAAGACGATCGACGCACCCGAAATCCTCGCCGTCGATCCGGGCGACACCGTGCTTCTTCGTTTGATCGGGGCGTCCTGCGCTACCAACTTCTTCGTCGATACCGGTTCCCTTGATGCGGAACTTCTCGCGGTGGATGGTTGTGCGGTGAAGCCGCTGCGCGGAAACTTTTTCCAACTGGCCGTCGCGCAGCGGATTGACCTGCGGGTCACCATTCCGCAGGAAGGCGGCGCATTCCCTGTCGTCGCCCAAGGCGAAGGAACCGAGCTTTTGGCCGGTGTGGTTCTCTCGACGAAGGGGGCGGAAATTCCTTCGCTACCCAAAGCGGCGAAGATGAAGACGGCGAGCTTGGACAACACGCAGGAGAGGCTCTTGGTCGCCACGCAGCCGCTGGAAACGAAGAAAACGGACCGCTTGCACCCTGCCGAATTCGGCGGCACGATGGTGGGATACACTTGGACCATCAACGGGAAGGCGTATCCGAACCGCGATGCTCTCGTCGTGAAAAACGGCGAGCGCGTCGAAATCGTCATCAGTAACACCACGGGCATGGGGCACCCGGTGCACAAGCATGACGGCTTTTTCCAAGTGGTCGAAATCGACGGCGAACCGGTCTCGGGCGCCTGCCGCGACACGGTCTTTGTGCCGCCCGGTTCGAAGATGAAAATCGCCTTCGACGCCAACAATCCCGGCATCTGGGCCTTCCATTGCCACATCCTCTACCACAGCGTACGCGGCATGTTCACCGTGGTGAAATACGAGGACACACCGACCCCATTCTGGCAACCCGGAGAGGCGCCCAAGATGCTCAAGGGGTTGCGGAATTGAGCGGAAGAACCGCGACCACTTCGATCACATTTTCTGACCATTTCGTCGCTTGCCCTCGGACGCCTTGCCTTTGGAGTGCGCCGGCTTGACGGCGCTTTGTTTGCCTCCAGCCCCGGCGATGATGGAAAGCGGCGGCAAGCCGCCGCACTCCAAAATTCTAGACCAGCTTCTCGCGCTGGAACCAAGAGAGGGTTCGGGCCAGGGTGTCTTCCAAGGTGGCGCGGCCGCGCCAACCGGTGGCTTGGTGGAAGGGATCGGAATCGAGGACCCAGCGGTTGGGCCAGATTTCGCGGGCACGGTCGGCGGTGAGCGAGGGCACGCTTTTGCCGATGGCGGGGATGAATTTCGAGGCGAAGGCCACGGGCTTGAGGAGGATTTGCGGGATGGAGACAAGCTTGCCCTGGCGTGCGCTCACCTTGCCGGCGGTGAGCATGAGGTCCGCATCGGTGATCGTGCCGGGCGAGGTGACGTGCGCGACATCCAACGCACCGCCACGCTCGAACCACACCTCGATCGCGTCGGCTAAGTCGTCGGAAGAAATCCAACTGAAATGTTTCAATTCGCGCCCGGGCTTGGTCCAGATTTTGCCCCGGACCATGCGGAAGAGCGGGAGGGTGGCTTGATCGCCGGGGCCGAGCACCATGGGGGCGCGGAGGAAGCGGACGCGTTGGTGTCCGGCTTCGCGCACCGCGCGCTCCATCTGCAGCTTGGACTCGCCATACCAGGAGATCGGACGGTCAGGGTGGTCCAACTTTTTGGCCGGGTGGCCTTCAGGAGTGGGGCCGCCGGCCGATTGCGAGGAGAGGACGAGCACTTCGGGTGCATCCCCGAGTTGCCTGAGGAGGTCGAGGGTGCCGTCGACATTGACCCGGAAATATTCGTCGCGGGAGCGGCCGAAGAGGACGCCGGCGCAGTGAACGACGCGATCCACGGAACCGAGATCGCGCAGGTTCCAGGCGGGGGCGGCAGCTTTGATCATGCGCAGCTTGCGCATGCCGGTGGCGCCTTCGCCGGCAAGTTGCGCGCGGAGTTTGTCCGGCGAACGGACCGGGGCGATGATTTCCTCGACGGCGTCATCGGCCAAGGCCCGTAGGACGAGGGTGCGGCCGATGAATCCGGTCGCGCCGGTGACGAGCAGTCGCATGGTCAGAGAGGTTTTTCCCAGATGGTAAAGTCTTTCGAACGGCGGCCGCCAAGGATTTCGATGCTGCGGACGATTTGTTCGTTGTTTGCCTCGATCCAGGAGACTTCGGAGACCGGGTAGTCGACACCGACTTGGCGGAAAGTTTCGCGGTAGAGAAAGGGTGCGATGCCGCGGCGGCGGCGGAATTCGGGCTCGATCCCGAGGATGAGGTGACGGGCGCGGCGGGGACGGCCGGTTTTGATCATCCAGAGCATGGGGAGCAGACGGAGAAAGCCGCGCGGCCAGGACAGCGAGCGGCGGAGGAATTCATTGATGTCGGGCAAGGAGATAGAATAGCCGACCTCGCGTCCTTCGTGCATGACGAAAAAGAGCATGTTTGCCGCGGCAATGGTGCGCAGGCCGGCGGCGGAATGTTCCAGCTCTTCCCAGGTGACCGGGACATAGCCCCAGTTGCGGTCGAGGGTGACATTGTAGAGACGTTGCAGAATGCGCAGTTCCCGCTCCGGTTCGCGCAGGTCGAAGGGACGGGTGTCGAGCCCGCTTTTCTCCCTCGCGTGGTCGGAAAGCCGCACCATGACCGGGCTGGCCGGCGCGGTCATATCCATCTCGAAAGCACAAAGCCGCCGCACCTCGGACAAGCCGAGCCGTTCGTAGGCGGCGACGTAGCGCGGCGGGTTCCAAGGCATAAAAACGCACGGCGGATCCTCGAACCCTTCGCTGAGCAGGCCGCAGGTGTCATTGATGCTCGGCGAATAGGGGCCGCGCGCGGAGGTGAGTCCGCGCTCCCGCAGCCAACCGCTGGCGGCAGCGAAAAGCGCATCGGCCACCTCTTCGTCGGCAAAGTCGAAAAAACCGAAGAAGCCCGTCAGGTCGCAGTGGTAGTCGTTGTGCAGCGGGTTGCGGATCGCGGCGATGCGACCGACGGGGTGGCCGCCGCGCAGGGCGAGGAAGGGGGCAAGTTCGCCGCCGGTGGCCAGGAAAGGCGAACGCGGCAGGAAGGTGTCGACGATGCTTCCCGGGATCGGCGGGACGAATTGCGGGAAGCTACCTAGGACGTCCTCGGCGCAGTTCTCAAACCGCCGCAGTTCGGACCGGCTGCGGCAGGGAAGTATCGTGATGCCTTTGGGGGATTTCCCCGGCGGCTCGCTGGTAGACATCGTCTTCAAAGATATGGAGTTCCCGCGCGATACGCTCGAAAGTCTCGAGCACGTATTCGAGTTGCTGCGGGGTGTGGGTCGCCATGTAGCTGGTGCGGATGATGGCCTGGCCGCGGCGCACCGCGGGATAAATGGCCGGCGTGGCGAAGATACCGTTGTCGAACAGACGCTGGGCGAAGAAAAAGGCTTTTTGCTCGTCGCCGATGAGGATGGGGACGATCGGGGTTTCGGTCGTCCCGATGTGGAAACCGAGTTCACGGAAGCCGCGGTGCATGCGGCGGGTGTTCTCCCAGAGTTTGACCACGCGCCACTGCTCTTCCTGCATGACCTCGAGCGCTTTGAGCACGCCGCCGGCCACGGCGGGGGTCGGCGAGGCGGTGAAAATGAAACAACGGGCTTTGTGGCGGACGAATTTGATCACGTCCTTGTCGCCGGCGAGGAACCCGCCCATGCAACCGAGCGATTTGGAAAAGGTGCCCATCATGAGGTCGGCCCGGTCGGCCGTACCCGTGTGGTGGGCGCTGCCTTTGCCCCCCTCGCCCATCACCCCGAGAGCGTGGGCCTCGTCGACGTAGAACTTGGCCCCGAATTCGCCGGCCACATCCATCAACTCGGCGAGACGTGCGATATCGCCCGACATGCTAAAAACGCCGTCGATGACCACCATCTTGCCGGCTTCGGCCGGCAGGCGGGAAAGGCGGCGGCGCAGGGATTCGGGCGAATTGTGGGCAAAGGGGATGATTTTGGCCGGCGACATGCGGCAGCCATCGATGATGCTGGCGTGGTTTTCCTTGTCGCAGAGGATGAAGTCGCCCTCCTCGAAAAGGGAAGTCAAGGCACCTTGGTTGGCGAAGTAGCCGGTGGAAAAAAGCAGGGCGGCATCTTTACCGATGTAGTCGGCCAAGGACTCCTCAAGTTGCTCATGGATGATGAGGTTGCCGCTGAGGAAACGCGACCCGGTGCAGCCGAGGCCGTATTTGCGGGTGGCTTCGACCGCAGCCTCAACCACGCGGGAATCGTTGGCCAGGCCGAGATAGTTGTTCGACCCGACCATGAGGACGCGCTTGCCCTCGCAGATGACCTCGGCCCCGTCCATTTCCTCGATCGGGCGGAAAAAGGGATAAATGCCCAGGGCTTGGGCCCGCTCGGGCTCGTCATAAGCCACGCACTTGGCGAAGAGGTCATTGTCTCCATCCCATGGATTGCCGTTGAGGGAAGGGGTCACTTCCTCCCCGTTGATGCTGATGATTTTCATCAAGGTTGCGCCGAAACGAGAAACCTAATGGCCCGGTCCCGCCTTGGCAATCATGCATTTGGCGGCAACCAAGGCTTCAGACTTAGCAGCCCAAAGGGTCAGGGAATTAATTCCGGCGGGTGGTCGGGGCGGACGAACGTCCGGTCTCGGCGAAACGCACATCGCCCCGCCGTCTTTGTTGCACAAAGGTATTGTTGTCGCCGTATTTTGCCCACGGCCCGCGCGGCACTTCGCGGAATTCGACAAATCGCCAACTCACCACATCTTTCCCTCCCCGCATCCCGATGTAGTCGCGCACGGCGGGCGAAACATCAAGGCCGGCCGCTTGGTTGAGGTTGGGAAGCGGGCGTTGGTTGCCGAAGACGTACTGCCAGTGGTCGGTCCGGAAAGGTCCGCAGTCTTCCCACTGGGCGTAGGCCTCGCGGGTGCGGCCACGCACCACAACCCAGCGCCCTTTGCAGACTGATTGGCCTGCTTCGACAAAAGCCTCACGAAACCAGGGAATGACCCGCGGGGCTTCGGGCTTGGTCCGGCCCTTGCTCACGTCATTGTAGGGTAGGGCAACATAAAAGGGATTTTGTCTCGGGATGAACGACGCCGGAAGGTAGCCGCGCCGGCTGCGGGGGTCCGGGTTGTCGTAGCCGCCGAAGTTGCGCGCCCACCGGACGTCCCACGAACTTTTGCAGTTCGGAACCGGATTATTTTGCGTCGGTCGCTCGCCGACCCAGAAAACAGTGGTGACGATGTTGTTCTTCCAAGGATGGGACCGCGAGTTGCCCGCGCGGGCTGCGGTGTTGACCGAGGGTCGGGAGATGCGGGGTTCGACCCGAAGAAGAACACTCTCCCGCAAACGCAGGGCCTGGTCCTCGAAGGAAGTCGAGGCCCCGGCCCCGGCGCCCAAGCCGGCCAGAAAAAGCCCGGGCAGGACGGCCAGCATGGAGAAAGAGGATTTCCGCATAGGAAGAATCGGTAAATATCCGGCCGATCGTCGGACCGCGCAAGCAAAAGGCTCCGACTTCTTCAAGGATGCGGCCCAAAGAGCAGGTTCTCAAGGGTTTGGCCGGCGCGCAATTCAGCTCCGCCAACCGGCCGCCGACCCACGATTGCCCTTGCCACGGTGCACCCAGATACTTTGGAGCAGACCGACACTGAAGAACACCGCGAGAACAAACGATCCGCCGTAGCTGACCAAAGGCAGGGGCAGACCAGTGATCGGGGTAACCCCGATGGTCATCCCGATGTTCATGAACGTGTGGGTGAAGATCAGCGTGGTCAGCCCCACCCCGAGCAAACGGCCGAGGTCATCGCTGGCCTTGAGTGACACGTAAAGGCCCAAACCGATGAAGGCGAGGAAGGTAAGGAAAAGAAGCAGCCCGCCGAGGAAGCCATGTTGCTCGCCGATGACCGAAAAAATGAAATCGTTGTGCACGATCGTGCTCGGCAAGAAACCCAACTCATTGAGCGTGTTCTCGGCCTTGAACCCTTTGCCGTCCCACCCGCCGGAGCCGATGGCGATGAGAGACTGGTTGATTGTCCACCCCGCACCCAGCGGATCGAGTTCCGGATCGAGGAAAGTGAGGATGCGCTGCCGCTGATAGGGTCGCAGGCCGAAGTTGACCACCAGCGGGATGACCGCGACAACGAGGAGGATCAGAGTGAGCAAATAGCGCGCCGGGATGCGGGCCGCATAGAGCATGGCCATCATGACCGGCAGCCAAACGATGGAGGAGCCGAGATCCGGTTCCGCGAGGATCATCAGGCAGGGCAAGCCGGTGATGGCGCCGCAAAGAGCGATGCGCAAAGGCGCGGGCATCTCCTCGTGGTCGGATAGGAAGAGGGCCATCAACATGATGCCGGCCAGAATGGCCAGCTGCGAAGGCTGGAAACTCATGAAACCGAGGTCGAGCCAGCTACCGCTTCCGAAGACCGTTTTGCCGAAAAGGTGGACCGCGACCAATCCGGCCAATCCAACCAGATAAACGGGCAGGGCGCCGCGCCGGATCCACCGGTAGTCGAAAAGCGACATCCCGAGACAAACCACCAAGCCGAGGGCCAGCCAAACGAGTTGGCGGATCCAAAAGTCCTGCTCGCGCATCCAAGTCGCGCTGTAAACGGCGAAAACGCCAAACAACCCGAGCAGGATGACGAGGACAAGCAGCGGCCATTGCAGGCCGGTCATTTTGCGGAAGAGATGCCTCATCGTCTTCCTCTCAGGCCGCCAGCTTGGGCACGGCCGACAAGAGTTTCCTCGTATACTCGTGCTGCGGGTTTTCGTAGATCTGCCCGGCGGGCGCTGACTCCACGATTTTCCCGCGGTGCATCACGATGACGTGATCGCTCACGTGCTCGACCACGGCAAGATCGTGCGCGATGAAAAGGTAGGCGACACCGAGTTGCTCCTGCAAGTCCTGCAGAAGATTGACGATTTGCGCCTGCACGCTGACGTCGAGCGCGCTGACCGGCTCGTCGCAGACGATGAATTTCGGCTTCACCGCGAGGGCCCGGGCAATGCCGATACGCTGGCGCTGGCCGCCACTGAACTCGTGCGGGTAGCGGCCCATGGCATCAGCGGGTAAGCCGACCAACCCGAGCAATTCCGCGACCCGCCCGCGCCGCTCCTCTTTGCTCATGGCGGGAAAGTGAATCTCCAGCGGCTCGGCCAGGATCGCGCCGATCGTCATCCGCGGGTTGAGCGATCCGAAAGGGTCCTGGAAAATCATTTGCAGATCTTTACGCATCGGACGGAACTCCGCTTCGCCCAGCGGCAGGATGTCGCGCCCTTCGTAAAGCACCTGGCCGGCGGTGGCGGGGATCAGCTTGAGCAAGGTCCGTCCGACCGTGGTCTTGCCGCTGCCGCTCTCGCCGACCAGACCGACGGTCTTGCCCGGCTCGATCTCGAAACTCACGCCGTCCACCGCCTTGATCTCACCGGTCTGGCGGCGCAGCACGCCGCCGTAGACGGGAAACCACGTGCTCAGGTTGCGGACGGAGAGCAAAGACATGCCGGCAATGTGCCCTCACCGGCGTTCTGCCGCAAGAACGACAGTGGCGGCAGTCCACCGGGGTGGAAATTCGGCTGCTGCCACGCTACCCGAGGCAAGTGTCGAGCAACCGGGCGAATTCCGCGGGCGTGGCGGCGGCCAGCAAAGCGGCCAATTTTTCCGGTTCGCGACAAATCCGGGCGAGTGCACCGACTTTGCGCAAATATTCTTCCGACATCGCGGCGGGGATGGCGAAAACGAAAACCAGACGCAGGCCGTCCGGCGCGGACCAGCGGGCCGCGGCCAAAGCGAGTTCCCGCACGGATTGACCGCGACCGTGGGCGAGAATGACGCTGCCGGCGGTATCGGCTAATTCGACCACTTGACGGCCCTCGATGGACAACCAGAATTCCTCCCAATTCCCGACCCGCGGATCGGCGGCCAGCAATTCGGCAGTGCGGCGCAAAGCGGTCTCGCGGTCCGGCGCTTCCAAATCGAGTCGCACCAAGGACGGGTCGATAATCGAAGAGCCATCCATCAGACGTTGCTCCCGCTCCATTTAAGTTTGTCCCGCAACACGCCGCTGAAGGTGCGTCCCGGCAGGGTGGCCAGACGCAATTTTTGCGCGGCGCGCGAAATGCGCAGCACATCACCCGGACCGAAGTCGCGGATTTCCTGTCCGTCCACATTGACCGTGACCCCGGGCCCGCTCCCAACCAAACGCAATTCGAGCCGGGCGTGGTCGGAGACCACGGTGGAACGGCTGGTCAGCACGTGCGGGCAAATCGGGGTGATGACCAGACAGGCGCTGTCGGGCAGGAGGAGCGGCCCGCCGGCCGACATGGAATAAGCGGTCGATCCGGTCGGGGTGGCCACGATGAGGCCGTCGGCATGGTAGACGCAAAGTTCCTCCTCATCGATCTGCACCGCCACCTTGATCAGTTGCGAATGCTGGCCTCGGCTGACCACGGCATCGTTCAGGCCGGTGAACGTCTCCACCGTCGCGCCATCGCGCACCAATTCGACACCCAGCATGGTGCGCGCGCTGAGACGAAAGTCGCCGGCCGCGATGCTTTCCACCGCCTTGGGCCATTCTTCGCCGTGCACACCGGTGAGAAACCCGAGCGATCCCACGTTGATGCCGAAGATGGGTGGGACTTTGCCGCGCATACGGTGGAGAGCGCGCAGAATGGTGCCATCGCCGCCGAGCACAACGAGCAAATCGCAAGCGGCGCCGAGTTCCTGCTCGTCCACCCCACGGGCCCCGACCGCTTCGGCCGTGCGCGTCTCAAGGAGCACTTCGACCCCACGGGCCCCAAGCGCTTCGACGAGGGAGCGCGTCAGGGCCGCCGCCTGCGGTTTGTCGGCCCGCGCCACGATGCCGGCTTTCATGGTTTGAGAAGACACAGGAGTTCGCGGTTGCCGTCGGCCCCCGCCACGGACGAGTCGACCACCCCGCCCCAAGTCCAGCCGAGGCGGATGGCGAAATGGTGGATTTTATCGACCGCCCGCTGGCGCGCGCGGTCATCGCGGACCACACCGCCGCGGCCGACCTCGGCCCGGGATAATTCGAACTGCGGCTTGATTAAGGCAACGATCATTCCGCCGTCAGTAAGAAGCCCCGCGACCGGCGGCAAGACCAAAGTCAGCGAAATAAAACTCACATCGGCCACGGCGAGCGGCACTTTCTCCGGTAAATCACCGGGCTGGAGGTGCCGTGCATTGCAGTGTTCCATGACCACGACACGGGGGTCGCTGCGGATTTTCCAGTCGAGTTGCCCGTGGCCGACGTCCAGCGCGTAGACTTTCGCCGCCCCGTGCTGGAGAAGGCAATCGGTGAATCCGCCGGTCGATGCCCCCACGTCGAGACAGGTCAGCCCGGCCGGATCGAGACTGAAGTGGGCCAGCGCCCCCTCGAGCTTCAATCCTCCCCGTCCGACATAGCGCTCCGCCGCCCGCACCTCGAGTGGCGTGTCATCCGGCAGGGTCTGCGAAGCTTTGTCCATGCGGGTACCACCGGAAAAAATGCCACCGGCCATGATGAGTCGCTGCGCTTTTTCCCGCGAGGGGCACAGGCCCCGCTGTACGAGCAGGACATCCAGACGTTCTTTGGCCATGGCGCGAGGCGCCTAATCGGCGGGGAGTCCGGCATCCTCCAGGCGGCGCTCGAGTTGCCTGATGTGCACCTCGGCCATGTCAAGTTGCCGGTGCCTTTCCATGAGAAGCAGTTCCAGCTCGCGGATGCGTTGCTGCAAATTTTGCCGGATGCTGCGGCGTCCGGGCTCGTCCAGCGCGGTGGCCTCGGGGGCCGGCGGCTGGGCGTGAAAAAAACCCGCATGACGCAAGGCCGTTTCGACGCCCGTGCAACAGTTGATCACAATGCTGTCGGCCGTGATCTCGCCGCAGCGGAGAAATTCCAGCACCGCTTCCTCCGTGGTGGGACCATAATAAGTGTCCTCGCCCAACTGAATGAGGTGGTCCATGTGGAGTTCCGCAACCATGGGAGCCTTGATCCAATGAGCGTGGTTATCGCTCACCTGATCGAGGGGCGAGATCTGCGCGGCGCGCGACCATTCCTTGAGCTTGGCGAATTCGACCGGACCGAAGACTTCGCCGTCCTCATGCTTTTTCAAAAACCATTTCGCGGAGTACTCCATCGCGTCGGGATTATCCTCGGACCGCCGGCCCATCATGGCCAGCAAATCCCACGCGCCGCTTGCCTCCCGACCCCGGCTGCGGCATGTTGTTGCTTCAATGTTCAAGCTGACGCGTCAGGAACGCAGGCTCGTCGCTTTCATCCTCGCGGCATTTCTTACCGGGCTTGGGATCAAGCACTGGCGGGAAACGCGGGAGACGGACGCGGCGGTCGCGGAATTGGCGCCGGCTCCTTGATCCATGCAAAAACCCGCTTTTCACGAAACTCTCGACCAATTGGTGGCCAACGATCCGCGCTACACCCGCGAGGCTTACGGCTTCCTGCGCGAAGCCCTCGAATTCACCCAGAAGAGACGCCGCAAGTCCCGCGCCGAATCGACCCATGTCTCGGCCAACGAACTCCTCGAGGGATTCCGCGAATATTCGCTCCAGCAATTCGGCCCGATGGGCCTGACCGTCCTCGAATATTGGGGCGTCCGCTCCACCGGCGATGTCGGCCGCATGGTTTTCAATCTCATCGAAGCCGGCGTCTTCGGCCGGGCCGAGGATGATCGCATCGAGGACTTCGAAAACGGGTTCAGCTTCGAGGAAGCTTTCGTCGCGCCGTTCCGTCCGGTCGAAAAGAAAACGGGCCGCCGCGCCCCGCGCACCCGCAAAGTCGCGCAGGAGGCCAACTAGCGCGGCCGGTCGCCGCGCCGCCCGGCCCATGCCCGAGTTCCTGCCCACGCCCGATCCGGCCGCCTCGGCGCTGACTCGCGGTCAGACCATGACCCGTGTGCTCCCCAACGGTTTCACCGTGTTGGTCGAGCCCGACCACTCCGCCCCGGTGGCCAGCGTTCAGGTCTGGGTGCAGAGCGGCAGCATTCATGAAGGCCAGTGGCTCGGCGGCGGATTGTCCCATTTGCTCGAGCACATGATTTTCAAAGGCACGGAAAAACGCGGGCCCAACGAGATCGCCCGCGCCGTGCAAGAGGCCGGGGGCTACGTCAATGCTTACACCTCCTTCGACCGCACGGTCTATTGGATCGATGTGCCGGCTGACGGCACGGCCACCGCGATCGAACTTCTGGCCGACGCCATGCTCAACTCCACGCTGCCGGACGGCGAGTTCGCCAAGGAACAGGAGGTGATCCGCCGCGAGTTCGCCATGGGCTTCGACGATCCCAACCGCATGAGCACCGAGCTCATGCTCTCGACCGCCTTCAGCACCAGTCCCTATCGGCACCCGATCATCGGGCATCTCGAGGTCTTCAACCGCCTGACCCGCGACGACCTCACCGCCTACTACCGCGCCCGCTACACCCCGGAGAACATGTTCCTCGTCGTGACCGGTGACGTCGACCCGGGACAAATTTTTGCCGGGGCGGAACAATGGTTCGGTCGTGTCCCGCGGTGCGTCCCACCCCCGCTTTTCATCCCGCACGAGCCTCCGCAACTCGGACGGCGCGAGGCGCACGAGGAATTCGGGACCGAGTTGACGCGGTGCTCGCTCGTCTGGCATATCCCGCCGGTCACCCACCCCGACACCGCCCCGCTCGATGTGCTGGCCACCGTTCTGGGCGGCGGCCGCAGCACGCCCCTGCACCTCGAATTGCGCGAGAAGCGCAACCTCGTCCATCACATTTCCGCCTACTCCTACATGGCGGGAGAGATGGGACTCTTCGGCATCGACTTCCTTTGCCAGCCGGAGAAGCGCGCCGAGGCGGAGAGCGCGGTGCTCGACATCGTCGATCGTTACCGCGGACAGGCGGCCTCGGGCAACGAAGTGACCAAGGCCCGCAAGAGCATCCTCGCCGACCAAATCAGCAACCTCTCCACCGCGCGGGGCCGGGCCTCGGACATCGGCGGGAGTTGGTTGCTGGCCCGCAACCCGGACCTCGGCTCCGAGTATCTTGGGCAGGTCGGACGCGTCGAGGCCGCCGACCTGCAACGCGTGGCCTGCCAATACCTGGTTGAAGCGAGGGCCACCGTCACCTCGCTCAATCCGAAAGGTTCCCTCGACCGCACGGTCAAGACGGCCGCGGCCCCGGGCGCGCGCCAAATCGAGCACTTCACCCTGCCCAACGGACTGCGCGTCCTGGTCTGCGAGGACCGCAAACTCCCGCTGGTCAACTTCGTCTCCGTCTTTCGCGGCGGCCTTCTGGCCGAAACTGCCGCAACCAATGGCGTGACCGCCCTCGCCGCCCGGACCCTGATCAAAGGCACGGCCCGTCGAGACGGCGAGCAACTCAACGACGAGATCGAAGCGGTGGGCGGGCAAATCCGCGCCGATTCCGGGAACAACAGCTTCAGTGTTTCGGTCGAGGTGATCAAACCCGACCTGCGGCTCGGTATGGACATTTTGTCCGACGTGCTGGTCCACGCTACTTTCCCCGAGGAAGAAGTCGCCCGCGAAAAGGAAGACCAAATTGCCGCGATCACGGCCGAGGACGAGCAGATCACCACCATCGCGCGCCACGCCATGCGCCGCGCGGTGTTCGGGGACCATCCATACGGGCTGCGTTCGAACGGCACCACGGAATCGGTCGAGGCCCTGACCCGCGCCCAACTGCTCGCCTTCCGCGACACCTGCGTCACCGCGAAAAACGGCGTGCTCGCCATCTTCGGCGATGTTTCCTTGGAGGAAGTGCGTACCTTGACCGCGGAAATGTTCGGTCCACTCCCCACCGGGGAATTGCTCATGACCGATCCGCCGGCCCCCGCGGCGCTGACCGCCGCAGTGGAAGTGGTGGCCCATGAACCCAAGCAACAGGCCGTGCTCATGGCCGGTTTCCGCGGGGCGGACGCCCTCAGCCCGGACCGCGTGGCCTTGGAGTTGATCGACACGGCAAGCAGCGACATGTCCTCGCGCTTCTTCCACCGCATCCGCGAAGAACTCGGGTTGGCCTATTTTGTCGGCGCTACGCAAATGATGGGTTTTGCCCCGGGCATCTTCACTTTCTACCTCGGCACCGATCCGGCCAAGGTCGACCTCGTGCGGAAAAATTTCGACCAAGAAATCGCCTCGCTGGCCGAGGACGGATTGACCGAGGCCGAATTGGTCCGAGCCAAGAAAAAGCTCATCGGCGGCGAGGCCATCCGCAACCAGTCGCTCGAGTCCTTCGCCCACATCGTGGCGGTGGACGAGTTATACGGGCTCGGCGCCGACCACCACGCGCAGCGCACGACGGAAATCAACGCAGTCACGCTCGGGCAGGTGCGTGACGTGGCGCGGAAGTATTTCCGCGAACCGTTCCGCGCGACGGTTTTGGTCACTCCCCAAGCCGCCGCCACGGCGTAGGTTTGTCACGGCGGTCTTGGCCGGCCGCGGCAATTGCATTCGGCCCCGGCCGGGGGTAAAAACTTCCCATGGCTGAAGTCCAAAATACCCAACAATCCGGCGAAATGACCCGCCGCTTCATCGAATTCGTTCTCATGCAGGCGCAGCAGATTGCACTCATGCTCGGGCAAATTCCCGGCCCCGACGGCAAGCCGATGGATCCGAACCTTCCCGTGGCCCGCATCTTCATCGACCAACTCGAAATGATCCGCGAAAAAACGCGGGGGAACCTGACCAAGGAAGAGGAGAATATGCTGACCAAGGTGCTGGCCGATTTGCAGTTGGCTTTCGTCGAGGCGGGTCATCAGGCGGCCGGCCCCGCACCGGCAGTCACCGCGGCGGAGGAAAAGTCCGGCGCACCCGTCTCCGATACCCCGCCGGACGAGGACGACGGAAAAAAGAAGTTCAGCAAAAGCTACGGTTGATTGCCGCCACCCGGCCCCGCACTATCTGGCCTCATGGAAATCACCGAGTCGGTTTTGCACGGAACCCCTTTGCTCGCCCTCCGCGGGCGCCTCGACGGCACCGCCGCTCCGGCGGTTGAAGAAAAGGTCACTATCCTCCTGGCTTCCGGCGCGACACGCTTGGTCTTCGATTGTTCCGGCATCGAGTACGCGAGCAGTGCAGGTCTGCGCGTCTTCCTCTCGGCGGCGAAGAAACTGAAGACCGCCGGGGGCCGTTGCGGCTTCGCCGCGCTGACCCCTCCGCTGCGCGAAATTTTCAATATCTCCGGTTTCCTCGACGTGCTCGAGATCCATGACACCGTGGAGTCGGCCGCCGCCTGAAGCCATGACCCAGCTGACTTTCACCGAAGAAATCGTCCTTCTGGCCCTCGACGACAAAAGCGGGGCGCAACTGCAGTTGCCGGTCACCGCCCTGGGCTACGGGTTGGCCGGTGCCGTGCTGGCTGATCTCGCGGTGGCCGGAAAAATCGACACCGATCCCGAACGCGTCACCGTGTTGGATCCATCGCCCACCGGCGATCCCCTGCTCGATCCCTGGCTCGAACTGATCACGGCGGGGACCACGACCCACTCCGTGGCCTATTGGCTTTCCGTGCTCTCGGACCAGCGGAAGGAGATCGAGCAACCCGCGCTCGACCGCCTCATGGCCCGCGGCATCTTGCGCCGCGAGGATAAAAAAATCCTCTGGGTCATCGGTCTCCGGCGTTACCCCACGGTGGACGGCCACGAGCGCACCGAGGTGCGCACGCGGGTCGGCCAACTCATCCTGGGTGAAGATTTGCCCGACCCGCGCGACGCCATACTCATCAGCCTCTTGCATGGATGCCGTTTGACCGACCACATTTTCGACGGACCGGAGTTTGCGGCCCGCGAACAACGTCTGGCCACGCTGGCCAAGATGGATTTGGTCGGCCGCGAAGTGGCCACGGCCACGACCGAGGCGATCATTGCGCTTTCCGCCGCGATGAATGCCTCCGTGCCGCACATGTAGCATCCGCGGAAGCTCCCGCCGGAGAAGACGGGGGCGGCAAGTGATCGTGGATTCGTCGCTGGTCGTTGGACCGGCATGGACACAAAAAAACCGGCGGCCTCTTGCGAAGCCGCCGGTTGGTGAAGAATAACCGGGAGGTTATTTGAGGTGCTTGGAGACGTGCTTGGTCATCTCGAACATGCTGACGAGTTTTTTGCCTCCGAAGATGACCTTCAGATTGTCGTCAGCGTGGATCATCGTCTTTTTGACTTTGTCCTGCAGTTTGTTCTTCTTGATGTAGTCCCAGAGCCTTTTCGTCATTTGTCCGCGGGCAGCGGGCTTGGCGCCAACAATGGCGGCGAGAGCGGCGGAAGGCGTCACCGGCTTCATGAGCGCGGGATTGGCTTTCCGTTTTTTCTTCACCACTTTTTTCTTGGCGACTTTTTTGACGGTTTTCTTGGCTGGTTTTTTCTTGGTTGGTTTTTTCTTGGCCATAACAACCTGTTGTGTTGACAGATTCCCTTGGGGTCTGCAACCACAATTTATTGGGTAAATACCTAGGGAGCACCCCACCGGTTGGGGTCCGGGCCTCAGATCCCGTCCCCGCCCGGATCGGAAGACCCGTCAAGCTCGACCAAGACGCGGTAGAAGCGCGCACCGGTCATGCCGAGGCCGGTTTCGGTGACCGTCTGGGTCGTGCCATCGCCGGTCACCGGATTGGATTGGCCTCCGGCCAAGTTGGTCACGGCCGTCCACAGCCCGCCGGTAAGGCTGCTTGAAGCCATCACAGTGTAACGGCGGCCGGCCATGGTCGGGAAGCTTACCCGGAACGTGTCGCCGGTCGATAGGACGCCCAGCGAGGGAAAGCCGCTGGAGACGTCGTTCGGGTCCGAGCCGAGGACGTATTCCTGCATGTTGGTCACATCGTCGCCGTCGCGATCGGCCGCGGCCACGCGCTCGTCGGCCGGAACGTTGTATTCATTCCACCAGGTGTCGGGAATGCCATCGGTCACAGCCGGCGCATCGCTGCCGTCGTCGAAACCGAGGGTGAAGAGATGCGGACCGGCGCCGGTCATTTCGACTTCGACCTGATGGGTCTGGGCTTGGTTGCGGCGCTGGACGGTGGTGGTCGCGGCCGTGTCGACAGCGGCCGCGTTGATTTGCGGACCTTCGACCCAGGCACGGACCACTTCGCTGCCGCCGGCGTTGGCCACGCTAACGCGGGTTCCTTCGACCACCTCGGTCGTGAGGCCTTCCTGGCCGCGGAGCAGGAGGTCGAGGAGGTTCGGCGAGAGGCCGAAGCGCACGCGGAGTTTGTCCGGACCGCTCAGCGTGTAGCGGGCGGCAAGCCGGCCGTTGGCGGCGTCGGGCAGGGTGATCGTTTTGCTCACGCCGCCGGAAGTGAAGGTCCAACCTTTGCTGCCGTCGGGGGCTGCTGCGACGTTGTAGTCGGCGTTGACGCCGGTGCTGCTGGAGGCGGAACCCGAGATGGCCGACCAGTCCTTGAAGCAGCTGGTGCGGAAAGCCGTTTCATTGCTGGCCCCTTCGTCCTCGGTGTCGGTGTTGCCGTAGGAAGCGAAGTTGCCCGCGACCTGCCAGACCTTGCCGTCGGTCGGATGGCGCATCCAGGCGGCGGTCATGCGTCCGCCCCTCGCCTCGAAGACAGCGAAGACACTTCTGTTGAAGAGGAGGTATTCGGGCTGGCCGTCGAGATCGACATCCTCCTCCACCGCCTCGTGGGTTGAGGCATCGGCCGAGGCGTTCCACTGCTCGACGCGCGCGTAGACTTTGGCAAAGCGGGCTTGGCCTTGGGTGTTCCGGGCGAAGGAGGCCAGCGATTGGTTCTCGAGCGACGCGGGGTTGATGTAATCGCCGGTGCTGAATTTGCTCAGGTCGTTGGCTTGGCCCGCATTCGGCAGGTAGAACGCGGTTTGGAACATGGCGCCTCCAATGACCGCGCGGGCCACGTCCTGCAGGTGGCCGGGGGTGGCGGTCTTGGCGGCATTCCACGCGGCGTCGGCGTGGCCGTCGACCCCGACCTGACCAAAGGCGCTTCCGGCCGTGAAAGTCCGCACCTTCAACTTGTTGAACCAATTGTCATAATTTTCGTTCGTCGCCCAATCGACCCAGTCTTTGGCGGTCAGGCGCAAGTCGCGGCCGGTGCCCTGATCGACCGTGCCCCAAGTTCCGACAAGTTGCCCGTTGTCTTGCCGCGGGTATTGGATCTGACCCGCGACGATCTGCCCGGCGGTGACGAGGCGGACCCAAGGACGGCTGGCCAGCCAGCGGACGTTGGCGTCATAGCTGGTGGCTTTGGCGTTGCTGGAGAACTCATCGAAGTCGCGCCAGAGGACAACGACTTGGTCCTGCGTGCTGCTGCGGGAGCGGCGGGAGAGGAGTTGGCGGACGGGCAATGGCGTGCCCTCGTCGAGCGTGCTGTTCAGGTAATCGCTGGCCACGTCGTGAATGGGGAAGATTTTCACCCCGTTGACTTCATTAAGACGGTATCCCGAAATGCCCAGCGCACTGCTCCGGCCAAACCAATTGACGAAGTGCCGCGTTTGGTCGGCAAAGGTGTGTGCATACCCCATGGCTTGGATCATGGCCAGAGACTCGTCGTCGAGCACCCTCTCAGACGCCCAGAAAATGCTGCGCGAGGCGGCCGGGTCGTTGTTGCCGTAGATGGTATCGAGGAATTTCTCGGCGACTTCCTTGTTGGCGGTGTTGAATTCGGACTGGAAGTATTTCGGCACGTGGTCGGCGAAGGTCGAGCCGACCAGCGAGACCTTGCCCTGGCCGACGAGCGCGCGGATGCGGTCGTTGAAAGTCGGGCCGTCGTTGTTCGGCCACGGGCCGGCATTCGGGTTCTTGGCCCACTGCAGGGCGGAAGCGAGCGTCGGGGTGATGTGCAGGGTGAGTGGCGCGTTGTAGGCCTCGTGAGTCTCGAGCAGGCGGGAGTAACCGACGGCGGGGGTGCCGCGGCGAACCCAGCCCTGCGCGGTCTCGGCGCGGTCGATGGCTTGGTTGCCGTGGGCGAGAAGCACAACCTTGGCGTTCTTGTAGCGGTCGTTGTTCTTGCGGTTGTCGATGTTACCCTGGGTCAGGTCGCGCCCGAAGTAACCGGAGAGTTTGCCGTTGATACGGATGTTGTCCTGGTCGCGCCAGAAGTCGGAAGCCAACCAGTCGTCGTAAATGGTGTCGCGGATGTCGTTGCGCCCGGGAAGGTCGCCACTGCCGCCGCTCTGCGTATTCGGCATGGTGGTGAAGACCTGGAAGTTGAGCGTGTCGGGGTTGCCGCTCCAGCCGGCGTCGAGGAGGTGCTGTCGGTCGATGGCGATCTCGACGGCGTCGTAGCGGCTCGACCAGGCGATTTCGCTGACCCCGCCAAAGCCGCGGGCTTGCACCCCGAAGTTGAGTGGATTCTGGAACTGGTCGGTCGTGTTGTTACTGCGGTCGGTGTCGACAAAGATCGAGCCGAGATTGGGGCCATACGCGGCTACGACTGCCTCCCAGTGCATGTCGGTGGCGATACCGATATCGTTGGGAACGGCACGCTCGCCAACCGCGGGGTTGCCGGTGTCAATGACAACGTAAGCATCCACCTCGCCTTGCCAGGCATCGGGCGCGAGGTCGATGAAGTCGACGCGGAAGTAAACGCGCCCGTCGGCGGCACCGCCGTCGCGGAAGGAGAAGGCGACGATGTCGCGCGAACTGTCGGAGCCATTGGTGCGGTAGACATCGGCGGCTTGGCTACCGCCTTCATTGTATTCGTCGAGGACGAGCAGATCCTCGTGCGTCCAATCGGTGAATTTACCGATGGTCATGGTCCCCTCGCCCTCGCCGCCGCCACCTTCATCATCGGGCCGGTTCGGGTTGGTGCCGTTGGCCAACTCGGTGGCGTTGTCCGTGCCGTCGTTGTCGGGATCGCCGTCGGGGCCGTTGTTTACCTTGCCCGGTTCGCCGGTGCGGAAGCTGTAGATCCCGTCGTCGAGCGGATCGAGGCCGTTGCGGACTTCCCATCCGTCAGGCAAGCCGTCGCCGTCGGTGTCGGCGTTGAGCGGGTCGGTTTCAGTGATGAGAATCTTGGGCCAGCCGTTGACCTGCGCGGTGCCGTTGCCAGCGGGCGCGTAAGCGGCGAAGAGGGCCGGATAGTTGATGGCCCGTGAAGTCGGGCCGCCGACGCGGAATGACGCGTTCTCGCTGAGCCGCAACTCGATGGACGTGCCATCCTCGGTCTTGAGGAAAACATCGGTGCGGCCATTGAGATTTTGGTCTTCACCAAAACCGTCGAGCAGGCCATCGCCGTCCGAGTCACCCTTGGTCGGGCTGGTCTCCTGCCATGTTTCAAAGGACTCGATGGTATTGTTCGGCCAGTCACCGAGATTCGGACGGTGCGTGGCGTATTGTTCCCTGGTGGCGTCAAGCGGCAGAGATTTGCCGTCGCCATCAACCCAGCCGTTGCGGTTGGCGTCTTCCACGCCGTCGGGCAGGCCGTCGCCATCGCTGTCGGGGTTGGTCGGATCGGTTATGGTGCCGGCGGCTTGGCGCGTGCGGTCATCGCCCCGGCTTTGCGATCCGACCCCGGGGACGGCCGGATAGTTTGGCACGACCGCGTAGAGAGGCGGATCCAGGTCGCCGATGAAGTTCGGGGACCCATCGCCGTTGCTGTCGGCCGTCAAATCGGTCGGCGGCGAGGACGCCGTGCGCCAGCCGACCTCGAGAGCGTCAGGCAAGCCGTCGCTGTCGCTGTCGGGGCTGGTCGGAAGCGAGCGGCCGGTGGCGAAGTAGGTGTGGACGTCGCCGTTGCTCCACGTCTCGGCGTTTCCGGGCGGGAGCGCCTTGCGGTTGCTCTCGTCGATGTTGACCAATCCATCGTTGTCGTCGTCACGATCATCGAAGCCGGAAGGCTCGACGATTTGGCGCAGGACGACGAAGGCATTGCGCGAGGTTCTGGTGACAACGCCGTCAAGCGGTGCCTCGGCCTCGATGACGTAGCTGCCGGGTGCGGTGATGTTCCACGTGTAGCTCCAAAGCTTAATGTTGCCGTTTGTTTCGGTCACGGGGTCTCCGCTGACGGCGATGCCGGTCAGCGCCGGTGCGTCGGTCACGCCGGAGTCGGTCTCCACTTGGACCACGTAGGCCATGGCATCGGGACCCGGACCGTCGGGAAGAATGAGTTCCGTCGGACGGCCGTCGGGGCCGACCACGGTCGGGCGGGTGATACGGAGGAAGGGTTTGTCGCTCGCCTTGACGGTGACGCGCCGGATGGCCGTGAAGGTGCGGCTGGTGTCGTCCGGATCACGATAGACGACGCGGAACTCCTGCTGGGGCAGGGCGGAGTTATAAAGATTTGGCAAAGGGATAGAGAGCTGGTGAAAGGCGCTGCCGGGACCGAAGCTGCCGTAGTCGATAGACCAACTGTCGCGGTCCTGCGCATTGCCCTCGGCCAGGAACGTGAACCGCGCCATCATCTGCGCGGGCGTGATGGAGACATTGCTCCATGTCTTGGGGAACCAGACGCGCATGATGTAGTTGTCGTCGACCTCGTCGCCGTCATTGGCCGGGAAGGCGACAAGGAGGCGCTCCGCGTTGCCCAGGGTCTGGACGCTGCGGGTGAACTCGCGCACGTGGGCCGCGGCCGCCCCGAGGCTGAGATCGCGGGACGAGGAGGCCTCGAGGAGGCGGACTTTGATCGTTGCTGCGCCGGAAACCGGGATGTTGTTGTAGGTGAACCGCCACTCTTTCTGGTGGGGACTGTCGATCGACAGGCTGGGTGTCACCTCGATGGCCCGGGCCCAGGTGGGATTCAGGGTCGTGTCATAGCTTCCGTTGCCGTTGAGATCGGTGAAAGTTTCACCCTCGTTCCAAACGCCGTTGTTGTTGGCGTCGACAAAGGGCTCGAAGCCGGCTCCGTTTCCGTTCTGCCGGCGCGTGACTGCATCGTCGTTGTCGGTCTCGGAATCGGCGATGGAATACCAGACTTCCTCGACGGTCATGTCGGTGCGGACCACCATTTCGTAGCCGGATCCACCAACCGTTTCGCCGTTGGTGGCGGGGAAAGCCAGTTCGCCATCGGGCGTCTTGGCGTCATAGTAAAACGTCTGGACAAAGGTGTTGTAGAGCGGCGCCTGGTTGGGGCCG
>JAQBWH010000031.1 GCA_027624625.1 Verrucomicrobiota bacterium | reverse complement strand
AAAGCCTCCGCCCCCAAAACCCCCGCCCGGGAAAAACACGTCGCGGCGTCCGCGCGGGGTGTAAACCGTGCCCCCGCGCCCGTGGCTACGCTGGATCACCACCATCAGAACAATGATCAAAATCATCCAGAACACGAATCCAGCCACCATCTCGTGTGGAGGCGATTCCTCACTCACCAGCCTGCCTGTGCCCTCATACTCGCCACGAGCGGCCGCCATGAGCGCATCGGCGCCCTTGACAATCCCTCCACCCAAATCGCCGGCGCGGAAGGACGGTACGATTTCTTCGTTGATGATGCGGTTGGCCAGCGCGTCGGGCACCGCACCCTCCAAACCGTAGCCAACCTCGACCCGCAATTGCCGCGACTCGGAAAAAACAAAAAGCACCATCCCGTTGTCCCGGTCCTTGCGTCCCGCACCCCATGCCTCGGCCACCCGTTGGGTGAAATCTTCCATCACATATCCGTCCGGAACCTTGGGGAACACGGCAACCAGGAGCTGGTCCGACGTCTCCCGCTCGAACAGCTTCAAATCATAGGCCAGCACCGAACTCTGCGCGCTACTGAGCACACCCGCATCGTCGAGCACGTAATCGGCCGGCGCGGAGGGCAGCGGCGGGGCGGCCGGGGCGGACGTCACGACCGCGGCAAGCAGGAAGCCGGCAAGCCAACGCGATGTCCGGTCAAAAGTCCTACCCATGATTGGTCCGGTCAATCTGCCAACCCGGCCACGAGTTTGCGAACCAAACCCGGTCCGCGGTAAACCAACCCGGTGTAAATTTGCACCAAGTCGGCCCCGGCCCGGATCTTTTCCCGGGCGTCCGCCGCACTGAAAATTCCTCCCACCCCGATGATCGCGACGTGAGCCGGGAGCAACTGCCGCAATGCCTCGACCCTCCGCGTGGATTGCTCGCGCAGCGGCGCACCACTCAGCCCGCCCCTTTCTTGCCCGTGGGGCAAACCGGCCACCGCCGAACGCTCAACCGTCGTATTCGTCGCGATGACCGCCGCCACCGGATGGCGCGCCACGGTCGCCGCCGCCGCGGCAAAGTCCTCCGCCCCCAAATCGGGGGCCAACTTCACCGCCAAAGGCACCACCCTGCCGTGCTCCGTGGCAAGCCGTTCCCGCTCCGCGACCAAAGCGGCGAGCAATCCATCGAGGGCCGCCGCGGCCTGCAAATCGCGCAAGCCGGCCGTGTTGGGCGACGAAACATTGACCGCGATATAATCCGCCACCCCATAGACCATGCGCATGGCCTGACGAAAATCCTCCACCGCGTCCTCCGGCGGCGTGGTCGCATTCTTGCCGATATTGACCCCGACCACGCCGCCCGAGCGGTGCCGGGCCAAGCGGGCTGCCGCCGCCGCCGCGCCTTCGTTGTTGAACCCCAGGCGATTAATCAAGGCTTCGGACTCCGGCAAACGGAAAAGCCGCGGGCGGGGATTGCCCGGTTGCGGGCGGGGGGTCACCGTGCCGACTTCGACAAAGCCAAAACCCAAGGCCCCCCAGGCCCTGACGTGCCGCGCATCTTTGTCCATCCCTGCCGCCAGGCCCACGCGGTTGGGAAAAGACAAACCCATCACCTCGACCGGCTTGGCACCCCGCGGCGCACGCAAAAGCCCCGTCCGCCATACCGCTTCCAAGCCGGCCAAAGCCAGTCCGTGGGCCACCTCGGGCGGCAGCAAAAAGAAAAACGGACGCATCAACCGGTAAAGCACCATCTGCCAGCAATCGAATATCCGCCCGCCCGATGCAAGCACGCGCGCACCGGGCGGTTTTTTCTTTTTTTTCTTCTCCCGCACGACGATGATTTATGGCTGATATCACGCTCATATAATTCCGGTGATTGGTCCGGGAGTCTCTACGGGAAGACCTCAATCTTCTCTCTATGGGTGGAAACGGAGGTCGCGCCGCCAGCCCTCGAGGGCGGCTTGGTCCACCCGTCGGCCGTCCGCGCCGGCGCCTCCGAGAGACCCGCATGGCCGACCGGGAACCAAACCTACCGCCATCCGACTATGCACCGCTTCCCCGACGACCGACGCCGCGAAGCATTCCTCTCATGAGCCAAGCCGCCGAAACATCCCTGCTCGCGGCACCCGATATCCGCCACAAAATCGAACGTATCGCGGCACAAATCGTCGAAGCCTATCCCGAACACCCCCTGGCTCTGGTCGGGATCCACACCCGGGGCGCTGTCCTCTGCCGACGGGTCTATGACATCCTCCGCGCCCGCGGGCGCGAGACCGCGTTCGGCACCCTCGATATCGCCCTCTACCGCGACGACCTCGACAACCTCGGCACCATCCCTTCCATCCGCGGGTCCGACCTTCCTTTCCCGGTCGAAGGCGCGCACATCATCCTCTTTGACGATGTCCTTTTCACCGGGCGCACCATCCGCGCCGCGCTCGCCGAACTCGTCGACTACGGCCGCCCCGCCCGCATCGAGCTTGCCGTGCTCGTTGACCGCGGACACCGCGAGTTGCCCATCGCGCCCGATTACCTCGGGCAATCGTTTTCCACCGCGCGTCACGACCATGTGCGCGTTTGCTTCACCGAGACCGACGGACGCGAGGGGGTTTTCCTCACCCGCTCCGCACCGCAACCATGAGCACATTGGCCGCACCCCCCCGGCGCAAGGACTTGCTCGATATCGAGAGCCTCACCCGCGAGGAGATCGTCTTCCTTCTCGACACCGCACGTCCGTTCAAAGACCTCTTCGATCGGTCGGTTAAAAAAGTTCCCGCCCTGCGCGGCAAGACGGTGCTCAACCTTTTTTTCGAACCTTCCACCCGGACCCGCGCCTCCTTCGAAATCGCGGCCAAACGCCTTTCGGCCGACGTGACCAATCTGGCCATCACCCAGTCGAGCGTGACCAAAGGCGAGTCCGTCCTCGACACGGTCGATACCATGCAGTCGATGAAGGTTGATTACATGGTCGTGCGCCACGCCGCGGCCGGTGTGCCCGCCTTCATCGCGCGGCATACCCCGGCCGCCGTGATCAACGCCGGCGACGGCAACCACGCGCATCCCACCCAAGCCCTGCTCGACGCCTTCACCATGCGCGAGGCTCTGGGCGAACTCACCGGCCGCCGCATTCTTCTCGTCGGCGACCTGTTGCACTCGCGCGTCTTCCGTTCGGTCAGCACGGTGGCGCGCAAATTGGACATGGAAGTCGGGATCTTCGCCCCCACGACCCTCATCCCCTCCGGTCGACCCGATTACATGCAGGCTTTCCACACATTCAAGGAGGCCCTCGAATGGTCGCCTGACTTTGTTTATTTGCTCCGCCTGCAACGCGAGCGGCAAGCCGCCCACTTCTTCCCCAGCCTGCGCGAATACCACCATATTTTCGGTCTGACCCGCGAACGCTTCCTCGAATGCCGCCGCCGCGGCATCCGCATCATGCACCCCGGTCCGGTCAACCGCGGCGTCGAACTGGTCGACGAAGTTCTCACCTACGAGCATTGTCTGATCAACCGTCAGGTGGAAAACGGCATCGCCGCGCGCATGGCCGTGCTTTACTGGCTACAACCCGCCGTGACCCCGTTGCCCGACGAAAAAGAGGAGGCTGCCTCGTGAGCGCACCCCGCTTGTTCCACGGCGGGCTCGCCGTCGATGCCGACCACGCCGCGCCACGGCGACTCGACATCTTAGTGGGCGCGGACGGCAAAATCGAGCGCGCCACACCGGAAATCAAGCCCGCCGCCGGGGCCGAAGCCGTCGACTGCACCGGAAAAATCCTCCTGCCCGGACTCTTCGACATGCACGTGCATTTGCGCGAACCCGGGCGCGAGGACGAGGAAACGATTGGGAGCGGGGGAAGGGCCGCCGCTCGGGGCGGCTTTACCGGCATCGTCGCCATGCCCAATACCGACCCGCCGATCGATAGCGGCGGGCTCGTCCGCTACGTCCGCACCCTGGCCCGCGAGCAGTCGCCCGTGCCGGTCTGGACTTCCGGCTGTATCACCAAGGGCCGTGCCGGCCAGCAACTGGCCGACATCGCCGACATGCAACAACAGGGGGCGGTCATGATCACCGATGACGGCGACCCGGTGGCCGACGCCTACCTTTTCCGCCGCGCCTTGGAATACGCCCGGCACTTCGACCTTCTCGTGGCCTGCCATTGCGAAGTTCCCGAGCTGAGCCGCGGCGGCGCGATGAACGAGGGTGCCCGCTCCTACCGGCTCGGTCTGCCCGGCATCCCCGCGTGCAGCGAGGAAATCAGTATCGCCCGCGACCTGCAACTGGCCCGCCTCGCGGGCGGACGCATCCACATCCAGCATGTCTCCACCGCACGCGGACTCG
The DNA here is from genome assembly GCA_027624625.1 of Verrucomicrobiota bacterium. Taxonomy (GTDB): domain Bacteria; phylum Verrucomicrobiota; class Verrucomicrobiia; order Chthoniobacterales; family JACTMZ01; genus JACTMZ01. The sequence continues at coordinate 19,048 of JAQBWH010000031.1, read as the reverse complement.
ACATCATCCGCCGGGCCAAAGCGGACGGCGTTGGCGTGACCTGCGAAGTCAGCCCGCACCACCTTTTGCTCAACGAGGATGACATCGAGGATTATGACACCAATTTCAAAATGAACCCGCCGCTGCGCACCACGGAAGACAACGTGGCACTGCTCGAAGGGTTGCTCGACGGATCGATCGACGTGATCGCCACAGATCACGCGCCGCACACCGAGTTCGAGAAAAATCTCGATTTCGCCTCCGCCCCGTTCGGCATCATCGGGTTGGAAACCGCCCTGCCCTCACTCTTCAGCCGGTTGGTCCAGACCGGCAAGCTGCCCTGGGACATTCTGGTGCGCACCTTTTCCCGGGAGCCCCGCCGCATTCTCGGACTCGAGGTCCCGGACTTCCACGCAGGACGGCAGGCCGATTTCATCCTCTTTGACCCGGAAGCGTCGACCCACTTTTCCGCCGAGACCATGGAGTCCAAAAGCCGCAACACGCCCTTCCTCGGCCAAACCCTCCAGGGAGCCGTGGTCCAAGTGGTGCTCGGAACCGAACTTTTGCTCGGGAGGAAACAGCCATGACTTATGACGAATTGCTGGGGCAATCCATCGTCACGCGCCGCTCGCATCTTTGCGTCGGGTTGGATCCGCTGCCGGGAAAAATCAACGGATCCGTCGCCGACTTCCTTCGCCGCGTCATCGGCGAAACCGCCCCGTATGCCGCCGCCTACAAACCCAACATCGCTTTCTTCGAAGCCATGGGCTCGGACGGCTACCGCTTGGTCGAAGGTCTGCGCGCCATGGTTCCCCCGGGGATTCCGGTCATTCTCGACGCCAAGCGCTCCGATATTCCCGACACGCAGGCCATGTATGCCCGTGCCTACTTTGAAGTCATGCGGGCCGACGCGGTCACCCTCAATGCCCTGCTCGGACGCGACTCGCTGCGCCCGTTCCTCGCCGACGAAACCAAGGGAGCCTATCTGCTCGGGCTCACCTCCAACCCGGGATCATCCGACTTCCTCGCCCGGGACCTCGGCGACCGTCCTCTCTGGCGCGTCTTCGTCGACCTATGCGGAGAAACCTCGCTCGGCCCGGCCACCCTCGGTGCCGTGATGGGACTCACCCACCAGAATGCGGCCGACTTCGCCGCATTACCCGATATTCCACTGCTTGTGCCCGGACTCGGGGCGCAAGGCGGTGATGCGGCTGCCTTGGCCGGACTCGGTACGCGACAGGCGCCATGGTTGGTCAACGCCTCGCGCTCCATTCTCTACCCGGCGGACGGCCCCGCGCACATCGCGCGGGCAGCCGATGAATTTCGTCGCACCATCAACCGCGCTGCCGGACGCTTTCCGGACCATGATCCATGAATGACCAACTTCCCATCGGCCTGAGTTTCGACGACGTCACTATCGTGCCGGGGCGCAGCGGCGTGCTTCCCGCGCAGGCCGGACTGACCACCCAACTGACCCGTGACATCCGCCTGGCCATCCCCGTGGTCTCCGCCGCGATGGACACCGTCTCCGAAGAGCGCCTGGCCATGGCCCTCGCCCGCGAAGGCGGCATCGGCATCATCCACCGCAATTGCCCGCTGGAAAAACAAGTCGCCATGGTCCGCCGGGTCAAACGCGCTGAGAACATCGTCATCACCCATCCCGAAACCGTTCTTCCCGAGACCACCCTCGGCCAACTCCGCCGACGCATGCGCGAGACCGGCATCGAAGGTTTTCCCGTGGTCGATGGGCAAAATCTCGTGCTCGGCGTGGTGACCCGCCGCGATATCTGGGTCGAGGAAAACGAAAATATTCTGGTGCGCGATGTCATGACCCCGCGCGAACGGCTGGTCACCGCGTCCCCCGGTTGCACCCAAGCGGAAGCCAAAGCCATCCTCCATCGCAACCGCATCGAAAAACTGCCGCTCCTCGACACGGACGGTCGCCTCGTCGGCCTGATGACCGCCTCGGATATCGTCAAAACCATGCAGCATGGACAAGCGAGCAAGGATGCCGAAGGACGCCTCCGCGTCGGCGCCGCCATTGGCGTGGGACCGCGCGCGCTCGAGGCCGGTGACGCTCTGGTCGAAGCCGGTTGTGATGTCATCGCGATCGACGCCGCGACCGGCCACACCGAATCCATGCTCGGACAACTCGAGAAGTGCGCCGGTCGCTGGCCCGGGGTTCCTGTCATCGCCGGCAATGTGGTCACCGCGGAGGGAGCGGCGGATCTCATTGCCGCCGGTGCCGCCGCGATCAAGGTCGGCGTCGGCCCCGGCTCGATCTGCACCACGCGGGTCATCGCGGGCGTTGGCACACCGCAATTCTCCGCCATCCGCACGGTGTCCCGCGTCTGCCGCGAACGCGGCATCCCGCTCATCGCCGATGGTGGCATACGTTACTCGGGCGATATCGTCAAAGCCCTCGCGGCCGGAGCGGATGCGGTCATGCTCGGCTCCCTCCTCGCCGGCACCGAGGAAAGTCCCGGCAAACTCGCCCGCTGGCAGGGCCGCACCTTCAAAGAGTACCGGGGCATGGGATCGGCCGGAGCTTTGGCCAAAGGATCCCGCGACCGCTACGGACAAGAAGGCGCCGCCAAATTCGTGCCCGAAGGCGTCGAGGCCCGCATTCCCTACCGCGGAACGCTCGGCGAACTCGTCTTCCATCTCATGGGCGGACTCCGCGCCGGCATGGGCTACGTGGGCGCCTCGAACCTCGAAGAATTGCGGGCCAAAGCCACCTTCATGCAGGTCACCGCCGCCGGTTTGCGCGAGAGTCATCCGCACGATGTCACCATCACCGAAGAGCCGGTCAACTACCACTCGTCCTGATCTCCATGCGCACGCAAATCGCCGTCATCGACTACGGCTCGCAATACTCCCAACTCATCGTCCGCCGCCTGCGCGGGCTCGGTTACTTCGCCAAGCTTTACCTGCCGGGACATTGGGATGACCTCGACCGCCCAGCGGCCGTTGTCCTTTCCGGCGGCCCGGCCCGGGTCAACGATCCCGGGGCCCCCGACGTTGACTTCGACCGCTTGCAGTCAATCGGCTGCCCCGTGCTCGGCGTCTGCTATGGCATGCAACTGCTCAATCGCAAATTCGGCGGTACCGTGGCCCACTGCGGCGACCGGGAATACGGGCCGGTCACCATGGACGTGCAACGCCCGGATGCCCTGCTCAAGAATCTCCCCGCGCAGAGCACCATCTGGATGAGCCACTCGGATAGTGTCGCCGAGTTGCCGGCCGCCTGCCAAGTGCTTGCGGTCAACCCTCGCGGGACCCCGGTGGCCGTGCGCTGGAACGAGCGCTTCTTCGGTATCCAATTCCACCCCGAAGTCAGTCACACCGAATACGGCACGGAAATCCTCCGCAACTTCCTTGAACTCTGCGGTGAAGCGCCCGCTTTTACCATGGACCGCTTCAAGGAGCAGCTTATTGCCGAGACCCGCGGGCAGATCGCCGGGCGCAAAGTGGTTTGCGCGGTTTCCGGCGGCGTCGATTCCACCGTGCTCGCCATGCTGCTCAAGGAAACCGGCGCCGACATCCATCCCATCTTTGTCGACAACGGGCTCCTTCGCCGCGACGAGGGCGACGAGGTTGTCGCGCAATTCGGGCGCCTCGGCCTCGGCATCGACCGTGTCAATGCGACCGACCACTTCCTCGGCCGCTTGGCCGGCATTACTGACCCGGAAGAAAAACGCCGGCGGATCGGCGACGAATTTATCGACGTCTTCTTCCGCCATGCCGGGCAGATCGAGCTCCTCGCCCAGGGCACGCTTTATCCCGACGTGATCGAGAGTGCGACCAGCGGATCCAAAGCCTCGCGGATCAAGACGCATCACAACCGCGTCGACCGCATCCTCGAACTGCAGGCCGAAGGGCGTCTCCTCGAACCCCTGGCCGAACTCTTCAAGGATGAAGTCCGCGAACTCGGCGCCGCCCTGAACATTCCCCACGACATGCTCCACCGGCACCCCTTCCCCGGCCCCGGGTTGGCCGTCCGCGTGATCGGCGAAATCACCCCCGCGCGACTCGAAGTCTGCCGCGCCGCCGATGCCATTTTCATCGGAGAATTGAAGCGCAGCGGGTGGTATGACAAAGTTTGGCAGGCCGGCACCGCACTCCTGCCGGTCCGCACCGTCGGGGTCAAAGGCGACGAACGTACTTACGAGGAAGCGGTCAGTCTGCGTGCCGTGACCAGCGTTGACGCCATGACCGCCGACTGGGTCCCACTGCCCGCGGAGGTGCTGGCCCGGGTCTCCAAGGACATCCTCAACCGCGTCCCCGGCATCAATCGCGTCCTTTACGACGTCTCAACCAAGCCCCCCGCCGGCATCGAGTGGGAATAGCCGGGACACGATCCACCTTCGTCCCCGCTTGGATCCCTCAAGACCCCGGTGGGACCGAACCGCCGAAATTGAAGTTCACCTCCGGCGTCTGATCCGCTCCGGCCCGCGCCGCGAAATACGGACGTTCCTTGAACCCGAGAAATCCCGAATAGATTACTGTGGGGAACTGCTTGGTTGCCGTGTTGTATTGCTGCACGGATTGGTTGAACTTGCGCCGTTCCACCGTGATGCGGTTTTCCGTCCCCTCAAGTTGCACCTGCAAATCGCGGAAATTCGCGTTGGCTTTGATGTCCGGATAACGTTCCACCGTGACGAGCAAGCGCGAGAGAGCCGACGAGAGTTGGTCCTGGGTCTGCTGGTATGAGGCCATGGCTTCCGGCGTGGCCGGCGGGGAATTCGGATCCAACTTGATGTTGTTCACTTGCTGACGTGCTTGGATGACTTGGGTTAGCGTTTCCTTTTCGAAGCTGGCCGCCCCTTCGACCGTTTTGACCAGATTCGGCACGAGATCCGCTCGGCGCTGGTAAACATTTTCCACGTCCGCCCAACTGCTTTCGGTCTGCTGCTCGAGGCTGACGAGACGATTGTAGCCGCAACCGGTGAGCAAGCCGGAGGCGAGCAACAAAGCGGCGAACGGAAGGAATCGGGAGGTTTTCATGCCCATGGGCTGTATCGCGCAGCCATCCCGGCAAAACGAGCGAAATTTTCGCCTCCATCCATCCTCGGAAAAGCGGATCGGTGCAACGATCCCTCGTCCCGCACGGGTCGGGATGGCGCACGGGCTACTCGCTTTGGCCGCAGTGGCAAAGTCTTTGTAGGGATGGATTTTACCTCCTTTTGCTGCCAGAAAGGACCGGATGAGTGAGGTGGGAAAAATCAGACCATGGTGGACCTGGGGCCTTTTGGTCGCCGTGGTCACGGTAGTTGTCTTCCTGCCGTCCGTCCGGTTCCCGTTCTTCCCCTTTTGGGACGATGACATTCACGTGCACGCCAATCCGCACATTACCGAGCTTTCTTGGCGCAGCATCGGGGCCTTTTGGTCGGGACCATGGCAGCAGCTTTACATTCCCCTCACTTATTCCACTTGGGCTGGCCTGGCCGCTTTGTCGCGCTGGGCGGACGGTTTACCGGTCTCTTCTGGCGCGCTCAATGCTGCTTGGTTCCATGGGGCCAACGTGCTCGGGCACACGATTTCGGCCGTGCTCGCCTTCCTCTTCCTGCGGCGGATAACGGGGAAATTCTGCCTTGGCGCTCCGACGCAACGGCTGGATTTGGCCTCCGCTCTTGGCGCCTTGTTTTTCGCCCTGCATCCCCTCCAAGTCGAACCCGTGGCCTGGATCTCCGGGCTGCGCGATGTGCTCGGCGGGTGCCTCGGACTGGCTGCTCTCGTTGTGCTCTTCGGCCGAGAACGTCCGAACCCGGCACGCTGGACCGCGGCCACCCTGCTCTTTCTCGCTTCCTTGGCGGCCAAGCCCGCCGGCGTTGCTCTCCCGCTCGTCGCCGGCGTGCTGGCCGTCATGCCGTTCCGCTGGTCGGGACGGCACATCGCTTTTTCGCTCGGACCATGGCTGGTCATCGGCATGCTGTGGGTTGTCCTGACCAGCAGCGCGCAATGGGCGGCAGAACTCGCCGTCGGTCTCGTCCCGGTCTGGACGCGTCCGCTGGTCGCCGGGGACGCCTTGGCTTTTTACCTCGTAAAAACTTTGTGGCCATCCGGCCTGGCTGCCGACTACGGACGCTCCCCCGGCTATGTGCTCGCGGCGGGTTGGCTGTGGTGGGCATGGCTGGGTCCGGTGGCTCTCGCCGTGCTGCTCAGCACCGTGAAGCAGTTGCGCATCTACCTTGTGCCCCTCCTTGTTTTCGCCGCCGCACTCCTCCCGACCCTGGGCTTGATACCGTTCAATTTCCAAATGGTAAGCACGGTGGCCGACCGCTACGCCTACCTCGCTCTCATCGGACCGGCCTTGGCTTTGTCCCTCATCGTGGTCCGCTCTCCGGCCCTCCCGGCTACCGTGCTGGTCGTGCTCACGGTTATCGCACTCCTCTTCTGCACAGTGCAGCGTCTGCCGCTTTGGTCGGAGGATGTGAAACTCTTTGCCGCCACGCTCAAGGTGAACCCACAAAGCTGGAAAGCGATGCACAATTACGCATCGGCCCTCGACGACCGCGGACGCACCGCGGAGGCCGCGGAACGCATGCAGGAAGTCATTGCCCAGCGGCCCGACAGTGCCGAGGCTTATAACGATCTTGCCGTCATGGAGTGGAAACTCGGACGGCGGCCCGAAGCGGTCGCCCTCATGCGGCGGTCGGTCATGCTTCGGCCCACACCGGGGTCCGCGCGGAATCTCGCGGTGATGGAAGAGGAAATCGGCAATCCGGCCGGACGCGACGAGGCGCTGCAACTTCTCCGGCAGTTGCAGCCGCCGGGAAGCAACTGAACTCTGCGCGGCACCCCGCGGGGGCTGAATGGGGGGCTCGCACCCCTCTCAACGCTTTGGTCAAGAAAGCGGTGTCACCCCGCCGATCGGCGCGCTAAAAGGAAGGCGTGGCTGCCCAGCAAAACTACCCGAGGTTGGTGATCGATGCCGGCAATTCCACGGTGAAATTCGCTGTGGTGACACGGCCCGGAGCGAAGCTGCAAAGTGCCGGCACGGTGGCGACCGAAAAACTTACCGCGACCCGGGTCCGCGCGATTTGTGGCCAAACTCGCGCCCGCAGCGCAGCGGCCTCGAGCGTCGTGCCCCGCATCACCACCATCCTCGGCACAAGCTGCCCGTCCGTTTCACTGATCCAAACTTCCTCGGTCCTCAACTTCCGGACGGATGTTGATCGGCGCACGGTCGGGGCCGATCGCCTGGCCAATATCGCGGAGGCCGTGCGGCAGTTTGGCAACAACGTCATTGTGGCCGATTTCGGCACGGCGGCGACCTTCGACGTACTCGACGGACGCGGATGGTTCATCGGCGGCGCGATCGCTCCAGGTTTGCGCACCTTGGCAAATGCACTCTCAAAAAGGGTCGTGCAATTGCCAGCGATCGACACCAAGTCGCCACGCACGCTGATTGGCAAAAACACGCAGGACGCACTGCGCGCCGGCATCTGCGGAGGCTATGCCGGCCTCGTGGCGCACTTGCTGGAACAACTTGGGGCAGAGAGAAGGCGCGTTGTTTTCACCGGAGGCGATGCCCGCGTGGTGGCCAAAATGATCAGGCGGAAAGTGGTTCTGGATCCGCTTTGGACGCTCGGAGGTATTGCGGTTTTGGGCGCCTTAAACACCCGCGAACCAAGCAAATAAGGGCCTTGCGGGGCGATTCACCTTGCCGCGCGAGGCAGTGCGACTACCTTGCAGTGAGCCGGCGGCGCTGAAAACCGGGCGTTGCGGCGACACATATTATGGCCAACGCAATGGTGATCGGCATGGGTGGGGTGGGATCCGTCATCGCCCAGAAACTGCACGAATACGACTGCGTCGACCGGATCATTTGCGCCGACCGCGACACCGTCTTCGCCGAGCAACTTTCCAAACGCACTCCGAACAACCGCTTTGTCGTGGTCAAGGCCGACGCCATGGATGTCAAAGGCACGACGGCGCTGATCAAAGAGCACAAGGTCAAGGTGACCTGCAATGCGGCGGTCTGCGCGACCAACCACTCGGTGCTCACCGCCTGCGCCGAGGCCGGCTCGCATTACCTCGACATGGCGGCCGACATCTACGCCCCTCCCGGAGCGCGCCGCACGTCGAAGAATTCTTTCGACACCGAAATCGAGGCCTTCAATGAAATCTTCGAGGAAAAGAAACTCGCGGGCATCCTCTGCATGGGGATGGATCCGGGTGCGGTCAACGTTTTCGCGCGCTGGGCGATGGACCGCCTCGATACGGCAACCAGTATCCGCGTGCTCGACGCGGACAACGCGGAAGTCAAAGGTTACCGTTTCGCCGTCCTTTTTTCCCCAGAAACCTTTTTCGAGGAACTCGGCGCGGTGCCTTACTTTGTCAAAAACGGCAAGGTGACGGCGGGGAAACCGCTCGAATCGGAATTCGAGTGGATCCGGTTCCCCGAGCCGATCGGTCTGCAGCCGACTTACGCGGTGGCGCACGAGGAAGGGGTGAGCTTGGGGATCTATCCGCCGTTTGTGCAGAAAGGCGTGCGCTACTCGGTCTTCAAATACAGCGTGAGCGACAAGGTCGTGCACCTTTCCAAGTCCCTCGCCCTGCTCGATCTTGATACCTGGAAAAAAGTGAAAGTCGACGGTGTCGAGGTCTCGCCCGTGCGGGTGGCCACCCATGCCTTGCCCAAACCGGCGCAGTTGGGTCCGACCGTCGACGGCTATTCGTGCGTCGGCACCGAAGTGCGGGGGACGCTCGGTCGGCGGCGCGTCGAGTATTTCATCTACACGATGGACAACCACCGCGACTGCTACGAGAAATACGGCTACTCGCTCACCCTCGTGCAGACTGGCATACCGCCCGCGCTGACCGCGCGCCTGCTCATCGAGGGTAAGATCAAGGAACGCGGGGTGATGATGCCGGAAGCGCTGCAACCGGATGAGTTGATGACCCACTTCAGCCACGAAGGCCTCCCCATTTTTGTCGAAAAACGCGAGACCGAGCGGATATGAAACCCCGCCCTTTTCTTCTCGGCGACCGCTCCGTCTGTACGATGGAAACGGCCTTGGTGCACAATCCGTATGACGGCGCATTGGTCGCCGAAGTCTGCCTGGCCGGGGCAAAAGAAATCGGCGCAGCACTGGACTTGGCCGCCCGCACCTTTGAAGCAGCCCGTCATGCCGCGCCGGTCGACCGTTCGCGGTTGCTCCGCCGGATCGCGGACACCATCGGCCGGCGGGCCGAAGAATTCGTCGAGTTGCTCATCGCCGAAGCCGGCAAACCCGTGACCTTGGCCAGGATCGAAGTGCAGCGGGCGCAGTCGACTTTCGAGTTGGCGGCGGCGGGAGCGCTGGAACCAAACGGCCATCCGATCGAAATGGGAGCGACGCCTGCCGGGGCCGGACATTCCGGCCTGGCCCGACGCTTCCCTCTCGGTGTTATTCTCGGCATCACGCCATTCAATTTCCCACTCAACTTGGTGGCCCACAAGGTCGCCCCGTGCCTCGCCACGGGAAACACCATGATTCTCAAGCCGGCCATGAAGACGCCGCTGTGCGCTTTGCTCCTCGGTGAGGTCCTCGCGGAATGCGGGGCACCGGCTGGCCAGGTCTCATTCCTGCCCTTCGGCCACCAACACGTCGGCCCCCTGCTGCGTGATCCCCGGGTGAAGATGCTTTCCTTCACCGGCGGCGTCGACGTCGGCTGGAAACTCAAGTCCGAAGCGGTGAAGCAAAAGATCACCCTCGAACTCGGCGGCAATGCCGCCTGCGTGGTCGAACCCGATTCCGATTGGCGCCGGCACGTCGCAAAAATGGCCGTCGGCGCCTTCGCCTACGCGGGGCAATCATGCATCAGCGTGCAAAGAATCTTCGTCCATGAATCGATTTACGGGGAATTCCAAGAAGCGTTCCTGGCCCAAGTACGCGAGAAGACGGTGGCCGGGAACCCGCGCGACGCCAAGACACTGGTCGGTCCAATGATCACCAAAGCGGCCCTGGACAATGTTGTTGCTTGGGTCAAAGACGCCGGGGCACGCGGGGCCAAGTTGCTCACCCCGCTCAAAGTCGACGGCCAGATACTTCACCCCGTTGTCCTCCAGAGCGTGCCGCGCGAGGCGGCCATCGCCTGCGAAGAAGCCTTTGCTCCGGTCGTGGTGCTGGAATCCTACCGGACCTTCGCCGACGGCCTTGCTGCGGTGAACGATTCGAAGTTCGGACTGCAGGCGGGCGTCTTCACCGGGGATATGGCGAAAGTTTACCAGGCATACGATGTGCTTGAAGTCGGTGGCGTCCTGATCAACCAGGTCCCGACCTTCCGCACCGAGAACATGCCTTACGGCGGGGTCAAGGACAGCGGGTCCGGCCGCGAGGGCGTGCCTTACGCCATGGAGGACATGACCGAAATCAAATCGCTGATCATCAACGAACGCGGGATCTGACCGCGCATGCTCAACGTCGTTCTGGTCGAGCCTGAAATCCCGCAGAATACGGGCAACATTGCGCGCACCTGTCTCGCGGCCGGCGCACGGCTGCACTTGGTCGAGCCGCTCGGCTTCAACCTGGACGGCACGGCCCTGCGGCGGGCGGGGATGGACTATTGGGACCAGTGCGACGTGCGCCGTTGGCCCTCACTCGATGCCCTGCGGACCGAGGTCGGGCCGGCGCGATTTTTTTACCTGACCTCGAAGGCGACGAGGCCGTATTGGGACGCCCGGTTCGCCCATGGCGACTATTTGCTCTTCGGTCGCGAGACCCGCGGACTACCGGAAAGCCTGCTCGAGACAGAAAAAGAGCACCTCTTGACCATTCCCATGGAGCCCGCCGCACGGAGTCTGAACCTAGCCACATCGGTTGGGATTGTGCTTTACGAGGCGCGCAGGCAAATTACTCCGCTGTGAAAACCGCCAACGCCAAGCTCTGCGCCGGAAGCAAGGCTCGGCGCCGCGACAACGAAACGAGGCCAATGTGGAACCGCAAAAAACGCAACCATTAAGCAGTGAGTCCCCCGTGACCCAGAAAAAGCGCGTGCTCTTCGTTTGCAGTGGCAATTATTACCGCAGCCGGTTGGCTGAGATTCTTTTCAACCATGAAGCGGCCGCCGCCGGTTTGGCTTGGGAATCGGGCTCCCGCGGTTTGCTCAAGGCGCACCAACTGAAAGGCATGTCGGGGCATACCGCCGCCTACCTGAAAGAAGCGGAACTGACCCATCTGGCCGCGGAACCACGCGACCCGATCCCCATCGATGTGGAGGACCTGACGAACTCCGACCTCATCGTCGCAATGTGCCGCCAGGAACACCAACCAATGATCGAGCAAAAATTCGTCTCACTGGCCAAGGCCTGGCACAAAATGGGGCGAATCCGCTTTTGGAATGTCTACGATGTCCCGACGCGCCCCCATGCCATCGTTCGCCTGCTTGGCGGTGGTCACAAGGGACCTAGCCAGCCGGCCGGCAGCGGCACGGAACACATCGCCTTGGCGGTCAGAGAATTAGTCCGGGAATTGGCCAAGCATTAATGCCGTATATATGAGATAGAATACTCATCTCAAACTGCCTTCAGGCCATTTTCTACTGGTCAAGCGGGGGAACATGCGGTAACTTATTCGATTATGCCGATTCAGAGAAAAAGCGCTTTTTCCCGCCGATTGCCGGACTTGGTCACCGAGGAATTGGTCGGTGTACTTTCCAAGAAGACGTCCTTCGAATTCAAGCAACTCTTCGACTTGGTCCACGAAAAACTGCGCAAGCGCAACGCGGCCAGCGGAGGAGAAGAAATGCTCCGCCTGCGTGCTTACGAGAAGCTGCAAAATCTGGTTTCCCGCGGCATGGTCAAGAAGACCGGCAAGAAATATCGGGGACTCGCTTCTTTGGCCAACGCCCTCGAGCCGGTTGACGCGCCGGTCCGCTGACCTTCAGCCCCGCATGCTCACCGAGCAATACCTGCCGCTGGCCATCCACGTCGTCGTGGCCATCGGCTTGTCGGTCTCCATCTTCGCCTCCAGCCTTCTGCTCGGCCGGGTCGGCAAACGCACGCCGGACAAAGACATGGCCTACGAGTGCGGCATGCCCGTTAGGGAAGCAGCCGCCCCGCGCTTCAGTGTGAAGTTCTATCTCGTGGCCATGCTCTTCATCCTTTTCGATATCGAGATTGTCTTCATGTATCCTTGGGCCGTCGTTTACCGCGACTTTCTGGCCCAGCAGGGCAGTATCATCTTCTGGAGCATGACTGGTTTTGTCACCGTGCTGACCATCGGCTACATTTACGCCATCAAAAAAGGCGCGTTGGATTGGCGTAATTAGCGCCGTCGGGGTCTTTCCGCATCTGTGGTGCGATCCCCCCGCGCTCCGAGTTGCGTGGCGACACAGTCTGGTTCCAGCCTCGAGGTTCGGGTCAAAGCATCCCGGCCAGCTTCCCGGCCAGAAAATCCGACTCTTCCGGGGCCAGATCAAAGGGCGGGGCCAAGGAAAGCACGTTCCCGTGCCGGCCCCCGGCGAGGAGCAAGATTCCTTCCTGCAAAGCCTCCGTCACGCAGTGCGCCGCCAGCGCTTGATCCGGCGAACCATCGGCCCGGACGATTTCCATCCCGACCAGCAAGCCCGCTCCGCGTACATCGCCAACCGTGGGCGCCGGAATTTTCTGCAACACCGCCCGCAAATGCGTTCCCGCCGCCAGCACCTTGGCCGCCGTCTCCGGCCGCGCATGCTCCCGCAATGCGGCAACCGCCATGGCACAGCCCAGCGGGTTGCCCAGAAACGTGCTGGTGTGCAGCGCCTCGCCAGCCGACTCCGGCCATGCGTCCATCACCGTGGCGCGACCGACACAAGCTGACAGCGGAAATCCGGAAGTCAGCGCTTTGCCCAGACAAATGAGGTCGGGCACAACCTCGGAATGGTCGCACCCGAAAAGCCGTCCGGTGCGGTTCAGTCCGGTATAAATCTCATCGGCCACGAGGAGGATTTTCTCCTCGTCACAAAGGCGCCGGAGGAGCCGTAGAAAATCACGCGGCGGTACAATATCCCCTCCCCGGCCTTGGATCGGCTCGACCAGGATGGCCCCGATCTCACCCTTGCTTAGTTCCGTGACCATGCGTCTTGCCAACTCCTCGAGACAGCCGGTGCTGCAATGGGGAAACTCCCCGCCTTCGAGGGCAGAGGGACTGCCGTGCCCGAGCGGACACCGGAAGCAATACGGATAGGGCACGCTCACCGCGAATCCACCGAGTTGCGCGGCGAAGGGTGTGCGGAAAAATTCCAGTGCCGATACCTCGAGCGCTCCGTAGCCGAGTCCATGATAAGCCCCGGAGAAGACGAGCACACCGGGCTTGCCACTGTGGAGCACCGCCGTCTTCAACGCGGCCTCGATGGCGTCCGACCCCGAATTGCCAAGGATCACTTTACCCCGACCCGCACCCCACCGCTCGAAAGTGAGCTCGCTGAGCATTTCGCACAGCTCGACTTTCGATTCCGCCGGATGCACATCGCCCATGGCATGCAGGAGTTTTCGCGACTGGCCCGCCAGTGCCTCTCGCACGGGCGGCGACGAATGACCCAATCCCGCCACTCCGAAGCCGGAAGTAAAATCGAGGAAACGGTTGCCGTCCGCGTCCCACACATTGACCCCTTCGGCCCTCTCCCAGAAAACAGGCCACCGTTCGCCGAGCAGGGTCACATTGCGCGACTCGACCCCGCGCAGACGCGCGGCCAGTTGGCGCGAGCGTGGACCGGGGATTTCGGTGCGCAGCTCAGGAAACATAGGCGGACGCTAACTTTTTCATCATTATAGCACTAACAACTTCCGTCCGGACTGTCAGGCGCACGCTGCCCGGGGGCAATTCATCTTGCCATCTGGCACTCCGTTGGTAGCTTGAAGGGTCAAGGCGCATGACACTGTCGAGTTTGCTCACAGTCGGGGAAATTATTCCCGAAATGAAAACAATGGAGCGATGGCCGGCGATCACCGAGATCGTGGACCTGCTCGTCTCGACGCAACGTATTGAACCGCAATACCGGGAGAGCGTTTTGGACGCCCTGAAACAGCGCGAGGAAACGATGAGCACCGGCATTGGGTTCGGTATCGCCATCCCGCATGCCTCGTCGGAGCACGTCACAGAAGTGGTGGCCGCCTTCGGCCGTTCGCCCTCGGGCATCGAATTCGATTCGCTGGACAACGAGCTTGTCCATTTTATTGTTTTGTTCGTTGTTCCCCGCGACCAATTCCAGGTCCACCTGCGCACCCTTGCCGCCATCGCCAAATTCCTCAACGACCGCACGGTGCGGGAAGAATTGGCGACCGCGCCCGACGCGCAGGCCATTCTGCAAGTTTTCGCCAGCCGCGGCGGTCACCGCTGAATGAGCGCCACGCCGCAGGCCGTGCTGACCCAGCGGTTGCACGCGGCCTTGATCGCGTGCGGCCTTCCTCCCGAGCGCGGCGAGGTTACCGTGGCAGCCGACACTCGATTCGGCGACTACCAGGCCAACGCCGCCATGGTCTTGGCCAAGGAGGCAAAAACCAACCCGCGCGCCCTCGCGGCAAGGATCGCCGACTCCTTCGAGGCGGGAGACATTTGCGAAGAGCCGGAAATCGCCGGTCCGGGCTTCCTCAACTTCCGCCTCAAGCCGCCTTGGGTCTCCCGGCAACTCCGAAACTTGGCGGGTGATGCCCGCTGTGGCGTGCCTGCCACCGCGCATCCGCTCCGTATCATCATCGACTTCAGTTCACCCAACATCGCCAAACCGATGCACGTCGGGCACATCCGCAGCACGATCCTCGGCGATGCGTTGGCCCGCATCGCACGTTTTGCCGGCCACCAAGTTGTGACCGACAACCATCTCGGCGATTGGGGCACGCAATTCGGCAAAGTCCTGTACGGCTGGAAGCATCTTCTCGATCGCCGTGCGCTGGAGAAAGATCCGATCGCGGAGATGACCCGTCTCTACCGTGAGGTCAACACACTTGAGCAGACCGACCCCGCCGTGCACAAAGCAGCGCGGGAAGAACTGGTCAAACTACAACAAGGCGATCCGGAAAACCGCGCCATCTGGCAGCAACTCGTCGATTTATCCTGGGCCGAGTTTGCCGAGATCTACGAAAAGCTCGGGGTCAGTTTCGACGAACGTTTGGGGGAAAGCTTCTACGACCCGGCCCTTGCCCCCCTGGTCGACAAACTTCTTTCCACCGGGACAGCGCAAGTCAGCGAGGGAGCTGTCTGCATTTTCTTTGCGGATATCCCGAACCTCGCCGAAAAACCCTGCCTCATTCGCAAGAGCGACGGAGGTTTCCTCTATGCCACGACCGACCTCGCCACGATCGAATACCGTATCGAGCGATGGAACCCGCACGCCATCTGGTATGTGACCGGTGCGCCGCAGCAGTTGCACTTCCAACAGGTATTTGCCGCCGCCAAGCGGATGGGAGTGGGCCCAAAACTCGATCATATCGCCTTCGGCAGCATCCTCGGCGAGGACCACAAACTCATGAAGACACGCTCGGGGGACAATATCCCGCTGCGCGACTTGATCGACGAGGCCGTCCGCCAAGCCCGGGCCATGATTGAAGAAAAGAATCCCGAGCTGCCCGCCGAAGAAAAAGACCACATTGCGCGCATCGTCGGACTCGGTGCGGTCAAATACGGCGAGCTCTCCCAGCACCGCATGAGCGACTATATCTTTTCTTGGTCCAAGATGCTCTCCTTGCAGGGCAACACCGCGCCCTACTTGCAAAATGCCTATGTGCGGGTGCGGTCGATCTTCCGCAAGCTGGGCGCCGAACTCGGAAGCGTGCAGGACGTTGTCCTCACGGAACCGGCCGAACTCGACCTGGCCAAGAAACTTCTCCAGTTCGGCGAAATTGTTCCTCTGGTCCTCCACGACTTCCGGCCGAATCTTCTGGCCAACCATCTCTTCGAGACGGCCAATGCCTTCCATACTTTCTATGAGGCCTGCCCGGTCCTCAAATCCGAGGGGGTGAAGCAGCACTCCCGCCTCGTCCTCTGCGAGGCCACCGCCCGCGTGCTCAAACAAGGGCTCGATCTCCTCGGTGTGCAGGTGCCCGAAAGAATGTGAAGGTGGTTCGCCAGGCTCCTCCCCGCGAGGGACAAAGATCGGGCAGACATGGCCGCCGCGGCACTCTGCCGTGCGGGTCAAAGAGCCCGGCATCCCCCTTGCTTCACCGGCCACGGTTGCGCGCCGCGATATCAATCCAGAGGGCCTGGCGGAAAAACGGGGCGCGGCGGTGGCGGAATCCCCACCAACCGGCCGCAATGGCCAGCTTGTGCAGTTCGGGAAAGGAAAAGGCCCGCTCCGCCGAGAGACGTGCGTCATGCTTGGTCATGGCATCGCGGTAAATGAGCGCGGTCACGGCGAAGATCCCGGCCTGGGCCAAACGCGAACGACGCAAATCGGTGACCAAGGCCACCCCCTTGGTCAGTTCGCGGCAGCGGCGCAGCAGACGGATGGCATCGCTTTGCTCAAGGTGATGCAATACCAGGTTGCAGAGCACGACATCAAAGGGGTCTCCCTCGGCAAAACGGAGGAAATCCGCCCGCGTGTAACGGATCTCGGGGAAACCGGGGGAAAACTTTTCCGCAATCTGCAAGGTCGGTTGTTGCCGGTCCACCGCCGTAACCACGATGGGACAGCCGACTTTCCGGGCGCATTCGACCAAGGCGCGCGGAATATCCCCGGCCCCGGTGCCGAGGTCGAGCACCCTGAGCGGTTGACGCCGCGCCAGAACAGGCCCGAGGTAATCGAGCACCAAGCGATGCGCACCGAAGCGACGGTTGAGAGATTCCAAATTGGCCAAATCGGACTCAAGCTCCGGCGTGGCCTGCTCGGCCACGTCCATCCACTCGGGACGACTTTCTTCAAAACGGCGGATCATGGCCGTAACTGCAAAACGGCCAGCATCCGGCCGGTACGACCGCGCTCGACGCGGTACGAATAGTAACGCCCGATTTCCCGCCCGGTGCAAATGCCGTCGTCGATCACCTGCCCGGCCCCGGCGTCCCGCGCCTGCGCGACAATCTCGGCCGCGAAATCGGTTTCGTAGAGCGGAGGCCGGATGCAAGGGCTGAGGTGAACGACCAAGTCGGCGGGTTCGATGCCGAACCCGGTGCGCATCAGATCGATGGTCCGACCGGTGATATTCAAGGCCGTGCCGGCGCGTCCCGAATGAACCAAGCCGACAGCCCGGCCGTGTTGGTCGGCGAGATAGACGGCCGTGCAGTCCGCCACGTAAATCCCGAGCGTCAATCCCGGACGGTCCACGACAAGCGCATCCGCACCACGATGAAGTCCCGGACCACAAGCCACGGCCACTTTCCCGCCGTGGACCTGCTCGGCCGTGGCCACCATGGCGGGGTCGAATCCATGGCGGCGCAGAAAGTCCTCATGGGCGGGAGCCAACCGGGCCAAGACGGTGGCGCGGTCCGCATCGACATCCACGCCCGCCATGCGCGGGACGAAAGCGGCCCGCACACCCGGTTGGCACGGCAGCGGCTGGAAATTGGACTCCGGCACCGCGACGATCAGCGTCCGGCGCTTTGCTTGCCGCCGGACGGCGGGGCGGGCGCCTGCTTGGCCTTGTTTTTGCGCAGCGTGTCGCGCTTGTTGGGCATAACACCCTGCAGCACACCGGGGTTGGGATTGTCGGTCGCATTGAGCAGATCGTTGCGCCGGCGTTCCTTGGCCTCAAGCATCGGGTCATCGTAGGTGTCGGCATAGACCGTATCGAGAGAGAGCACACGGTTGTATTCGGCCAGAGCCGTGACGTAGCGATAGGTGCCTTCCAACTCGGTAGTCTGGGACTGCAAAAGAGAAACTTGCGCGTTGAGAACGTCGAGCTGGGTGCCGGCACCGGCATCGAGACGCTCGCGGGAAAGCCGGAGAGCCTCGGTGGCTTGGACCACGTTGGCCCGCTGGCTGTCGATGACTTCCTGCGCCTCGATAAGATTGGAGACCGCCCGCTGCACGTCGAGTTCCACCCCGCGGGCCGAATTGTCATAGTTGATCATGGACTGCTGCAACGACGCCCGGGCGGCTTGCGTGGCCCCGACCGTGGCCAGGCCGTCGAAGATGTTCCAGCTGCCGGTCACGCCGACGAAAAGACCATTGACCGCCTCGTCGAGGCTCGAAGCCGTGGGGATATTGAACGCCTGGTAACCGGCCGTGGCATTGAGTGTGGGCTGGAACCCGGACAGTGCGGCTTTGAGCTGCTCCTTGGAGATGAGAATGTTTTGCCGTTGCACCTTGAGCGACGGGTTGCGGGCCAAGGCCGTGAAGACAGCGGCTCCGAGGTCCAGCTTGATCGGGTTGTAATCGAGTTGCCCGATCACATCAATGGGCACCAACGAAGGGTCACTCGGATAATCCAAGCCGAGTTGCTTGACCAAGGCAAATTGGGAAATGCGCAGGGCGTTGCGAGCCTGGATAACCGGCGGAATGGCGTTGGCCAAAGCAACCTCGGCCTGCAGGACATTGAAGCGCGGGACGGTGCCGGCTTCGAAGCGGCTTTGCTGGTCCTGCAACTGCGATTGGAGCACGGCCACGGATTCTTCGCGCACGCGGATGAGCGCCCGGTTGAAGATGACGTCGTAGAAAAGAGTCTTCGTGTCGGCTACAACTTTGTCGATGGTCTGTCGGAGGGAGTAAAACGCGCTGTCGTTGGCCAAACGCGACGCGGAGAAGTCTGCCTGGTTTTTCCATCCCGACCAAAGACTCTGATTGATCTGGACGGCGACATTCCAGGCCTGGTTGTTGTTGACGAAGCCGAAGTTATTGTAAACGTTGGCTAGCGTGTCCGATTCCACATTGTAACCCGAATTGACCTGCAGGGTGGGCAGTAAAGCGGCGCGCACCTGCACCAACTGTCCGCGCGTCAGGCGGATTTGCTGGATGGCAGTGAGAATTTCAGGGTTCTTTTCCACCCCGGTCTGGATCGCCGCATCGATGCCGAGACGCGGGGCATCAGGGGTCAGCCGCAGCTCAAGCGAACTGGCCGGCGGCAACTTGATGGAGGTCACCGGATCGGATGTTGTTTGGATTTGCGGCACGGGGATCTCGGGAACGGTAGGAAAGGTCATCTGCAGGGGATCGGGAATCCCCTCCTCCACCG
>JAQBWH010000073.1 GCA_027624625.1 Verrucomicrobiota bacterium | reverse complement strand
GCACCGCCCCGGAAACCCGCCCGGAAGAGGGGTCCCCCGGGCCCCGGCCGCGGGGTCGAAATTCTTGAAAAATTTTCGTTGACCTGCCGGCAAATCGGGCGTAGATAATTGCCATAGATGGCACAGTCTTTTTGAGGCTGCGGCCATTACAAAACCCCCAACATCTTAATTTCCCCCTTATGAAAAAAATCCTCCTTGCGGCGGCTGTAATGGCTGCTGCGTTTCTATTGGCATCTAACAGAGTTCAAGCCGCTTCAGGCATTTTTGGCACTTACATCGGGATTAATCCCAACGGCGCAGGTAATACTTTTTATGGTGCTCAGCAGCCAGGTCCAACCACATTAACGTCTTTTAATAGTCTTAACTTAGGTTCTTTCAATCATACTTCACAAACCCTAACCATTTCTGCTTTTCAGGTTAATACATTCAAAAACGGCATTTCCGATGTATTTGGTGCTACTCTCAATTACAGGATTTATCCAAATGGTAGCACACCGGGTTCATTCCTCCAGCAATCAGCCAGTTTTTTGGCTAATGCAACTTTTACGGATGCAGCAGGAAATAGTCACTCGGGTTCGGGCGATCAAAATTGGGGTCAGAACGCGGGCGCAATTAGTCTGAATGCTTTTAATGGTATAACTGTGACCACACCAACCCTGTACAATCTCGAAGTTTATTTCCAAGCTGCCACTTCCGACGGCACAGCGTTTTCCAACAATGGCGGAAACAACTTCATTGCAACCTTCACGGCAGTTCCCGAACCCTCGACCTACGCCCTGCTTGGCTTTGCTGCCGCCGGTCTGGGCACCCTCATAATTCGCCGGCATCGTCGTTTAGTTAAGCACCCCGAAGTCTAGCCTACGGGAGCGGTTTTTGTTACCGAGCTAACCTCTCGGTTTGCTCCAGTAGCTCTTGAGCTGCGGGGTGTCCCGATGCTGCTGCCCTTTGCAGCCACTTTTTCCCCTCCGCTCGGCGGTCGGCAAAGGTTTCTCCCCTCATATAAAGTGTGGCCAAGGCATACTGAAATTCTCCATCTCCGGCTTCGGCCAAGGGCGCGGCAAGCTTTGCCGCTCTTAGTTCGTCTTTGAGAATGCCGAAGTGCCCGTGGGCCACCGCACCAGCTAGAAAAAATAACGCATCCCTGTGCCCGCTGTTTGCCGCGCTCTCAAGCCACATGATGGCTTCTTCACTGGATGCATCTTGCTCTAGCAGAGCCATGGCCAATGCGTATTTCGCCGGGATGTGTCCAGCAGCAGAGCTCTCTCTTGCCCACCTAATGGCCGCATCTCTTTCGACATTTGTCCCGCGGCCCTCCATGTACATGGCAGCCAGTTCAAACTGCGCCTCGGCGAATCCCAACTCCGCCGCGCGTTTCATCTGCGCGAAAGCATTGAGGTTGGACTGCTCGACGGCAATGCCGCCTGCGCTGAGCATCGCCAGAATATAGATCGCCTCGGCGTCATCCTGCTCCGCCGCCTGGCGCAAGAGCTCAACACCTTGCTGCTGGAGTTGCACATCTTCACTGTTTGACACGTAAAATTTTCCCAACTTTGTCTGGGCCCAAGCTTCGCCGCGCGTGGCGGCGTCGGCATATTCGGACTCCAAGCGGGTCGACAAGCGCTCGATTTGCCGCATCTCCGGCCGCGACAAATCCACGGGCGGCTTTTCTGGCCCGATCTTTTCGCCGGAGAGGGTCACTCCCGCCGGTTTGATCGAGAGGCCCGGATCGGTCTGGGCCGCGCCGGTCGCCACGTTGGCCAGGAAGAAAGCCGCCCCGCAAACCGCATGTCTCTTCTTCATTTTATAAACCTACGCCCACCCCCGACCGCCCTCAAGCTTCGTGCCGCTCGGCGGCGCGGTGGCGGGGTGAACGTCCGTTTACTTTTCGACTATGGATCGAGTGGTGGGGCTGGGCGTTTGCCTCGGGGCCATCTTCACTGCGTTCCGGTTGGACCGGCCGTGTTGAACCCCCGAGAAGGTTCGCGGTCGGCCCGGAGGTCCGACCCTACCCCGGGGCGGAAGGACAAAGTGCAAATGCGGTGCCCCAAGCGTGGGCTCAGTAGATTAATCCGATCGACGCGGTGTAGGCGTGGAGGAAATTGCGGCCGGCCACGGGACCGATTTCGCCGTTGCAGAAGAAGCCGGCGGAGGGGAGGGGTCCGAGTGCCTCCGCGACGACCCGGGCGTCATGGTCGGGGCTGCCGAAAAGATTTTTGCCCCGGCCGTTGCAGCAGAAGAGAAGCGAGGCGACCGGTTTTTCGGCCCGCCGGGCGAAGGGGGCAAGGAGGGCTTTGAGTTCTTCGTCCGCGCTGACCGCATCGCGCAACTGGTATTGCAAGGTCTGCCCGGTGCGCGGATGCGCGCCGACCACCACCGCGCCGGTGGCGGGATCGGCCCCGAGGATGTTGCGCACCAAAAAGTCACCGCGGGCGAATTTCTCTTTGTATTCATCGACGACCAAACCGGCGAAAAGATTGCCGCGGGCGCGTTGTTTGTCCGCCTCGGCCAGCGTGTTGAAAGCCTGCTCGAGCACCTGATAAGCGGGGCGGGAGCCGAGTTCGTAAAGGAGATGTTCTTCCGCCCGGGTAACCGGCAGGGCCTCGCCGATCGGACGGCATCCTTGGCTGACCACCGTTTCGATCCGTACACCGTCAAGGGCGATGGCGAGGGCGTCGGAGGTGTCGCCAATGGCCGGACCGAAAACGGTCACGTCCTCGTCCCCCCGGGGTCCGCCCGCCAGGCCGCCGAGGACGGGGGCGCCGGGGAAGGCGAGGTTCCATTCGCGCAGCCAAGTGTCGGCGTCGAAGCGGAACGGATTGGCCAGAAAGAGCCAGGCTTGAGCCGGACTGCCGGCCGCTTCACGCCAAAACGAGTCGCCCTGCGAGGTCTCGACCTGGGCTTGGCAAAGCGGGACGGCGCGGACTTTTGCCTCCGGCAAATGCAGAAAAAGAAGGGAGAACCCTTCGGTCGTCTCGCCTTCGCAGGACGTGCCGATCAGACCGGAACCGGTGCAACCGGCGAGAAAAGGAACATGGCCATGCACCGCGACGATCTCTTGGAATTCGGGGAGATGAGAGGTGTAGCCGGCCGAGAGGAAAGCCAAGGCCAGGGTCGGGGCTCCGCCCAATTCCGCCCGCATTTCTTCCGCGGCCGTGCGCACCCGTGATTCGTCGAACGCGTGCAAAACAAGGCGGGAGACGGCACGGTTCATCGGTGGGCAAAGATCCCCGCTGCCGGGCAGGAGGTCAAATGAACGTTTTTGGTTTATTTGCGCCGTTTTTGGTTGAACATCTTCGTCTTCCATCCTGTCGAGGTAAGGGGTTGAAAAATTTTCGTGCCGGGCTTCATTGACAGATCAACCAACTTTCTTCCCTCCTCCCATGAACCCCGCTCTCCGCCAGCCATCGGCAAAGTGCTTTTCCCCGGCGCGCCTGGCCTGCGTTTTACTGGCCCTGCTGCCCCTGACGGTCGCCGCCCAGCGGGCCAATATCTGGCACCTTCCGGCGTCGACGCAGGAGGGCATCCCCAGGACGATGCGCGATCCGGCCACCTCGGGTGCCAGCCAGAGCGTGACCTTTTACCAGGGTGTCTGGAAGGGGGACGGGGCCAACCAGACGGGGGGGCGGCTATTTTACCGGATCAACGGGGGGAGTTGGCAACCGGTCAGTCTCGGTTTCCACTCGAATGTCGGTTCCGGTCAAAGTCTCAACCAATTCTGGA
>JAQBWH010000072.1 GCA_027624625.1 Verrucomicrobiota bacterium | reverse complement strand
ATCGGGAGCGTTCTTATACTGGAGCTGGATGGTCAATTGATTCACATCGCCTGTTCTTTGGAGACCGATTTTGCCCACGTTCAGATCGAACAAGGCACTTTTGGTGTAAAGATTGAAATCACCCTGGTTTTCCCCGACACGGGTCCGCAAGCGGTGCAAAACCGGTGTGTAATCGGTGTTGGGATCGAGACCAGCCCCGACCGACTCGCCATCGAGCAGGCCATCACCGCTGCTGTCCGCCCTCGCCGGGTCCGTTCCCGTGTCGGTATCGTTGCGGTAGAGACCCGTGCCCGTCTCAAAGCGGTCGAACAGTCCGTCACCATCCACGTCGCGGTTATCAAACTCAAAAGATGCCCCGATCGTTTTATCCGCGCTCATGGTCACATTTAACGGGTTCGCCGTTCCGCTGGCCTCGCCGGTCCATCCGCTGAAAAAATAATCCGCCGCCGGAATCGCCACGAGGGTAGCCGTGGTCCCCTTGTTGAACGTGCCCGCCCCCTCCACCGTCCCGTTGACCGGTGCGGGATCGATGGTCAGGGTGTGGGTGACCGCACTGAAATTGGCCCCGATGGTTTTGTTGCCGTCCATGAGGACGCTCAACGGATTGTTCGTTCCGCCGGCCTCGCCGGTCCATCCGCTGAAGAAGTAGCCCGCCGACGGGGTCGCCGTGAGCGTGGCCGTGGCTCCCTCACGATAAAGGCCCGCGCCCTCCACCGTCCCGTTGGCCGGCGCAGGATCGAGGGTCAAGGCGAATTGCGGGATACCCACCAAGGCCAGCGAGTCGAGTTTGATGTATTCAGCACTTTGCCCCTCAGCCGAGGTATACTCCCACGGGCCATTCGAGGCGATATTGGCCAGTTGCACCCGCGCGATACTGAAGAGTCCCTCGCCGTCGGTCATGACCGGCGCCCACGCATCCGCACCGGCCTTGACCCAGGTCGACCACGCGCCGGTGCTGAGGTTGGCCCGCAACTCGACGGTGACCGGAACGGGGGCATTCGTGTTGATCAAGTTCAGATCTCCCAGTTGGTCTTGGGGAAAACGGGTCAACTCAATCACCTTTCCCGTGCCGGTGCCGGCGCCGTTTGCCGTGAAGATGGAATTGAGCGCCGGGGAAGCCGCGCCAACCGCGGGCCAACTTGTGTCCCCGAGATCCTTGATTTGGTAGACGGTATTGGAGACCAAGGCGGTTGCGTTGAGGCATCGGATGGCCGCGCCGAAGGTGCCGGAAGAGGCGCGGCCCGTCGCCGTGAAAATGGTGCCTGCCGTGCCGGTGGCTGCGCCTAGGCTGGTCCAATCCGCGGTTCCAACTTCGCTGATTACGTATTGCGTGCCGCTTACCAAGCCGCTGGCCGGGACCACGCTTCCCGCGGCGGGGGCAGTGCCGCTGATCGTATTTCCAGCCGCACCGAAATTCAGCACCTGAGTTTGCACCCGCATGTCGGTGCCCGGAGCCTGCGCGACTTCAAATTTTAAACCGATGCCGTTGGCGCCACTGGTGGCCGACATGGCGTTGATGTACAAACCGTTGCCGGTTGCCCCGGCGTTGTTCGTCCCTCCCAAATTCCATTCCGAGACCGTATACCGCAGGATAATTTCGCCATTGGTCAGCGCGAGGGGAAAGACAAGCGTGCGGAAAATTTGTCCCGGGGGATTCGTGGCGACGGTGCCGCCATTGCTCGGAAGGTTGGGGTTGGGGCCCTTGTAAAATCTGGTCGCTCCGATGTTTAGCGTGCCGTCAGTATCGGTGGAAAATGATCCAAAATTCCATTTAAGGCTGGCAAATGGCGGAGTGGTCACCCCATTGGTCAGGGCATTGAGTTGGGTGCCGACTTGGGTGAAGGGAAAGTCGACATACTTTGTCTCGGCGTGCAGCGCAGTTGCCCAAATCGAGAGAAAGGCGATCGCGGCGGCGAACCTCCCAACGGGCCTAGAAATTCGGCGAGCCAGCAACCCTCGGCCGTCGCAATCACGACTCCGGGGCACTGAGGCCAGCGGGGCCCGGGCGGGGAGGCCAGCGGGCATCACCACTTCAATGAGGTTGCTGTGAAACGGTGATCCCTTGCGGTACTGGCTCATGGCGGAGGTCAGCAAGCTGGCGAGGAGCCCGACGCAGCTAGCACGACCTCAATCTCATCCTTTGCCCGCACTTTGTCAAATGCCCACCTTGGCCGGTCCGGCGACACGATTTCCTGTCTATTCAGGACTGGTCGCAGCAAGCAAGGTATCACCACGGAATTTGCTGTGGCCGGTTGTGCGGAATGCCAAGCCGGCTTCATTCCACCAATTAGCCGCCGAAAAACGCCGCGGCGCCGGCTCCCGCGGGAAAACCCTGATCAGGCCGCCGCCTTTTTTCGGCTGCGGTATTTGCCGGGCGTCACGCCGTGGACCTGGCGGAAGGTTCTGATCAAATTGTCGACCGAATAAAATCCACAGGCCTTGGCGATGTCCTGAATTTTGCCCGAGGAGGAGACGAGCAGTTGGCCGGCCATTTGCGTGCGCTGGTGGCGGATCTCTTGGCCGGGGGAGCGGGAATAATGGATGGCAAAGGCCTTTTGCAAACCTTGCTGGCTGATCCGCATGGCCTCAGCCACATCCGCCGCTGTGATGCCGCTTTGGTAGTGGTTGTGGATCCAGTGAAGGGCCTCCGCAACGAGCGGGTGTCCCACCGCGTAGCAGTCGGTGCTGGCCCGAACGACCAGGCCTTTGGGTGGGTGCCGCAGGATTTTCTTCTGCCCGCGGGCCGGGGAAGTCGCGAGGAGAGAGCGCAGCACATTGGCGGCGAGGCACCCCTGCCCTTCGATGTCGGTGTCGATGCTGCTCAGGCCGACCCGCAACCCGGTATTGATCAACTCGTCATTGTCCACGCTGAGCACGGCGACATTTTCCGGCACGCGCAGCCGGTGCTGCAGGCAAAGCGAGATCAAGGCCGCGCCCATTTCGTCCTGGTAGGCAAAAAAACCGACCGAGAGTTCCTCCAGACGACGGCCGCGTTTTGCGGCCATGGCTCTCAGCTCCCGGATGACGCCGGGGCCCATGGTCTCTGCCGTCTCCAGCTCGTGGACTGAACCGCCTCCGCGCTTCATGAATTCCCGCAAAGCACTCAAGCGCTCTTCATACATGCGCAAACCACCTGTTTTAAGGACGAAGACCTCCCGGTAGCCGCGATCTCGGAAGTGCTCGGCGGCCAAACGTCCGACCTCACGGTTGTCGGGTGAAACCCGGGGGATGGACAGGTTGTGCTGGCCGAGCCCCAGATCAACCAAGGGAATGCGGTGGGTGCGGAAATACTGCAGGGTGTCCGTGCACTGCAGAAGTGCGATGCAGCCATCGCCTTTCCAGTCCTCGAGGAAACCCTCCCGGTTGCTCCAGTCCTTGTGGTAATGGAGCTGCCAACCCGCTTCGCTCGCCACCTTGGCCACCCCGAGGTGGAAGCGGTAGTCGTACCACTCGAGGAGGAGCAGGATGCGTTTCGCTTTCATCGTGGGTGCGGGCGGTGCGCGGACTGCCCGCCCCTCCCGGCAAGCAACACCGCGGCGCGCCATGAGTCAACCAAATTGGTTTCAAATTTAACGATGATTTTTTCAAAAGCATCTATTTACAATCAGGTGGCGTTCGATAATTCTAATGAGGTTAAGAGTATTACGACTCTAAATGCTACCCACCCTCCTCTCCTCCGAACCATGAAAAAACACCTGCTCCTGGCACCCTTAAGCTCTTCCCTCCTCCTCACTTTAGT
>JAQBWH010000071.1 GCA_027624625.1 Verrucomicrobiota bacterium | reverse complement strand
CGAGTGGCGGTGGTGCCGGCGGTGGGTGGCCCCCCACCAGTCGAGCGGGCCCTCGATGGCCATACTGCCGAGAACTCCCAGAGTCCACGTCGCTGCCGGCGAAGCCTTGAACGAACGATGGGTGAACAAGCGGTGGAATCCGACGGTTATGCCAAAACCTGTGGCGAGGTAGAGAACGGTAAAAAGTATGAGATCAACCGGGCGGAACCAGCCGCCCCAGAGAGTGAACATCGCGGCGATCACGCCGAGAGGAGGAAGAAAAATCACGAGGACGCGCAGAAACTTCCAAAGCCCTGAGTTGGGAGGGACCAAAAGAACCTCGGTTTCGTAGCGCATGTCTTTCTCCGGCGCGGATGGCGTCTCCATGAAGGTGAAAGGTTAAGGTTAAGGTTAAGCAGGGGTGGTCCGGTGGGTCAAGTTTCAGGTGCTGTGCTGGACCGGCCTCTGTCGCGAGCCGTTGAGCATCGTGCCGACCCAAGTGTAGCGGATGAACCACCGGTAGGATACCAGGAGCGCAAGAGCGACGACGGCGTTAACGAGGAGAAATTTCCCCCAAACCGGCCAGGGGCGGTCGAAGATGGCAAGTTGCACGGCCACCACGAGGGGCAGGTGGGCCAGATACATCCAGTAAGACGCGTCGGAGAGCCAACGTGTTTTCGGGCCGAGCGAGGAGCAATATCGGCGGAAAATCCCGATGACCCCGAGGGCCACAACCCAGGCCGTGGCGGCTTGCACAAAGGTCGTGGTGAGACGGTCGCCGAGGGTGGCGAACGAGGCGGGAAGCAAGACGAGCAATCCGATCGGGAGGAGAAATTTCCAATGCGTCCCCATGCGGGTGGCCATGCCATCGCGAGCGAAGACGGCGGCGCCGAACCAGAAAAAGCACGCGTAATACAAAACCAAGTGCGGCGGGGGAAGCAGTCCCAACCATATATCCGGACCGAGGCCGGTCATTAACCATTGGGGCAACAAAGTCAGCACTGGCAGCAACCACAGTCGGCGACCGGTCGGCGCGAAACCAAGCTTCACGGCCGCAGCGAAGCCGACCACCAGCCAGACCAAAACCCAAAGGAACCAGAGGTGATCGAACACCTTTGTGCTGAAAACTTGGAAATACCGCCCGCCGACGGCAAGGCCGAAATAGTCGGAGATGAGCAAGCGACTATACCATAGTGCGCCGGAGTCGATGGCGTCAGCCAGGGTCCTTCCGGAAACTTTTGCGCTGGCCTGCGCGAGAAGATCGTCGCTGTGTTCGCGGCGCAGCGCCGCTTGCCGCTCGTCCGGCTCGGGCAAGCCGAGAATTTGTGCGGTGTGCGCCATGTTCTTGGCCATGTAGATACCTTTTTGGCGCGCGGTATGCCCTCTCTTGTCGCGAGTCAGTGGGTCGGCGCCTGCCGCCAACAGGATGGCCGCCGCCTCATCGTTGGCGAAAAGGGCCGCCGCATGCAGGGCGGTTTCGCTCTCCTCCGTGCTGCGCGCGTTAATTCCTGCGCCTTTTCTCAGGAGGAGCTCGACCATTTCCGGATGTCCGGCGATTGCCGCCCAGTTTAGAGCGTCCCGGCTGTGGGCGGGATCGACCCAACCTGCGCCACGCTGCTGCCACAGCTCCGCGGCGGCCGGGGCGTCGTTGCGCAAGATCGCCTCGACCATGGGATCGTGCGCACTTGGCGGGACCCGCGTGGTTTCGCTGGCGAGGCGGTAAAGCATGTTGCTCACCGGGACAATCGTGGCCATGGCCAAAGCGAGGGGCAGAACAATGCGCCAGGCGCGTTGGCGAAGCATGCCGCCCAGCCCGTAACGATGGATCATGAACATGGTGAAAAATCCGCTCAGAATGAAGAACAACGGCATGCGGAAGCAGTGGATGACGGCATAAACTAGAAAGAACCAATTGCTCTGCTCGCGATCCTGCACAGGCCAGGGCGAGGGGACAAAAGTGAGGCAGGCATGGAGCACGATGCCGAGCGCCATGGCGAAACCGCGCAACGCATCGAGATCTGTGCGACGTTCGGGGCGCGACTCGTTGGTGTCGGATGCAATCATGAGCAAAGTGGCTTTAGTGCATTCCGGAACCATGGGCAATTCCCGGTCTTGGAGGTTTTGGCATTTCCCTGTGTGAGGTTTTCCCATAAAGACCTTTCCGATGTCACAAGAAACAACCCGTGCCCCCGGACGACGCGACGCGCTGGAGAATTTTCTTTCGCCGGAAGAAATAATTCCCTACCGCCCGATGGAGGAGAAAGCGTGGCGGCGTTTACGCATGCGCGGGTTTTGCAATTTGTTCCGCCACTACATCGATTGGTGGCGACCGTGGATGAACCGCGGTGTTTTTCCTGCGATTGCTGGCTATGCGTGGGCGGGCATCTACCGGAGCATGCGCGTGCCATCGATTGCCGCCGCGTCTTTCAAGAACGAGGGCCACTTCCGGGCGAGGGGGCGGACTTCCGGAACGGAAAATTTCTTCGGCGGTGCGTTCCGCTACCCGCGCTCTTCGCCAGTGCTGGCTCAACTTATCCGCAAGGTTAACTTGCGTCACCATGTGGCCGGGGTGGTGGCTCGCCGCGGGAGCGACGCGGAAGTCATGCCGCATTACGAGGCAGCCTACATTTATGTGTCCACCGCCTTTATCGAGAGTTTGCGCCGCGGCTACGAGTCCCACGGCATTCCGCCGGATAGCAAGGAGGGAAGGCGTCTCGGTGAGGATCTCTGCACGATTCTTTACCAGATCGCGGGGATGGTCGGCTTAACTCGTATGCCCAAGAACCTCGTGGCCCATGAAAAGTTCCGCGACTCTTACGAGGCTTACCTGCGGAAACTGCCTCGTTCGAAGTGGATGGAAAGCCAGGCACGTGAGCTCACCAAGCGGATCTTTCCCTTCACCGCGGCCATGGGTGGCATTTCGCTTGAGGATCAACGCAACGTCTATCTCGACCGGGAGACCGCGGAATATCTCGTGCCCGACCCGGCGGCACTCGAGGAAATGCGTCCAGTCTACGAAGATATTCGCGAGTGGTTCACTCAGCAACGCAAGGGCTACGGAAAGCGACTGGCCAAGCAGCTTTTCTTCCGCCCGCCTCCGCCGGAGGATGTCAGCGACCTTGACCCTTTGTGGGCGGCCTACGAACGGGCTCCGGACGACTCGGTCAGCGCGCGGCTCGTCGGTGCCGTGTTGCTGCACGCCATGGAGGCACGGCAGTCCGGTGATCGCTGGCACCATCCGATTACGGTGCACCTTGCAGCCGGTGAGGCGCTTATCCGTGAGGGCCACGCGCCCGAGTATTGTTATGTGCTGCTCGAATCTTCCGCGCCTCTCGTGGTCACCCGGTGGGGTGTGAACGGTGAAGACGTGGAGGTGGCAAGCATTGATGGTCCTACTCTACTCGGCGAGATTGGCATGTGGCGCGGCACCCCGGCCATTGCCACCGTTTCATGTCGGAGCGCTGCGGAGTTGCGTGTGCTGCGGCTTGATCAGCGTCAGTTCGACTCACTCAAATCCAACCCGGGCTTCTGGACTGCGGCGGCATCCATGGTGCAGCAGCGCTTGAATGTATCGATGCGTCAAATCCAGGAGATGTTTTCCAAGCGCGAAGACCTGACGCAAGACCCTGAGTTGGCCGCTTTGCTTCTGCTGCTGAATTACGTGAAGGGCGACCCGACGGTCGATCTCGATCTTGTTCCTGGTATCGACCAAGAATCCAGTCTTGCTGAGTGTGTCGACCTGCTGCGCGACATGGCCTCCTCCCTCCGTGACTCCAAGAAGGATGACCCCGTTTTGAGCGAGGCGCTCA
>JAQBWH010000070.1 GCA_027624625.1 Verrucomicrobiota bacterium | reverse complement strand
CAATGTCGCTTTGACCACGCGGACCCTGAGATACAACGCATCGTCTCCTCGTTTCGTCTGCTACGCGTCGTCGTTCGGGGAGAACCTAAAGCTCTACAAGCTCACCAGCATCGACCCGACTGCACCAGCGATCACCACAACCGGAGCTTTCACGCCTTTTGCCACCTTCCTCGGCTCGGCTTCGGCCTCCCAAAGCGTGACTGTCGAGGGTGCCAATCTCACCGAGTCGGTTTTGGTCACTGCGCCGGCAAACTTCGAGGTCTCGGGCGACAATATTGTTTTCGCGCCCAGCGTGAGCCTGCCACAAACCGGCGGGGCAGCTTCTGGGACGATTTACGTGCGCGTGGCGGCCACGGCGCCTGAGGGTGAAGTTGCCGGCAGCTTGGTTCTCAGCAGTGCCGGCGCGACGGACCGTAATGTTCCTTTGAGCGGTTCGGTGCGACCGACTTTTGTGCTGATTCCCTACGGGCCGGAAAGCTTCGAGACGACCTCGGAGCCTTGGTTCACTTTCGATCAAGCGGGCAGTGCCAACTGGCAGTATGTGACCAGCACGCGGGGGGGAGGGAGTTCCTCCGGTGCGCCAGAAAACAAGGTATGGCAGGCCAACGGTTTCGGCAGCAATGTGCCGGCCGTCGACTGGCTGATCATCGGTCCGTTCGATTTCTCGTCCGCGGCCAACCCCGTGATTTCCTTCAATACGCTGAATGCCTTTACCTCGTCTCAGACCATCGTTAACGAGTTGGAACTGATCGTCTCGAGCAACTACGACGGCTTGGGAAATCCGGCGGCCGCGACTTGGAGCGAGGCTTTGCCCTTTTTGAAACCGGTCGAGGAAAATACCAAGACGGCCTCTGGTCAGGTTTCCTTGGGCAACGTGGCCGGACAGACCGGTGTGTATATCGCTTTCCGCTACACGGCTGGCGGCACAACCGGCGGTTTCACGGCCCTCTGGCAGGTCGACGATGTCGAAATTTACGACGCGACGCAACCGGCCCTGGCGGTGACCGCTCCCGGGTCCCTCGACGAGGGCTCCGCTGGAATCGGAACGGTCATCCTGCCGGCCACCTTGGGCGATGATGTCACCGTAACGGTGACCAGTGCCGATCCCGCGGTGCTGCTGGTCGACAACGGTTATGGCGATGCTCCCGCGGCCAGCTGTGAGGTTCCCATTTTTGCCGGCGAAATCTCGGCCGGATTCAACATCACGACGATCCGCAACTTCGTGCCGGGGTCTGATGTCAATGTGCAAGTTGTCGCGGAGGCTGCAGGGTACGACTTTGGACAGGCTTTTGTTCTCGTCCGCAATGTCGACCGGGTGAGCACGGACCTTACGGCGGGGGGATACACCCAAAACTTCAGCACTTTCAGCGCGGCTACTCCGGAACTGCCGGCCGGTTGGTCGGCGGATGGTTCGGTCCTGACTTTCCCCGCGGAGAATAATGCCTGGGGTGAAGGTTTCAACAGCGGCTTCCGCGGAGGAGCCAACGTCTTCGGCTACCAACACACCGGCAGCACGGGCGTGCTCCGGCAGATTTTGACGCTGAAAAATGCCACAGCTGAAACCATCGATGCGCTGACCATCAGCTACCTCGGCATGGTGGCCAGAGTGGCTCAAACCCGTCCGCCGGTTTACACGGTCACGGTCAATGGCGAGTTGGTGGAGAGTTTGGGCTACAGCACAGCTGCCCAGGCCAACATTCAGACCACAGCCTCATTGACCAACCTGTCGATCGCACCGGGGCAAATCGTTGAAATCATCTGGACCTCCGAGCGTGGGGGCACAAGCGGCAGTTCCCGCCAAATCGGCATCGGCAATTTGAGTGTCCAACTCGGTGCAGCTCTCCTGCCGCCATCCGTATCTTCCCTGGCTGTTCCGGCCGGAACTATAACCCGCACGTCGGCCGAGGTATCTGCTGCGGTGACCAGCGACGGCGGCGAGACGATTTCCGCACAGGGGTTTGTTTATGCCGAAACTGGCGTCAACCCCAATCCGCAGCTCGGTGGCACGGGGGTCACGGATCTCCCCGATGCCGCCACCGGCATCGGTGTGATGTCCGGGTCCTTGTCCGGCCTGACGCCCGGAACTTCTTACTCGATCGCGGCCTATGCCACAAATGCCCAAGGCACGACCTACACGCCCGTGGTGACTTTCACCACCATTTCGCCGGCTATCTCCTTCCTCGGCAGCTACGCCGAACCTTTCAACGCCTTTGAGGGATCCCTGCCCACCGGATGGTCGGCCATCTCCTCGGGCGGAGTGTTGAACTATGGAGGCGCCTGGGGAACGGGCAGCGCGGCGGGATTCCGCGGCGGAGTGAGCGACCCGGGTGTTCTGGGTTACCAGCACACCGCGGCTTCGGGCACGCTGACGGTCACAGCCAGCTTCATCAATGATACCGGTGCTCCGATCACCACGCTCTACGTGAATTATCTTGGCCGGGTGGCCCGCGTCGATGATATCAATGTAACCAATGATCCGGCCTGGGCCGTCTCGCTGGATGGCAACGTCATTGCCGAGTTGGCCTACAGCACGGCCAACACATCGGGCGAGGGTGGGACACCCGGCGACGAGCTGCTCAGTGCAGCCATCTCCGGACTCAGCATTCCCGATGGTGCGGAATTCGAAATCACTTGGGCTTGCGACCGTGGATCGCTTGGAAATGCTTCGCGGCAAATCGGCTTGGCTAATCTCCAAGTCAGCACCTCGGAAATCCCGGACCCCGCGATCAACGTCAGCGGCTCGCTCACCTCGTTCAGTGCCACGGAGGGAAGTCCCTCGGCCGCGCAATCCTTCAGCGCCTCGGGGGCCAATCTCACGGGCATCATCACGGTGAATGTCCCGACGAACTACGAGGTGTCGCTGGACAACAGCACCTTCTCGTCCTCGGTCACGCTGACGCCAACGGGCGGTTCCGTGTCGCCGACTCCGGTCTACGTGCGCATCGCGGCAACAGCACCGGTCGGAAATCCGGCGGGTCAAGTCTCCTTGGCGAGCCCCGGCGCGACCACGCAGAATATCGCGGTGACTGGCACCGTGAGCGGTGGAGGCAGTGCCTATGACACTTGGGCTTCGGGCTTCGGTCTCGACCCGGCGACGACCGGTGCTCCGACCGCCGACCCTGATGGCGACTCGTTCAGCAATGCGCAGGAATACGCCTTCGGCACGAACCCGACGCAGGGCAACGGCTCGCTCCTGAGCTCCACGGCCTCCGGTGGCAACCTTGTGGTGACGTGGCTGGAGCGCAGCGACGTGACCTACAACGTGCAGAGCACGGGGAACCTGGCCACATCGTTCGCCAACGACGGCACGGTCAGTGTGGTCGATGGTCCGGTCTCGCCGACTCCGCCCGCCGGCTACACGAGCAAGCAGTTCACCGTGCCGGCCAGTGGCAGCAAATTCTATCGTGTCACGGCGGCGACGCCTTGAGGCTTCGGTCCGTTACAGAACAATTCACCAAGCCCCGCGTCTCCAGAGGCGCGGGGCTTCTTGTTTGGTGGGGGGCACACCGGGGGAAACCATCCTCTGGCATCTTCTTCCATCGGTGGCTAATGTTTGTCCCTCGGCAGACGGTGTTCAGTTTTCCGTGTTCAATGTCCAGCCGAAGTCGGGGACAGCCGGTAGGCAAGCTTGGAGGGGTCAATGGGCGCGGGGCGCCCTTGCGGCGGGCTGGAAAGCGGCTATTATCAAAGTAAGTCTATTCACCGCAGAGCATTCCGTGGTTTTCGCCCGCATAATTTTTCTTCTGCTCATTGCCCTCCAGGCCTCGGGCCGGGCGCAATACACCCCGCCGCAGGGATACTACGCG
>JAQBWH010000069.1 GCA_027624625.1 Verrucomicrobiota bacterium | reverse complement strand
TGCTGCTTAAAGGTTATGAGACAATCACGGGTCAGTATGGTGACGGCACCCAGTATAGCTTGCGCAAG
Organism: Verrucomicrobiota bacterium; assembly: GCA_027624625.1. GTDB lineage: Bacteria > Verrucomicrobiota > Verrucomicrobiia > Chthoniobacterales > JACTMZ01 > JACTMZ01. Next base: position 3,821 of record JAQBWH010000069.1, on the reverse strand, counting down.
CCTCTTTACGAGTTCGTCGGAGAGGACGCGCCGTCATTTTTCTCGGTGCGAGCCGCCCAGAAGTTGGTGGCGCTCGGGCTGAGGGAAGCGGTGGCCGAAGAAAGCATCTTGGCGCTGGCCGACCCTCACGATCGGGATGGAGATGGGATCTCGGGCCGGGCGCTGATCGTTGAAGACCCCAACGATCCTTCGAAGAAATTCTTGGGGAGGTTCGGACGCAAAGGCACCCAACCTTCGGTGCAGCATCAAATCGCTTACGCTTTCAATCGTGATATGGGAGTCACCACGGATCTGATGCCGGTGCTCGATGGGAATACCACTTCTTCGCCAACCGAGCTTTCCGCGGCTGAACTGGGTCAGCTGACCAAATACGTCCAGCTCTTGGGCCCGCCACCCGCCCGCAAGACAGCGGACGCTCAGGTCATTCGTGGCCGGCAGCTCTTCGCGCAACTTAGTTGCAATGCCTGCCACACCCCGGAAATGACGACCGGCCGGAACCATCCGCTGGCGCCCCTGCGCAACCAACTCTTCCATCCTTACAGCGACGGCTTGCTCCATGACATGGGTCCTGGTTTGGCCGATAACATGGACAGCGAGGGTGTGACAGCCGCGGAGTGGCTCACCGCCCCCCTCGTCGGCATCGGGTTGGTCGAAGCCGCTGCGGGGGAGGAGAGCTATCTCCACGATGGAAGAGCAGGGTCCATTGAGGAGGCAATTATTTGGCATGAGGGCGAAGCCGAGGATGCCAAGGAGGGCTTCCGCAACTTGCCCGCAAACGATCGCGAGGCTCTCGTGAGGTTCATCCGGTCGCTGTGAGCCACCGACCTCGCCAGCCGTTCCACCCCGCCGGATCATGGTCCGGCGCCGTGGACAATCCATTGCCTTGCCCCTAGATTCGGTATTTTTCCGGCCACCTTCCCCCGCTGCCCATGCTGTCTCCTGCCGACAGGATTCCGAATACCGAGAAACTCGCCTATGGCATAGGTGCCTTGGTCAACAACCTCATGGCTGCGGCCATGGGCACGATGTCCATCGTGCTGAATCTGGGACTGGGCATGAACCCGGCGGTGGTTGGCACCTTGATGGCCTTGCCGCGCCTGCTCGATGCCTTGACCGATCCGGTCATGGGTTACATCTCGGATCACTCGCGCCTCCGGTGGGGACGGCGGCGTCCTTTCATTTTCGTCGGCGCCCTGGTTTCGGCGGCCATCTTTGCCGGGCTCTGGCAAATGCCGGCCGGCCGCAGCGAGGATTTCTATTTCTGGTATTTTCTCATCGGAGCCAACCTTTTCTACCTCGCCTACACGGTCTTCGCCACGCCCCTCATCGCGCTCGGCTACGAAATGACCCCCGACTACAACGAGCGCACGCGTTTGATGGGTGTGTCGAACTTCATCGGGCAGTTTGCCTGGGTGGTGGCGCCGTGGTTTTACGCTTTCATGGAGAACGACCGCTTTTTCCCGGATTCCGCGACCGGCGCCCGCTGGTTGGCCGTCTATGTCGGGATCTTTGTCGCGCTGGCCGGCATCGTGCCGGCCATCTTCTGTCGTGAGCGCATGCAGGCCATCGCGGAGAAGGAGGAGACGACCACGCTCGCCGGTTCACCCCCGGGCGGGCTCGGGCGGACGATTGCCGACTTCTTCCGCGGCTTCGCCACCACGATGCGGTTCCGTCCGTTCCTCCTCCTGTGCGGGGCCACCTTCCTCGTTTTCAACGGTTTCATGCTGGTCTCCGCGTTCACTTCTTATGTCATCATTTATTATGTCTACAGCGGGGACAAAGATCTCGGGGCGCAGCTCATGGGATGGAATGGCACATTTTCCGCAGTTTGCACCTTCGGCGTGATCGTTCTGTCCACCTGGCTCGGCACGCATATCGGAAAGAAGCGGACCTTTTTCCTTTGCACGGGGCTTTCTGTGTTCGGCTATCTCTTGAAGTGGTTCTGCTACAGCCAGACCAATCCCTTCCTCATCCTGCTGCCCACGCCCTTCATCTCTTTCGGTCTGGGCGCGCTCTTCACCTTGATGGGTTCCATGGTGGCGGACGTTTGCGATTTGGACGAATTGCACACCGGTCAGCGGCGCGAGGGCATGTTCGGTGCGGTCTTCTGGTGGGTGGTCAAGCTGGGCATGGCCCTGGCCCTGGCTTTGTCCGGCTACGCGCTCAATTTCACCGGGTTCGACGTGGCCCTGGGCGGCGGGCAATCCGGGGAAACCCTCTTCCTTATGCGTCTCTTCGACGTGGGTGTGCCCGCCTTGGCCTCCCTGCTGGCCATCGCCCTGGTTGTCTTTTATCCGCTCACCGAGGCCGCGGCCCGCGAGGTCCGGGCCAAACTGGAAGCGCGCCGTGGCCGCGCCGCACCTGCCGCCTGATATGCTCCTCGTTCCTGCACTCCTCATTTTGACCGCGGGCGCGGCCGCCTCCGCGGATTTCCTGCCGCAGCAGCCGGAGGCACTGATCGACGGACAGGTGATGGCCGTTTGCTACTCCGGCTTCCGCCGGGGGCAGCACCCGGACCGCGGGGAGGGGGCGAAAAATCCTTCGCGGGAGGAAATTCTGGAGGATCTGCGCCTGCTCGAAGCGGCGGGCTTCCGCTTCCTGCGGCTTTATGACAGCCGGGAAAACTCGCGCACGGTCCTCGAACTCGTCCGGGCGGAAAAGTTGCCGATCAAAGTGATGCTCGGGGCATGGCTGGACGCCGAAACGAGCACCCATGGGTCGTGCGCATGGGTCACGGAGGAGGTGCCGGCGGACAAACTGGCGGCCAACCGCGCGGCCAATGACGAGGAGGTCGGCCGCGCCATCGAGTTGGCCCGTTCCTATCCGGATGTGGTCGCCGCGGTGAACATCGGGAACGAGACGTTGGTTGATTGGAACGACCATCGCGTACCGGTCGGCCGTCTGGTTGATCTGTTGCAAAGGGCCCGCGAGGCGCTCGACCAGCCGGTCACCACCGCCGAGAACTACGCCGCGTGGGTGCGCGACGCGAAGGAATTGGCCGGTGCGGTCGATTTCGCCGGGGTGCACACTTACCCGGTCTGGGAAAATAAAACCCTGGCCGAAGCAATGGGTTTCACCCGCGAGAATCTTACCGCCGTCCAGCAGGCCTTGCCCGGCGTCCCGCTTGCCGTGGTCGAAGCGGGTTGGGCCACCACGGCGTCCGAATTTCCGGAGCAGGCCAGCGAGGATAACCAGGAGGTTTACTTCAACGATCTCCTTTCCTGGGCGCGGGCGAACAATGTGACCATTTTCTGGTTCGAGGCTTTCGACGAGGACTGGAAAGGGGACGCGGCCAATGCGAGCGGAGCGGAAAAACATTGGGGACTTTTCGATGTGGACCGGCAGCCGAAAAAAGTCGCCCGGACATCGCTCCCGCTGGCCACCGAGAAAGACTGAGTCAACACCGCGGAGGGAGAAGGCGCCTTGCGGAGACCCTGACCGGAGAAGCTGGTTTTGGTCCGGGCGGTCGAGGAACGCGGTGACCGCGGCAAGTGAACTCAGCGGGAAGAACGACCCGAAGCCCAGGCGCGAATTTCCGTGGCGGTTTTCTGGCCGCAATTGCGCAGACCATGCAACCGCTCCTCCCAATCCGTCACCTTTCGGGCCTCCGTGCGGTTCTTGATGCGGAGGTGCCCGAGAACATTGACCGCTCGGGGCGAGAGGCTTTGCATCCCTCCCTGACTCTTGGCGCTCCGCACCGCCCCCTTGTGCCGGGTTAGCATGACGGAAATGGCCTGGGGGCTGACCCCGTAGCTCCGGCCAATGGTCCGCAAGGAATAGCCCAAACCGCGCAAGGCGGCGATATGGAGGATGCGGCGGGG
>JAQBWH010000030.1 GCA_027624625.1 Verrucomicrobiota bacterium | reverse complement strand
GCTGCTCCTGACCAATGAGTATCCACCGCAGGTTTACGGCGGCGCGGGGGTCCACGTGGAGTATCTGGCAAGGGAGTTGGCGCGATGGATGGCCGTCGAGGTGCGGTGCTTTGGCCGGCAGGAGGCGAGCGGGGGGAATCTGAAGGTACGTGGATTCGGTGTGGACGAGTCCGGCTTCGGGTGTCCGGCGGAGTTGCGTTCCGTTTTCGCCGCGACGCAACGTGACAATGCCATGGCCGCGGCGGGAACCGACGCGGATCTCGTGCACGTGCATACCTGGTACACCCACCTCGGGGGTATCCTGACAAAACTGAATTACGGCATTCCGCTCGTCCTCACTGTGCATTCCCTCGAACCGCTGCGCCCATGGAAAAGGGAGCAGCTCGGTGGCGGCTATGATTTTTCATTGTGGGTCGAGCGGGCGGCAATCGAAATGGCGGACGCGGTCATCGCGGTATCCGAATCGACGAAAGCCGATGTTTTGCGGTTATTCCATGTGGATGCGCGGCGGGTTCATGTCATTCACAACGGCATCGATCTCGAGGAATATGCGGCCCGGCGGGGTGACGGTGTGCTCAAGCGGCACGGGATCGACCCGGCACGGCCGTATATTTTGTTTGTCGGACGCATCACGCGGCAGAAGGGGATTATTCATCTGGTCAGAGCATTGCGGCATTTGGACCCGGGGTTCCAAGTCGTGCTCTGCGCCGGTGCGCCGGATACGCCGGAGATCGCGGCGGAAATGAAGTCCGCGGTGCAAGCCGCGCAGCAGGAGCGTCCGGATGTGGTGTGGATCGAGGAGATGTTGCCGAAGGATGAGGTCATCGCGCTGTATTCGGGTGCGGAAGTTTTTGTTTGTCCGTCGATCTACGAGCCCTTCGGGATCATCAATCTGGAAGCGATGGCCTGCGGGACAGCGGTGGTGGCCAGCGCGGTGGGCGGGATTCCCGAGGTGGTGGTGCATGGCGAGACGGGACTGCTGGTGCCGGTCGAGCAGAACAAGGAGGCGCCGTTTGAGCCGATCAGTGCGGACAGTTTTGCCTTCAATCTGGCCGAGGCGATCAACGAGTTGATGCGCGACGAGGTGCGGCGGCGTCACATGGCGCGGGAGGCGCGGCGGCGGGTGGAGGAGAATTTCAGTTGGGAGGCCATCGCGCGGAAGACGGCGGAGTTGTATCGGACGGTTTGCCATCGCTGAGAGGCTGGGCGCATTATTGACATTGGCCCATAAACCCATACGGTGACCCATATGAAGACCACCCTCGAGTTGCCTGACGATTTGTTTGCGCAGGCCAAGGTTGCGGCGGTGAAACGCAACACGACTTTTCGGGCCATCGTCGAACACGCCCTGCGGCGCGAGGTTGGCCAAGCAGAGGAGGGAGGGTCTCCTTACTTCCGGGTCGGTCCGGACGGTATCCCGCGAATTTGTCACACCGGCAAAGTGCGGGTTACTTCCGCGATGGTCCGGGAATTAATGGAAGAGGAGTAGGACGACGTGGTTCACCTCCTCGATGTGAATGTCCTTATTGCCTTGTGTGATGAGGGGCACGAGTTCCACCAGCGTGCTCTGGCCTGGTTCTCGCGAGATCCGCAGCGGGCGTGGGCGACTTGTCCGATGACGGAAAACGGCTTTGTGCGCATCATCGGCCACCGCAACTATCCCGGCTTTTCCGGTGGCACCGCCGCGGCGCGGCAGATCTTGGAGGCGCTTTGCCTGTTGCCCGGACACCAGTTCTGGCCGGATACCGTTTCGTTGCGCGATCGTTTGCGGTTTGAGCACGTCCCGGATTCACGCCAGCTCACAGATTATTATCTGCTCGGTTTGTCGTCGGCGCGCCAAGGGCGCCTGGCCACGCTCGATCGGGGTATGGACGCTTCATTGGTCCGCGGCGGAAGCCGTGCGTTTTTTTTGATCCCTTGATTCTCCAACCATGAACACTTTTTCGTCCGAATGTATTTTGCCGGCGCGGGCGATATTGGGTGAGGGCGCGTGTTGGTTCGCGGCGGAGCAAAGGCTTTATTGGGTGGATATTTTGCGGTGCGAGGTGCACCGGTTCGATCCGGCCACCGGGACAGACGAGGTGCGCAAGACGCCGTGCCATGTCTCGCTGGTGCAACCGACGACGCAGGGGGACTTGGTGCTGGGGACGCGTGACGGGATCGCGCGGATGGATTTCGAAAGCGGGAAATTTTCGCTCCTCTGCGATCCGGAGGCTGGTATCCCGGGCAATCGCTTCAACGACGGCAAGCCGGATCCGCGCGGCCGGCTGTTTGCCGGGACGATCGCTTATGACGGTTCCGACAAAAAAGCGGCACTTTGGCGGGTCGAACCGGATCTGACCTTCACCAAACTCATCGATCAAGTGGGTAACTCGAACGGGCTGGGCTGGTCGCCGGACCAGAAGACGTTTTATTGGACGGATACCAAGACGTCGTGCGTGTTTGCTTTCGACTACGAGGCGATGAGCGGGGACATTTGCAATCGTCGTGTGGTGGTCGAAGTGGACAAAGCGCTCGGGCGACCGGACGGGATGACGGTGGATGCGGAGGGGTTTTTGTGGACCGCGCTGTGGGCCGGGCACGGCGTGGCGCGGTGGAATCCGGCGACGGGGGAGATGGTGGCGAAGGTGGAGTGTCCGGCGGCCAATGTGACGTGTCCTTCTTTCGGCGGAGCGGATTTGGACGTGCTTTATTTCACCACGGCGCAGAAGGGGCGAGAGGATGCGGAGCCCTCACCCGAGGCGGAGGGGGGAAATCTTTTTGCAGCGAAGGTCGGAGTGCGGGGAATGGCGGGGTTTGTTTTTGCGGGGTGAGAGGGGTCCGGCCCGCTGGGCCAGCGGTCCTGCCGGGGGCTATTGCGGCGCTTCACCGGTCATCGGGACGAAGCGGACGGGGAGGATGGATTGTTTTTCGATCTTCCCGCCCTCGTTGCGCAGGAGAATGAGGTCTTGGTTCATGCCGCTGCCCACGGGGATGATCATGCGGCCGCCGTCGCGGAGTTGCTCGACGAGGGCGGGTGGAATTTTGTCCGGCGCGCAGGTCACGACGATGGCGTCGAACGGCGCCTTTTCAGTCCAGCCCTTGTGGCCGTTGCCGTAACGGACCTGAGCATTGTCATAGCCGAGCCGCTCGAGCGTTTGCTGTGCCATTGCGGCGAGGGGCTCGATGATTTCGATGGTGTAGACTTCGGCGCCGGTGGCAGCGAAGACCGCGGCTTGGTAGCCGGAGCCCGTTCCGATTTCCAAAATCCTTTCGCCGGGTTGCGGACCGATGGCTTCGGTCATGAAGGCAACGATGTAGGGTTGCGAGATGGTTTGGCCGTGGCCGATGGGAAGCGGGTAGTCCATGTAGGCCTCGCTGCGCAGACGAAGCGGGAGAAAATCGTGGCGCGGCACGGTGCGCATGGCCTCGAGGGTGGCGGGATCGGTGATGCCGCGGTCCACAATTTGTTCCCGCACCATGGTCTCGCGTTGGTCGGCGAGGTCGGGGGCGGAAGCGGGCGGTTTCGCCTCCGGGCAGGCGGGGAGAAGGAGGGTGAGAAAAAGAAGCCAACGGCTGGCGCTGCTAAAGGTGGGCCAGATGCGGAGGAATCTCATGGGGATCGGCGGACTCGATGGATTCATGCACTGCATTTTCATGCCAAGCGCGGATTCCGGCAAGTCCCTCGAGGGTCTCGACGGCGCCGAAGCGGCGGCGCAATTCGCGGCTGGAGTGAAGCCCGCGCGAGTAAGCCATGAGGCGGGAGCGCATGGCGTGCATGGCTCGGTCCGTCTTGCGCCAACGCGCCAACTCCTGCCGGCAATGATCCTCGATAAGGTCCCAACGGTCGGAGAGTGTCGGCTCCGGTGGTGCGTCCTCGCCCCGGAACGCGGCGGCGATTTCCTGGAAAAGCCACGGGCTGGTCATGGCGGCGCGGCCGACCATGAGGCCGGCAACTGCGGCGCGGTGCCAGCGCTGAACCGCCGCGGCGGCGGAGTCGATGTCGCCGTTGCCGACCACCGGAATCCGCACCGCTTCGGCCACCGAGGCGATGACGTCCCAGTCGGCTTGCCCGGAGTATCCTTGGGCGCGGGTGCGGCCGTGCACGGTGAGGCGGCGGATGCCGGCATCTTCGAGGCGTCGGGCATTGTCCGCCGCATTGACCGACTGTTCGTCCCAGCCGGTGCGGATTTTGGCCGTGACGGGCAGCGGAGAGACGGCGCGGACGACGGCGGAGGCGATGGCGGCGAGGAGGGTGCCGTCGCGGAGGAGGGAGGATCCGCCGTTTTTGCAAACCACCTTGTTGACCGGGCAGCCGAAGTTGAGGTCGATGAAGTCGGGTTGTTTCCAATCGACGACCGAAGTGGCGCCCCGCGCGAGTTGTTCCGGTTCACCGCCGAAGAGTTGGACCCCGAGAGGATGCTCTTCGGGGGTGGAGTCGACGAACTGTTCGGTGCGCTCGTTGCGGTGCAAGATACCCTCGGCCGAGACAAATTCGGTGGTTAGCACGTCGGCGCCGCGTGCTTTGCAAATGCGGCGGAAGACCGAGTTGGTCACTCCCGCCATGGGCGCGAGAAAAAGAACGGGGCGCTCGGCGCGGGGGGCGAAGCCGGATGGTGCGGTGGCGTGTTCCATGGGAAAGACCGGCGCCGGAGGCGGCGCCTTTCGATTGTTCAAGCGGCTTCGCCGAGTTGGAGCCCGAGGAGAGCGGTAACCTCCGCCTGCACTGCAGGGACTTGGGCCAAGCTGAGGCGGGGGTTGGGGATGAGGAAAGTTTCACCCGTGCCGGCGCGTTCGTAGACCATGATGTCGGGGTCGCTGCTTTCCATCGGCTTGAGGATACGTTTGCGCTCGAGCATGAGGGCAAGAATGTAACGGGCATTTTTCGTCGCGTCGGAATTTTCCGCGATGAGTTTACGGAGAATGCCCTCCGCATCCTGCTTGGCGAGCGGTTCGGGCGGCGGTGGGGGCGGGGCCTCGAACTTGGTTTTCCAAAAGGAAAAAGGCGCCGGCTCGGCAGGCCGCGCGGCCCAAGCCTCTTCACAGACGTCATCCCGGCGGAAATTGTCCGCGTCGCGATAAAGTGCGGTATAGAAAAATTCACCCTCTTGAAAGGGGTGCTGCGTGGCAGTGCAGGTTTCGGAGCGTTTGCGGATTTCCCAATCTTGGTTCATGGCGCGTCAGGAGAGAATGTTGGGTATCTCGCGATTGGTCGAGCGCATCCAGAGCATGAACCAGCCGACGGCGCCAAAAAGAGCCATGGGGCCCCACGCGGCCAGCGCGGCATCGATGCGGTAGCCCTTGCCTAGGGCAAGGAAGATGCTGCTGGTCAGGACGAGGAAAAAGAAGAGCAGGATGGCGATGGTGATGCCGCCGAGCAGGCCGCGGCGCGAATAGATGATGCCAAGGGGTGCGGCGATGAGGACGGCCAGAAAGCAACCCCAAGGGAGAGCCCAGCGGTAGGCCAGTTGGGTGCGGTAAGCGGCGAGACGTGCCGGGGTGAAGTGTGCGTTGTTGGTCAGGTATTCGCGGAGTTCGGGCACCGAGAGGAAATTGGCGTCGAGCACGGAACTGCTGATGCGCCACGGGGTTTCGGAAAAATTGCGCAGGCGGAGGACTTCGAACCATCGTTGTTCCTTCACATCGCCCTGCGTGGTGAAATCGACCACTTTGCCTTTTTCCAGCCGCCATGTTTGGGAGGGGTGATCGTAGGTCGCCTTCTCCGCGTAATAGTTCCGCTGCAGGCGCCCGGATTCGTCTTCCTGCAGAATCATGACCGAGCCAAGACGTTCGACCGAAGGGTTGAGGCGACCGATATGCCAGAAGCGACGGTCTTCGCGGTTGCGGAAAAGGTGACCCTTGATCGCTTGACGCTCGAGGTTCTGGCCGCTGGAGACTTCTTGTAGGATTTCTTTTTTGACCGCACCGGCGTGGGGAGCGGCGGAGTAATTGAGGGCCGTGGCGAAGGCGGTGAGCAGCAAACCGAGGATGAGGAGGGGAGCGAGAAGCCGGAGAACGCTGCGTCCGGCACAAAGGACGGAGATGAGTTCGTTGCGGCGCGACATTTGGGTGAAGGTGTAAAGAATGGCCAGGAGCAAGCCGACCGGGAGGCTCATCAGGATGATTTCCGGGACCCGGAGGAGGTAAAATTCCGCCACGCGCGAAAGCGGGGCTTTGTTCTCGAGGAAAGTCGGTGCATTCTCGCTCAGGTCGAAGACCAGCCAGATGGAGACAAACCCCAACACGCAGTAAAGGAACGGCTGGAGCACGCGCATGAGGATGTATCGGTCGAGGATTTGCATAGCGGGCGCCCCGGATGGAACGCTTCATCCGGTGATTATCCGGCGGCTGCCGCCCGGCATCAATCCGTTTAAGCCGGAAGGGGAAAACCCATGATCTCGCTTGTCCCGGAAGGCGGGGCCAAAGCGGGACCGACGGCGCGGATGGACGACATTTTTGCGCCGGGTGGTTTACTCTCGGCGGCCAACAATTACGAATTCCGCCCGCAGCAATTGCTCATGGCCCAGCGAGTGGCGGAAACGCTGGCGCGGGGAGGCCACTTGGTCGCCGAGGCAGGGACCGGCACGGGCAAGTCGCTCGCTTACCTTGTTCCGTCGGTGCTGGCCGCGACGGAAGGCGGACGCAAAGCGATTGTCTCGACCCACACGATCAATTTGCAAGAGCAACTGCTCTACAAAGACCTTCCCTTGGTTGCGAAGTTGTTGCCGGTCGAGTTTGATGCAGCCCTGCTCAAGGGTCGGCAGAATTACTTGTGTCCGCGCCGCCTGCACAAGGCACTGGAAAACCGGGCGGAGCTTTTCACCACGACCGAGGCGGTGGAGTTGGAGCGTATCTTGGAGTGGAGCCGCGGCACGCGCGATGGGTCGCTGGCCGACCTTGATCCGCTGCCCGATCCTGCGGTCTGGAATCTGGTCTGCAGCGAGGCGGGTATCTGCACCCAGCGATCCTGCGGCGGTGGGGACGGTCCGCGCTGTTTTTACCAACAGGCCCGGCGCCGGGTGGACGCGGCGAACCTTGTGGTGCTCAACCACAGCCTCCTTTTCATCATGCTGGGGGGACGCGACCCGATGTCCGAGGAGGGTCCGGGCTATCTTTATCCGAATGATTTTCTCGTCATCGACGAGGCCCACACCATTGAGAACGTGGCGGCCAAGCATCTGGGAATCCGCCTTTCGCAATACGAATTGCGCTACGTGCTGCAGAGAATGTGGAATCCGCGGACGAAAAAAGGTCTGCTCGTCGCGCTGAAATCCAAGCCCGGTGCGGCGGTGGTGGCTTCGGCCATCGACGAAGGCGAACGTTTTTTCGCGGCCTTGACCAACAAGTGCAATTTCACCAAGGGGAAAGAAGTGCGGGTGCGCGGTCCGTTGGAACTGCCGATGGATCTCATGCGCCGCCTGCAGGAATTGCGGCAGGTGATCAAAGACGCCTCGTCGGATGCTGCGGAAGAAATGCGCGCCGAGGCCGGGGAGGCCTCCTTGCGTTTGCAGGCTTTTGTCGATGGCTTGCCAGTTTTTGCCGACCAGCAGGCCGAAGAGAGTGTCTATTGGGCATCACTCACCGGGCGCCGCGATCAATTCACGACCGCGCATGTCACCCCGGTCGACTTGGCCGGCGAGTTGCGCCAGTTGCTTTTCCGCGAGGAGACCACCGCGGTGCTGACCAGCGCGACCTTGTCGGTCGGGCGTCCGGATTTGCTCTACTTCCGCGAGCGGGTCGGTGCCGAGGAGGCCGAGGCGGTGCAGATCGGAAGCCCTTTCGAGTACGCGCGTCAGATGAAGATTTACGTGGTTAAAAAAATGCCTGATCCGCGGGCTGAGGAATACGAAGCGGAATTGGAGAAATGGATCCGTCATTTCACGATCGAGACGCAGGGCCACGCTTTTGTCCTTTTCACCAATGCCCGTTTGATGCGGAGTCTGGCGGGAAAGATGGAGAGTTTTTTTGCGGACAAAAGTTGGCCTTTGCTCGTGCAAGGGGCGGACCGCTCGCGGCACAAGATGGTCGAGGATTTCCGGGGCGAGGCCAACTCGGTGCTTTTCGGGTTGGATAGTTTTTGGAGCGGGGTCGATGTACCCGGTGAGGCCTTGCGGAATGTGATCATCACGCGTCTGCCGTTCGCGGTGCCGGATCATCCGCTGATTGAGGCGCGCTTGGAGCAGATCGAGGCGCGGGGTGGAGACCCATTTTCGGAGTATTCACTGCCGGAGGCGATTTTGAAATTACGGCAGGGGGTCGGCCGTCTTATCCGCACAGCCTCGGACGAGGGCATTATTGTTATACTCGACAACCGGGTGGTGACGAAAAACTATGGCCGGGCGTTTCTCAAGGCGTTGCCGGAATGTCCGGTCGAGATTGTATGAAGAGCGCAGGAGCAGGACGTCCGTTGCTCGCGGCGGCTGCTTTGCTCGCCGGTCTCGCCCCTTGGTGGCTGGCGAGGGACGAGGGGGCCAAATCTTTTCCGGGATTTTTGGTGGAGAGCAAAATACCTGCCGCGGCGACTAGCCCTTTTTTCCAGACGGTACAGGTCAATGCGGTCAACAACCACGCCAAGTCGCACTCGGCAACCTTGGCCGAGTTACCCGATGGCACCTTGGTTGCGGCTTGGTATGCAGGAAGCGGAGAGGGGGCGGCGGATGTGGCCATTTATCTTTCGCGGCGCGGCGTAGATGGTGCTTGGTCGGAGCCGGCCGCGGTGATGACGCGGGAGCGGGTGCAGGCGGATTTGCGGCGCAATGTTATATCGCTCGGTAACCCTTTGTTGTTGCCGGATGATTCGGGGAGGTTGGGACTGCTCTTTGTTTCGATCGCGGCGGGGCGATGGTCGGGGAGCTCGATGAATCTGGCGTGGTCCGAAGATGGCGGGCTGACCTGGGGGGCAGCGCGGAAGTTGACCATGAACCCGCTGGCCAACTTGAGCGCGCTGCCGCGCAATCCGCCGGCGCGTTTGGTGGGGGGCGGATGGGCCGTGCCGGTCTACGAGGAGTTTCTCGGCAAGTTTCCCGAAACCTTGTGGCTGCAACCGCGCAGAAAGGACTACTCGGCCGCAGTCTCGCGGGTCGAGGGTGGTGTCTACGTCTTGCAATCTGCGCTCGTGCCGCTGGCGGTGGACCGTGCGGTTTCCTTCTTCCGCGATTTCCGTCCGGCCCGGTGGATGTCCGCTTCATGGTCGGATGATGCGGGGCGCACGTGGACCAAGCCGGCGGTGACCGGGTTACCCAACCGCGATTCGGGTTTGTGCGCGATCCGTTTGTCGGACGGCGCCATCTTGATGGCTTTCAATGATCTCTCCCCGGGCAAACGGGAGAATTTGCGCTTGGCCCTTTCGGAGGACGAAGGCCGCACATGGCGGACAATCGCCACGTTGGCCGAAGAGGCTGGCAGCGAGTTTTCTTATCCCTATCTGATCCGCCCGTCCGATGGGACCATCCGCATGGTCTATTCCGCGCGGCAGACGCAAATCCTCTTTGCCGAATTCAACGAGGCATGGGTCTACGAGCAGGCGGAGGCGGCGCGATGAAAGAAACTGTGATCGTTTGGACCGCCTTGGTTCCTTTTCTCCTCCTGCTTTGTTTCGGCCAGCGCCTCAGTGGATTGACCGGCGTGTCCGGGCTGGCCTTGGCTGCGGTGGTATCGGCTGCGGCGGTTTGGTTTCCATGGTTCGGACACCCGCTCCCGTTTTGGAGCGCGAGCCTGAGCGCAAACTTCAGCGTGATCATGGTGGCCTTGCTGGTGGTCGGCATCCTCGACCGTGCTCGTGGAACTGTAGTGTTTCGTCCTGCTGATTGGCATGCCGCGTGGATTTTTGGCGCGGTGGCAAGTATTCTACTCTACCCGAGCGCGCTCGGTTTGGGTCCACGGAACTTCGATGCGTATGCGCTCGGCTGGCCATGGCTGTTTTGGGGGCAATCGCTCTGGATATTTGGCGGGGCGGGTTTCGTCGCAGCTTTGCTGATCTGGCGGGGCAACCGTTTCGGCTACGTTGTTTTCTTGGCCATGCTTGGCTCTGCGGCCGGATTCCAGGAGTCGGACAATTTTTGGGATTACCTGCTGGATCCGGTTTATGCAACTGTGTCGCTCCTGGCCGTTTTGCGGATGCTTTGGCGTCGACTTATTGCTCAATTTCGATCAAGAGATCCTTCTGGAAAAGCTGACCGGTGATATTGCCTCGGAGCATGTCTTTCGATTGTTTGCCGGTGAAGCGGTCGACGAGACTGAGGCGCGAACCGAGGATGCTGACGCCGGGGAATTGGGCGATCGCGGTGTTTGAAGCCGGGACACCGAGGATGAAGAGCGAATGCTCTTTGCGCAGATCCTCAAGTTTGGCCGGTGGTTCGACCCGGGTGGTCTGAATATCCGCACCCGGAAGCATGAAGCGGTAGACTTCATCGTGGGCGCCGTAGACGGTGGGCAAAATCACGGTGCGTCCGCGAGCGGCGTCAATGGCCTGGCGCGAGTAGGTGCCGCGCGGTCCGTCAAACGGATCGCAAAAAAGCGCGTAAGCGAGGTAAACCAGCAGGATGGCCGGGGCAGCCAACGCTTTGGTCCAATCACGGTGGAACAAGCCGGCAAGAGCGAGGCCGGCGATGGCGGCGAGCCCCGGGGCAAAATACCAAGGGTAGATCGTGCCCTCGGCGAGTTCGCCGGTCAGGATCAGGCCGCCGAGGAGCAAGACAGCGGTGATGGCCGCGACAGCCACGAGGGTGACCGCCAAGGTCCAGCGGGGGATTTTTTCCCAGTGCAAGGCCAGCAGCACGGCCAGGGCGGGCATGGCAGGGAGCAGATAACGCTCATCGCGCTGTTGGGGCAAGGCGAAGACGACCATTTGGGTCAGCACCCAAATCCAGAGCAGCTTGTCTGTTTCGGCCAGGGTGCGGCGTCCGCGGAAGGCGACAACCAAGAGGGCGAGGAGGGCGGGGGCGAGGAGTCCGGCATTGAATGGATAGCCGAAAAGAATGCGCCAGATGCTGTAGTTACCCGCGACGAGGTTGAGGAAGTAGTTGCCGCGTTTCGGGTCGAACTTGCCCGCGTTTTCTTTGAGGACGAAGTCTTGCAGGATGAGCTGGGGATTAGGGTCGAGCCAGAACCAGAGGCTGAAGACGCCGAGGGCGACGACACCAAGCAGGGTGATTTTCGGAGCCTCGGCGCGCAACCATTCGGCGAAGCGGTAGCCGCGTTGGTGCAGTGTCCACCAAGTGAGGCCGGCACAGAATGGAATGATGAGAGCGAAGGATTTGTAGAGCAGACCGACACCGACCATGAGGCCAAAGGCGAGGGCGAGGATCCAGGTGAGCCCGCCCGCCCGCGGTCGCCAATAAAGAAGGATGAAGAAGGGCAGGAAAAACCAGAAAGTTTCCGGAGCGGAGGTCAGGACAACGCGTCCGTAGCGGTAGGTGCTGAAGAAGGCGAGAAAGACGGCCGCGGCGAGAAGTCCGGTGCCGAGGTTACCGGAAAGCCGGCGGGCCAGCAGGAGAACGAGTGCCGCGGTGGCCAGGCTGTAAAGCGCGATGGGGAGGCGGAGGCGCCAGATTTCCCAGTGCTGGCCCCAACCGGTCATGACGACGCCTTGCCAGAAAAGTGCGGGTGGCTTGGTGTTGCGCTCGCCCTCTTGGAGATTTTTCAGCGGGAGCCATTCGCCGCCCTCGGCAGTCATGCGGGTGATTTGCCAGTAGAGGTGTTCGTCCGGATTGGTCGCGGCGTGTTCACTGCCAAGATTGTGCAGGTAAGCAAAGACCCCGAGGGCGAGAGCGAGCCAGCCGAGGAGGTGATGCGAATGTTTCGTCATGGCGCGGGCTGGATCACTTCGACGAGCAGATCTTTTTTGAAGAGGTTGCGGGAGACGTGGCCGGTGAGCATATCGATGGTCTCTTGGTTGTTGAAGCGGTCGATGAGTTGGAGGCGTGTGCCGACAATGCGGAGATCGGGCGAATTTTCCACACTCCGATCTCGGAGTGGCAGGGTGATGATGAAGAGGTTGTTCTCCGCCTTGAGGCGGTCGAGCGCATAGTCGTTGACGTGGTAGGGTGCCAAGTCGGCCTGGGGCAGCATGAAGCGGTAGATTTCCTCGCGCGCGTTGAAATTGATCGGGGCGGCGATGGATTTGCCGCGGGCAAAGTCCGCCGTGGCGCGGTCGAATTCTCCGCGGGGGCCGTCAAACGGAAGGAGGAACGCCGCGTAAGCGAGGTAGAGGAGCAGCACGGCTGGCGCGGCAAATGAGCGGGTGAGGTCTTGGCGCCACAGGCCGACGGCAGCGAAGGCGATGACCGCCGCGATAAAAAGCCAGTAGAACCAAGGATAGAGGAGGCCGAGGCCGGCGTCATTGGTTAGCAGGACGGCTCCCAGCCCCATGCCGAGAGAGATCACGGCGACGGCGAGCAATGTGATGCCGAGAATCCAGCGCGGAATTTGGGTCCAGTGCAGGGCGAGGAGAACGGCCAGCGCGGGCATGCCGGGCAGCAGATAACGTTCGTCGCGTTGGTTGGGCAGGGTGAACACGGCGAAGACGGTGATGATCCAGATCCAGAGGAGTTTTTCGTCATTGGTCAGTTCGCGCCGCCGCAACCAAGTGATGACGAAGAGCGCGACGAGAGCCGGGGCGAGGAGTCCGGCGTTGAACGGGTAAGAAATCACATTGCGCCAGATACTGGATTCGCCCCAGAGAAGGTTGAGGAAGTAGTTCCGTCCACCGGTATCGAACTTGCCGACATTTTCCTTGAGCACGAAGTCCTGCAGGATGAGGTGCCGTTGCGGATCGAGCCAATACCAGAGGCTGAAGACACCGAGAGCAACGAAAGTCATGGCAACGACCCTCGGCATTTCGCGGCGGAGCCACGGGCCTACTTGGTAGCTGTGCTGATGAAGAGTCCACCAAGCCAGAGCAACGGCCGCAGGGAGGACGAGGGCGAAGGATTTGTAAAGAAGAGCAGCGCCAACGAAGAGACCGCACGCGAGGGAGACCGGCCAGCAAAGTTTATCGCGCTGCCCCTCGTGTGATCCGACGAGCAGAACAAAGATCGGGAGAAAAAGCCAAAAGGTCTCCGGCGCGGAGGTGAGGAAGACGCGCCCGTAGCGGTAGGTTCCGAAAAAAGCGAGGTAGACCAACGCGGCGAGGAGCCCGGTCGAACGCGAAGCGGAAATCTGCCGGGCGATAAGGAAGACCATCAGGGCGGTAGCGAAAGTATAGAGGGCATTCGGCCAGCGCAGATTCCAAAGAGTGTAGTTCTTGACCCAATCGGTGCTGACGATGCCCTGCCAGAAAAGTGCGGGCGGTTTGGTGTTGCGATGCCGCTCGATCATTGTTTGCAACGGCAACCAGTGGCCGGACTCCGCCGTGGCATAGGTCATCTGTGCGTAGAGCAGTTCGTCACCATTGGTGGCGGCATGGTCGCTGCCAAGAGCGGCAAAGTAGGCCGCCAAGGCAAGAAGGATAGCCAAGAGGGCGGTGAGTCCGGTGAAACGGACGGCAGACGACGGCATCGGAGGAGGATAGGCGACGAAGCGGGGGATTGTCAGCAAGCGACGATCCGTCCATTTATGGGCGGTGCTTTATCTGGTTTTAGCCGTGCTGATCGTTTCCGCCGGTTGCTCTCCGCAACCGCGGGCCGATTTGGTTTTTCTCAATGGGGCGGAGCCGGAGACACTTGATCCGGCCTTGATCACCGGGCAACCGGAGGGGCGCGTGACCAACGCGCTCTTTGAGGGATTGCTCACCTTCGACCAGAGCGGGAAGCCGCAGCCCGGGATGGCGGAGAGTTGGACGGTGTCGGAGGACGGCAGGATTTATACCTTTACGCTGCGGGAGGGATTAACCTGGAGCGATGGAACGCCTTTGACCGCGCGGGACTTTGTCGAGTCGTGGCGGCGGACGCTGGATCCAGCCACGGCGTCGGAATACGCCTACCAGTTAAACTACATTAAAAATGCGCGGGCTTTCAATGAGGGAAAGTCGGAGGACTTTTCCCAAGTCGGGGTGTCCGCACCGGATGAGCGGACGCTGCGCGTTGAATTGGAAAACCCGACGCCGTTCTTCGCGGATTTGTGCGCGTTCGTCACCTTGTTGCCGGTTCCGTTGCATGTGATCCGCGAGCATGGGGATGATTGGATCAAGCCGGGACGGATGGTCAGTAATGGCGCCTACGTCCTTGGGTCATGGCGGCTCAACGACCGGATCCGGTTGCGGAAAAATCCGCGCTATTGGAACGCGGACGCGGTAGCGATGGAGACGATTGATGTGTTGCCGGTGAGCAAAGCGAATACGGCCTTCAACTTTTACTCCTCAGGTCAGGCCGACCTGATGATGGACAAGGGGTTGGTGCCGCCGGCGCTGCTCGGGGAAATCAAGAAGCGCGATGATTTCCATGCCGCGCCATTTCTCGGGACCTATTTCCTGCGTTTCAATTGCACCAAGGGGCCGTTCACCGATCCGCGGGTCCGCCGGGCTTTCAGCATGGTCATCGACAAGCAGTCCATCGTCGACCGGATCACGCGGGCCGGCGAGTTGGCGGCTGACAGCTTCGTGCCTCCGGGTGCGGGCGGTTACGAGCCTTTCAGTGAGTGCGGGGGGCGCGATGTGGAGAAGGCGCGGCAGTTGCTGGCCGAAGCGGGGTTTCCCGGGGGCGAGGGATTTCCCATGGTCAACTATCTTTACAGCGAGGGGGAGCTGAATGAGGCCATCGCCGTGGAGTTGCAGAGCATGTGGCGGCAATTACTCGGGGTGAACGTGCAACTGCTGCGTCAGGAATGGAAGGTGTACCTCAATTCGATGAGCCGCCTCGACTATGACATTGCCCGCTCCAGCTGGGTGGGAGATTATCCGGACCCGAACACTTTTCTCGATATGTTCGTCACGGGCGGGGGCAACAATCGCACGGGCTGGAGCGACCCGCGCTACGACCAACTGATCGCCGCCGCGGCCGCCGAGACGGACCGGCCGGCGCGGTATGAGATTCTGCGTGAAGCAGAAAAGTTGTTGGTCTGCGAGGAAATGCCGGTTTGTCCGCTCTATTTCTATGTCGGCATCCAGCTTTACGACTCGAAGCAACTCGGCGGCATCGAGGGCAATGTGCTCGACGAGCATCCGCTCAAGGCGATGTTCTGGAAAAAAGCGGGTGACTAAAGGGGGCGTGGATCACAGTGCCAACGGAACAGTGGCGGGGGTGTGGATGGGCTGGCCGGCCTGGGCCATGGAATGTTCAAAAGCGCAGCGAGAAAGCTACCGACATCATGACGATGAGTAGGAGATAGACAACAGGGAAAACCACTTTGCAACGGTTGTCCAACCTGTCGGCTTTTGCCCCCCGCCCGCTACGGTTCAACTCTCCCACGATCAGGTTCACTACGATGCTGGCGCACATAACGATGAAGCTGAGGTTGACGAACACATTGACCGGGGTGAGATAGGCGATGTGCGGGAGGATGTCCCCGAGGATAATCTGGTAAGCCACTGCGGTGAGAAGGCCGACGAAGGAGACGCTCATACGGTCGCCCACCGAGGCGCGATCCATCCAGAAAACAGACCATGACAGGACCACAACAAGGAAGAGCGGTCCGACGACAAGGCGGAGGACAAACATGGGGTTACGTTTGACGTCCAATTCGACGAGGAGCGTCGAAGTTGGCTGGTTGCTGCCCGGATTGGTGGACAGGATGCTTGCGGGGGTTGTGCGGACGTCGAGCAGACTCCACTGCGGCAGGTGGATTTCACCGGGCGAGAGTTCCGGCAGGGGCAGCGGTTCCACCCGCAACTCGGAGTCGGTGTAACCGGGGATGCCGAAGACAATACGCAGAGTATGCCGGTCGAAGGGATAATGCCTGAGCTTGAGCAATGTCTTGGCGCTGGCATTGACCGAGGAGACCAAGGTGCAGGTGCCATCCGGCCGCACGCGAAAGAGCGGTTCGCCCTTTTCGAACATACCGGCCACATTGAGCAGGGAGACCTCCGGATACCACGAGGGAGAGATTTCGTTGAATTGGAAGTTGCCCTGGTAATATTTTTCGCCGACCCCCTCGGTGGCAGGGTCAAAGGCCTGACGTTGGTCGACCCATTGGACGGTGAGCACCCCGCTGAATTCGAATGACTCGGTCTGCTCGTCGAGCGAATTGATGTCGAGCAGTTGAAAACCGACGCGGACCACCACAGGTTCATCGGATTGGGGCGGGCTAAGCAGGACGGTTTGACTGGGCCCTGAGGCATCGGCCGCGGTTGCAGCGAAGAAGAAAACAAGCCCGACGGTTTGGAAAATCGAACGCACGTGTACCTCCTAGCCGGTCTGGGCCCAGTCCGCGATGGAAAAGAAGGACTGAGGCGGCTTTGGTCGCTCGGTCAGTCCCGTGCGCGGTGTTTGGTCAGGCGGTGACTCGGTCCAAAGCCCGGCGCATGACATCCAAGGGGGCGGGGCGGTTGAGCCAGATTTCGAGCGAGAGGGCGCCTTGGTGGAGGAGGAGGGAAAGGCCATTGGCGGTGCGGGCGCCGGTGGCTTGAGCGTCCTCGAGGAGGCGGGTGACCGAGGGGCGGTAAATCATGTCATAGACCATGAGGTCGGGCGTGAGGATGGCGGCGGGGATGAGGCGGGGGTCGGTGAGCTTCATGCCGAGAGAAGTGGCGTTGATGACGAGGTCGGTGCGGGTGAGTTGTTCGCGGAGGGCGGATTCTTCGAGCGGGATGACGGTGACTGGATCTTCGGGGCCTTCGAGGCGGTCGGTGTGGAGGAGTTGGGTGGCGCGCTGGGCGATGTCGTGGGCTTTGTTTTCGGTGCGGTTGACAAGCACGAGGCGCGGGCATTTTTCCAAGGCGCATTGCAGCGCGGCGGCGGAACCGGCCCCGCCGCCGGCGCCGAGGATCATGACGCGAAGGTCGCGGAGGTCGAAGGAGAAGACCTCACGGATGGCGCGGGAGAGGCCGGGTCCGTCGGTGTTGAAACCGTCGGTGCGGGAACCGTCGAAGAGGAGGGTGTTGACCGCGCCGAGTTGTCGGGCGGTGTCGTCGAGTTCGGTGCAGAGTTCGAGGGCGGCGAATTTGTGGGGGATGGTGAGGTTGAGTCCGAGGAAGTTGGCGCGACGGGCACAATCGACGGCTTCGGCGAGGTTCTCCGGCGGGCATCCGATTTTGGCGTAGCGGAGGTCGGAGCCGAGGGCTTCGAGCGCCGCGTTGTGCATGGCGGGGGAGAGGGAGTGCTCGACGGGGGAACCGAGGACGGCGAGGCGGACTTCGGGCGGGAGGGGGCCGCGGCTTTCGGCGCGGGCGCGGAGATCTTCGAGGGTGAAGGTGGTTTGTGAGAGGTCGGGCATCGGGAAGGGAAATTTAAGCCAGGGACGGGGAGGATGGGAAGAGGCGAGGGATGAGGCTGGAGTTTGAGTGTGAGTGGGGAAGTGGCATCGGCATCTTGCCGATGGGGTGGGTTCGTCATTGGCAGGATGCCAATCTTACGTGGGCGGTCCGCTGGGGCCAGCGGACCCTGCCGTTCGGGAAACGGCCGTCGGCGGGGATCCGCACACGGCGGACAGGCTGGCGACGCTAAAGTTAAGCAGTGAACTTTTCGCGGGTACGGGTGAGCCGTTTTAGAACGCGGTCGCGGCCGAGGAGTTCGAGAAGATGGTAGAGGCTAGGACCGACGCTGCGGCCGGTGGCGGCGACTCGGGCGGGGTGGACGAGGGCGGCGGTTTTGAGGCCGAGGGTGGTGGCGAGGGCTTTGAAGGCGGACTCCAAACTTTCGGCGGTCCAGAGTTCGAGGCGGGTCAGGCAGTCGCCGATGACGTGGAGGCGCTCGAGGGCTCCGTCGGCGCGGAGGGCTTTTTCGACACTGGCTTGGTCGTAGGCGTAATCGTCGTTGAAGAAGAATTCGATCCAAGCGGGGACGTCAGTGAGGTGTTTGACTTTTTCTTTAACCAGCGCGAGTGCGGGGAGGAGGGCTTCGCGGGTGCCGTAGTTGATACCGGCTTGATCGATGAAGGGGATGCTGAAATCGGCAAAGCGCTCGAGGGGCATTTGGAGAAGGTATTGGCCGTTCATCCAAAAACATTTGTCGAGGTCGAAGCCGGCGCTGCGGCGGTTGATATTTTTCAGCTCGAAGATGTTGATGATTTCTTCGATGGGGAGGATTTCGCGGTTGTCCTTCGGCGACCAGCCGAGGAGGCAGAGGTAGTTGCGCACGGCTTCCGGGGCGTAGCCTTGTTCGATGTAGCTTTGCACGCTGGCGCCGGTGTCGCGTTTGCTCATCTTGGAGCCGTCCGGATTGAGGATGAGCGGGAGGTGGGCGAACTTGGGCGGCTCGACGCCGAAGGCTTGGTAGAGTTCGACGTGTTTGGGGGTGTTCGAAAGATGGTCTTCGCCACGGATGACGTGGGTTATTTTCATTTCGATGTCGTCGACCACGTTGACGAAGTGAAAAATCCACGAACCGTCCGGGCGACGGACGGTCATGTCGGGGTGGGTGCCGGGATTGGAAAGGTCGAAGGGGATCGAGCCGCAGACTTCGTCGTGCACGGTGACCGTCTCGCGGGGCGAACGGAAGCGCAGGGCGCCGGCATCCTCGTAGATCATGTCTTTGTCCTGCAGAATTTTGAGGTAGCGCTCGTAGACGGGGGCGCGCTCGCTCTGGTAATAAGGACCGTAATCACCGCCCTTTTCGGCGCCCTCGTCCCAGTCGAGCCCGAGCCAGTGGAGTCCGTCATAGATGGCACGGACCGCTTCTTCATTGTGGCGTTCGCGGTCGGTGTCCTCGATGCGCAGAACAAAGGTTCCTCCGGTGTGGCGGGCATGGAGCCAGTTGAAGAGGGCGGTGCGGGCGCCACCGACGTGGAGGAAGCCGGTGGGTGACGGGGCGAAGCGGACGCGGACGGGTGACGACATAAAAACAGACGGTCGCTCTATTCGGCGCCGTCGAGTTGGCGCAGCGAGGGCAGGCGGTAATCGCGTTGGATGCGCTCTTCCTCGGCTTTGCTACCCTCGACATCGAGGACAACGAGGCCAGGGTCCTCGGCGAGTTTGATGCGGTGGAATGGGCCGGTCGGGCTGTCAACGGCGGCGGCGAGGTCGGCGAGGCTTTTGATCGCGCGGCCGTTGACTTCCTCGACAACTTCGTGGCTGAGGTTTTCGTAGCCCACGGTGTTCGGTCCGGGGAGGACATCGCTGACAAAAACAATCTTTCCGCGGTTGTCGGGCAGTTCGCTTTGGTAGCGGTCGAGGTAAACGAGGTGCAGGGGTGCCTCCCGCGGCCAGTTCGGGCCCCATTCGCGAAGGTATTGGCGGGACAACTCGGAAAAGACGAGCCCGCCGACAATAACAAATTTGGGCGGGGCGTCGAAAATGTAGGGCTGGCTGATCATGCTTGAGCGGTCGCGCGGGGCGACGGTGCCCTCGAGTTGGACTTCCGCCCCGTCGCGCCAGACTGTGACGGGAAGTTTTTGTCCGGCCTGCATCACGGTCGATACGTAGTGGGCCAGGGAGATTTTGCCGAACCGCGGGTCCTCGTAATTGCCATCTTGATCGATGGTCTTGCCGTCGACACGGAGGAGGACGTCGCCGACTGCGACTCCGGCGGCTTCGGCGGGTGAACCGGGCAGGACCTTGGTGATGTAAGCGCCGCCGGTGCCATTGGGGAGTTTGGCAAACCGCCGCAACTGCGGGTCGCGCGTGTCGGAGAAAGTCAGGCCGGCCCGCGGGAATCCGGCATAAGGTTCGCGTCCGGCTGCATCGAGGAAATGCTGGATGACCGGTGACGGCACCACGTCGGCGGTCTGGCTGCGGGGGTCGTAACGCATGACCAGACCGACGAGACAGTCGTTCTTGAAAACCGGGATCGTGAAGCTGTTTTCGCGGGATTGCAGCGGTGCGCTGAGCTTGAAGACGAGGAAGGCGTTTTCATCCACCGGGTAGGCACCGACTTCGATCGTCGTGATGGTGGCCGGGGTGCGCACGGGGGTGCCGTTGCTCTCGAGTTGCAGAATTTCCACGCGGTCACCAACCGCCGCGGTCTCGTCGAGGCGCGCGCCGTTGATGCTTTGCAAAAACTCGGCCGCGGGTGCGGCCAGCAGCGCCAGATTGGCGTCGTAATCGACGGCCTCGACTTGGGCGGCGGCTTTGAGTGCGGTCTCGGGTTTTTCCAATTCCACATAGGTGTGGTTGTTGACCAACTCGGCGGTGACAAGGATGCGCCCGTCGGTCAGGACCACGCCCAGACCTTGGCGCAGCACCGGCGGGTTTTTGCGCCATGGTTGGCTGAAGTTGAAGGATTGGCTGGCCACATTGACCCGAACCACGGGCGGGAGCGGTCCGGTCTTGGCCTCCGCGGCCATGGCAGGTGAGGGCTCGGCCGCCGGTACGCTTAGGTCAGTCGGCGACGGCATGGCCTCCGCGCTGGGGAGGTATGGCCTGAGGCTTTCCATGCCTTGGCCGAGCGGGGCGGAGACGAGGAGGGTGGCAAAGACCGCGACGGAGAGGAAAGGAGCAGTATTCATCAAAGATTTTGTTCGGTGGTCACACCATAGCGTTGGCGGATGCGTTCGCTGGCTTCGGCCAGAACGGAGCGCTCGAGAACGATGGGGCGACCTTCGCCGAGAAGTTCGATCACGTGGAACTCGCCGGGTTGCTCGAAGGCGGCTGCCACGTCTTGCAGTGACCGGATCTGTTGGCCGTTGATTTTCTCGACGATGCCGCCCTTAAAGGGGGCGACATAGGTGTTGACCGGGTCTTTGAGAATTTCGCTGAGGACAACCACTTCTGGGTATTCGCGGTAGAGGTGGTCGGTGACGTAGTAGTCAAAAAAGTAACGCAGACGGGTGTCGACATCCTTTTGCGAGTTAAGAAAGTCGCGGTTGAGCGGCTGGAAGAGGAGACCGCCGACGAGGACGAAACGCGGCCGTTTGTCATATGACCGGGCCTGCATCTCGAAAGGCCAGGGGCGGTCGAGTTCAAGGGTCAGACTTTGTCTTGCCCCGTCGCGCATGATCTCCAGTTTGACTTGGTCGCCTTTGAACTTGCGTTCGAAGACTTCGGCCATCTCGGTCCGCTCGCCGTCGAGGTCGATTTTTCCGTCCGAGTAGACTTTGAGACCATCGACCGAAAGAATGACGTCTCCGGGTTGGAGTTTCCCGGCGGAGGAACCGATGCTGAAAACGCTGCCGATGAGCACACCTGCGTCAGGTTCCTCCACGCCAAGGGCGGCGCGCTGTGCCGGGTTGAGCATCGGAAAATAGGTCGCGGCCAGGTCCATGTAGTGGTCGTAAGTCCCATCCTCGACGTCTTTGAGGAAACGGCGAACGACCGGTGTGGGAATCATGTAGCCGACATTCTGTGCCACGGCGCCGCTGAATCCTTGGAAGGCGACGCCGACCACTTTGCCGTCCTGCATGACCGGACCGCCGCTGTTGCCCGGGTTGATCGCGGCGTCAATCTGGATGGCCAGATGGCTGTCGACCTCGGAGTGGCTGTAGGGCTGGAAGTCGATGCGGGAAACCACGCCGGTCGTGACGGAAAGGCGGTTGCCGCCGATGGGGTAGCCGTAGGCGCTGACTGTGGATTCCAAAGCGGGGATACCGCCGAGCTGGAGGGGTTTGGTGCCCTCGAAAAATCGTTCGTCATAAACGCCAAGGATGGCCAGGTCGCAATCGTGGGCCACATGCAACACGCGAGCCTCCCAAGGGGTCGGATCGCCCTCCTTGACCACGGTGATGAAAGTCGCGTTGCTCACCACGTGCGCATTGGTCAGGATGCGTTTCCCGTCAATGAGAAATCCCGCGCCCACGCCGCTGCCGACGTTGCCGGGATTCCAGGGCACGGAATAGTCGGGTTGTTGCGCGGTGGTGCTGATGCGGACCATGCTGGCGGCCGGACCCGGGGCGGCTTGTGCGGCCGTGGTGAGGAAGGCGACAACGAGCAAGGCGAAGGAACGAAGCGCGGTGGGCATGAGCTCTGAAGGTTAACGCGCCGGGTCTTTTTGGCAAATCGGGAAACTGGTCAAAGCGGCGAGAGATATTATCCTCCAAGCTCATGGACCCGCGATCGCTCCTCGCTCCGGCGGCTATTGTCGAGTTGTCCCGGTGCGTGTCCACCCCGGTGCGGCCGGTCAAGGAGGTGCGGGCCCTGCGCGACGGGAGCGAGGCTTTTCCGGTCATGCTCGACTTGATCGGCTCCGCCACCAAGTCGGTGTGGTTCGAGAACTTCATTTTTGCCGGCGATGCGACGGGTCAACGTTTTGCCCGGGCGCTGGGGAAAGCGGCGCGTCGAGGGGTCGAGGTGCGCGTCCTTTACGATCCGGTCGGCACGATGATGGTGAAGGGCGGTTCGATCGCCAACGCTCTGGCCGCGGAAGGGGTGGCGGCGCGGGCATTCCGCCCGGTCTCGCTCTTGAAACCGTGGACTTGGCCGCGGTTGCGTCACCGGGACCACCGCAAGACGATGGTGGTCGACAGCGAGGTTGCGGTGGTTGGCGGCCTGTGTATCAGCAACAATTGGGCGGGGCACGACGAGGGTGGTCACAATTGGCGCGATACGGCATTGCTAGTGCGGGGAGCGCTGGTTGGCGATGTGGAGATTGCCTTCGACATGATGTGGGAGCGGGCCGAGGGGGAGGATGTGCCTCCGGCTATGGTTGTCACCGAAACGGCGCCGCCCGTGCCTTGCGGGATGGTGGCGGCGGACCGGCCGGGTGCGCTCCGCGTGGCTTTGGTCTACATATGGCTCGCCCAGCATGCGCAGCGCACGCTGGAGATCACGGATGCGTATCTGGTCACGCCCGAGCCCGTGGTGGCTGCATTCGAGGCGGCCGCCAGGCGCGGGGTGGAAGTGCAATTCCTTCTGCCAGGCAACAACAACCATCCGTCGGCGGCGGCCTCGGCCCGCCGCCGTTATGCGCGCTTGATGACGGCGGGTGCGCGCATCCACGAATGGCGCGGCATGATGGTGCATGCCAAGACGGCGGTGGCCGACAGCGAGATCGTGCTGGTTGGCTCGAGCAATCTCGATCCGCTGTCGATGACGCGGAATTATGAACTCAACCTTTTGCTGGCCGATGCGGCCACCGGGCAGGTCATGAGCGAGATGTTCCGCCGGGATCTGGAGGGAGCCCGCCAGATCCGCCCGGAAACTTGGTCCCGGCGCCCACTTTGGCAGAAAGCGGCGGAAGCATTGGCGGGGGCTTTTGACGACAACCTTTGAGTTTAACCCGGCTATTGATGGCCGACCTTCAGAGAAAAAATGGGCGGAACCTGTCCGGTTTCTTTTTGCTCATCCTGTCTTATCGCGTCCGGGTCAAGCGATGAGTGTGTCCAGCGGTTTTGAGCTGGAGTTCCTTTGCGGACCTCCTTAAGGCGGCAAAAGTGATATGGGCGGGACTGGAGTGGTTTCGCTTTGCTCAACCTGTCTCGCTGCGCTCGGCTCGAACGGCGTTCTTCTTTAGGAGAAATGGGCGGGACTGGATTCGAACCAGTGAAGGCATAAGCCAGCAGATTTACAGTCTGCCCCGTTTGGCCACTCCGGAACCCGCCCTGAATTTCACAACGCGGGCGGCTCAGTGCCGGCGCGAGGCTCAAGGACTATGCGTTTGATGACGACTTTTTCCAAGGGAAAGTTGTTGCGGTCGGTGGGCAGGCGGCTGATTTCTTCAAGATGCTCGAGGCCCTCGAGGATGCGGCCGAAGACGGTGTATTGGCCGTTGAGTGCGGGCACGGGTTTGAGGGTGACGTAGAACTGGCTGCCGTTGGAGACGCGGGCGGGATTGATTTGGTTGTCGAGGCGCGCGGCCGCCACGGAGCCTTTTTTGTGGGGCAGGCGGATTTCGGCCGGGATGGTCCAACCCGGTCCACCGGTCCCGGTGCGTATGTTGGGGCCGCGCCGGCTGTCGGGGTCGCCGGTTTGCACCAAGGTGCCGGGGAAGGCGCGGTGGAATTGCATGCCCCGGTAATAGCGGGTGCGGACCAGTTCCTTGAAATTCTCGGCGTGCAGCGGAGCCGTGCTGTCATAAAGCCCGATGACGACACGGCGGAGGTCGCGGTTTTTCCCGACTTTGAGATCCATGATGACGACATCCGGTCCGAGCGTCTGTGCGTGGAGCGCGGGGGCGAGCAGGAGGCAGGCAAGGACGGCGAGCAATTTCATCGGGCGATGATTTGTGGAATGAAGGCGGGAGGCAAGAGTGGAAGGAAAGTTTACAGTTTTCAGTGTTGGCTAAGGCCTGTCTCGAAGACTCGGCTCAGTTTTCAGCGGGGCGGAAGATTCTGTGGCGGGGGAGCGGACTTTGATGATGGTGGCGAAATCTTCGTCGGCCAGGCCGGACTGGCAGGCTTGTTCGTAGAGGGAGAGCATGGTGTCGGTCAGGGCCCGGTGGCCGGGTGCCGCGGCCGCCCGGGCCAAGCGCAAGTCCTTGCGCATGTTCCGGGCGGAGAAGCGCGGGGCAAAATCGCGGCCGAGCATGCAGGGGAGTTTGAGGTCGGTGACCCCGGAGCGGGCCGCATTGTTCTCGAGGGCATCAACGAGCCTTTGGGTGTCGACCCCATTGGCTTGGAGGAGGTGGATCGCTTCGGCCAGGGAAACCGCGGCGGCGGCGGCCATGATGTTGGTGGCCAGCTTGATCGCGCTGGCCTGTCCGATCTTGCCCACGGGCAGCATGGCTTTGGCGCTGGCGGCGAGGACGGGACGGGCGCGTTGCAGCGCGGCGGCCTCGCCACCGATGTAGTAGGTGATTTGTCCTTGCGCGGCGGCGTCGCGGCTGCCGGTGAAAGGAGCGTCGAGAAAGGCGGCGCCGGTTGCGGTGACCTCGGCCGCGAGTTGGCGCACGGTTTGCGGTGCCACCGTGGCGTGGCTCAGGACGACATGGCGGGGTCCGAGGGCGGGGATGAGCGCGCGCAGCGTATTGTGCAGGGCCTGGTCATCGGCGACGAAGATTTGCAGGATGTCCGCATCACGGGCGACACTGGCGGGGTCCGGAGATGGGACCGGGAGTCCCTCGAAACGGCGGGCTGTACGGTTCCAAACGGCGAGCGGAAAGCCGGCCAGCTGGACGCGGGCCGCGACGCGGGAACCGATGAGTCCGAGGCCGAAAACCCCGGCGCGCAGGCCGGAAGACATGGCAGGGCTTAACCGTCAGCCGGGGTCGGGGTGGCCGGCGCGGCGGGGAGTTTGGTTTCGACTTTGGCTTCGCCGCGGAGGGTGTCGATCACGTTGCGGACCGCTTCGCGGCGTTTGCCGCCTTCAAGGTAGGAGCTGACCTGGCCCTTGACCTCTTCGAAGGGCATGCTGCCGGAGTCTTTGC
>JAQBWH010000029.1 GCA_027624625.1 Verrucomicrobiota bacterium | reverse complement strand
AGAGGTTCCCATCGTTTTCACCGAACGCCGGGAAGGGGACTCGAAGATGTCTACTGCCATTTCCCTTGAAGCCGCTTGGCGTGTGCTTCGTTTGGCTGCGGTAAGTTAGGACCGCGTTGGTTGACCTGTCTCGTAGCTTTTCTTATGAATCTTCTCATCACCGGCGGCGCCGGTTTTATCGGCGGCAACTTTGTTCGTCTCGCCTTGCAATCACCTGACTGGAAAGTCGGCAAACTGGTCAATCTCGACCTCCTGACTTATGCAGGTTACCGAGGTTCATTGGCTGATTTCGCCGGGGATTCGCGGCACGTGTTTGTCGAAGGCGACATCGGAGATGCCGCGCTCGTGGCCAAGTTATTGCGCGAAAACCAAATTGACGCCGTCCTCAATTTCGCCGCCGAGTCGCATGTGGATCGTTCGATTGACTCGCCGGAGCCGTTTATCACCACCAATGTCCTCGGGACCCAGCGGTTGCTCGATGCGGTGCGGGGATATTGGAAGGAATTGGAGGGGGAGCGCAAAGCGAGGTTCCGGTTTCTGCATGTGTCGACCGATGAGGTTTACGGGACACTACAGGCGGGCGATGCGGCGTTTACCGAGCTGACGCCCTACGCGCCGAACAGTCCTTATGCGGCGAGCAAGGCAGCCAGCGACTTTCTAGTTCGAGCAGCCTTTCACACGCACAAGATGCCAGTGGTGACGACGAACTGCTCCAACAATTATGGTCCCTACCAATTCCCGGAAAAGCTTGTCCCTCTGATCATCCGCAATGCCATCGAGGGCAAGCCCCTGCCCATCTACGGTAAAGGAGAGAACATCCGCGATTGGCTGTTTGTCGAAGACCATTGCCGGGCCATTTGGACGGTGCTGCAAGGTGGGGTCCTCGGGGAGACCTACAACATCGGTGGTGCGGCGGAGAAGATGAACATCGAGGTGGTTGATACGATTTGCGCGCTCCTCGACGAATTGCTTCCGGATCCGGCCGGCCTGCATGCGCGGCTGAAGACTTTTGTCACCGACCGGCCAGGCCACGACTTGCGCTACGCCATGGATTTCTCCAAATTGAATCGCGAGTTGGGTTGGAATCCGTCCGAGTCCTTCGAATCCGGCATCCGCCGCACGGTCGAATGGTATCTGGCTAACAATACGTGGTGCGAGGCGGTTGAGGAACGCAACTACGGACGCGAGCGTCTGGGATTGTCCAAGTAGTTACCTTTTACCCGCCACTTTTTACCCGTTACCTTCGATCCATGCCTATCTACGAATACTACTCCTCTGATACGCACAAGATTTACAGCTTCTATGCCCGCAAGCCGGTCGGGCCGGACGTTGTGCCGCGTTGCCCGGATAGCGGGGGCAAAAAGTTGGAGCGGGTGTTGTCGCCGTTTGCCATCACAGGCCGGGCCAAAGAAAGCGCAGAGGAACCCAGTGGCGAAGGCATGCCGGATCTCGATCCGCGGCAGGAAGCGGAAATGATGAAGCTGGCCGGCGAAATGTCCGGTATGGATGAGGAAAATCCGGACCCGCGCGCGCTGGGGCGTATGATGCGTAAGATGATGGACATCACCGGCGAAAAAATGCCCGAGCCGATGCTTGAAATGCTGGCGCGCATGGAAAAAGGCGAGGATCCGGAAAAGCTCGAAGCGGAATACGGCGATGTGCTCGACGACGATTCCATGAGCGACCTTGGTTTGGGAGAACGCGAGGGGGGTAAAGGGGCGGCCGGAACGCTGCGTCGCCGCTTGCCTCCACGCCGTGATCCGACGCTCTACGAGATGTCCGACTATCTGTGACTATGGCTAAATCCCGCAAAGGAATCGTTCTCGCCGGCGGCAGCGGCACGCGCTTGCACCCGTGCACCTCCTCCATCTCCAAGCAACTTCTCCCCGTATTCGACAAGCCGATGATCTACTACCCATTGAGCGTGCTCATGCTCGGCGGGATGCGGGAAATTCTGGTCATTTCGACGCCGCGGGATCTGCCGCGCTTCAAAGAATTGCTCGGTGACGGCTCGGCCTTCGGCGTTGAGTTTACTTTCGCTGAGCAGGCTAATCCGGAGGGACTGCCGCAAGCTTTCACTATCGGGGAAGAATTCCTTGCCGGTTCCCCTTCCTGTCTGGTGCTGGGCGACAACCTTTTCTACGGTGCGCGACTGAGTGAAAGCGTCAAGTCGGCTGCGGCGGCGCAAGGCGGGACTCTTTTCGCTTACCACGTGTCCGATGTGCGGGCTTACGGGGTGATCGAAATGGATGACGCCGGCCAAGTCCTCTCGCTGGAGGAAAAGCCACCGCATCCGCGTTCGGGCCACGCGGTGCCGGGAATTTATTTCTTTGACGAGCGTGCTCCGAAATTTGCCGCGGGTCTCAAACCCTCAAAGCGTGGGGAGACCGAAATTCTCGAACTCGCCCGCTGCTATTTGGATGAGGGATCACTGCGGGCGGAGAAGTTTGGGCGCGGTACGGCTTGGCTCGACACGGGCACGGCCGAATCGTTGCTTGATGCCGCCTCGTTTGTCCATGCCATCCAATCGCGGCAAGGTCTGATGATCGCCTGCTTGGAGGAAATCGCGTTTCATCAGGGCTGGCTGAGCAAGGACCAACTGGCCGCCCGCGCCAACAGTCTGGGCAAGTCCTTCTACGGGCAGTATCTGCGCCGCATCGCGGAGTAATTCGGCAACCCAGGGGCCGGGAGAGTGTGGAGGATTGCTCGGGGGAAAGTTTTTCCGGGGATTCTTTGCGCTTTCCCGGCCCTTCTTATTTTTACGATCTGATGAATATCCTCGGCCTTTCCGCCTTTTACCACGATAGCGCTGCCGTGCTGGTGCGCGACGGGGAGATTGTGGCCGCGGCGCAGGAGGAACGATTTACGCGGAAGAAGCATGATGAGCGGTTTCCGGAAGACGCGGTGCGCTATTGCCTTGAAGCCGGCGGAATCACGAATGGTGATTTGGATGCGGTGGTTTTCTACGAGAAGCCGATGCTGAAGTTCGAGCGCTTGCTCGAGACTTATCTCGCCTTTGCCCCCCGCGGGCTCCTCTCTTTTTTCCGGGCCATGCCGCAATGGTTGCAGACCAAGCTGCACCTGCCGCGAGAAATCGACAAGGGTTTGGGTGGAGACTACGCCGGCCCGATTTATTTCAGCACCCACCACGAGGCGCACGCGGCGAGCGCCTTTTTTCCCAGTCCGTTCGAGGAGGCAGCCATTCTCACCATGGATGGGGTGGGAGAGTGGACCACGACCAGCTGGGGAGTCGGGCGGGGCAACAGGATCGAACTACGCGCGGAAATCCGTTTTCCCCATTCTCTCGGGCTGCTTTACAGCGCTTTCACCTCCTATTGCGGATTCCAGGTCAATTCGGGTGAATACAAGCTCATGGGTCTTGCACCCTACGGCGAACCGCGCTTTGCCGACTTGATCCGCGAGCACCTCATCGAGATCAAGGACGATGGTTCTTTTCGGTTGGACCAGCGGTATTTCAATTATTGCCAAGGCTTGACCATGACCAATGCCCGCTTTGACGCGCTTTTCGGCGGGCCGCCCCGTAATCCGGATGAAGAGCTGATCCAGCGCCACATGGATGTGGCGGCGAGCATACAGGCGGTGACCGAAGATGTTGTCCTCAAGATGGCGGGTCATGTCCGCCGCGCGACCGGGTTGAAGAGTCTTTGTCTGGCCGGCGGAGTCGCCCTCAATTGCGTCGCCAACGGCCGCCTGCTCCGTGAAGGGCTTTTCGAGAACATTTGGATCCAGCCGGCGGCTGGCGATGCCGGGGGAGCACTTGGTGCCGCATTATGGTGCTGGTACCAAGTGCAAAACAATCCGCGTCGCCCCAGGCGGGAGGATTCCCAGCGGGGATCTTATCTTGGGCCGGAATTCACCTCGCAGGCGGTGCGGGAGGAACTCGATGCCGCGCACGCGGTTTACGAGGTGTATGCTAAGGAGGAAGACCTGGCCGAAGAGATGGCGGCCGAATTGGCCCAGGGGAAAATTGTCGGTCATTTTTCCGGGCGCGCGGAATTCGGTCCCCGGGCACTCGGTCATCGTTCCCTGCTCGGTGATCCGCGTGATCCGCATATGCAAAGGCGCATGAATCTGGCCATCAAGTTCCGCGAGTCATTCCGACCGTTCGCCCCGGCAGTGAAGGAGGGCTCTCAGTCCGAGTATTTTGAGATGACCACGGAGAGCCCCTACATGCTTCTTGTTGCTTCGGTCCGTCCGGACCGGCGTGCTCAGCTTTGCCCGGAAAACAACAACGTGCGCGGTTTCGCCAGGCTCAAAGCGGCACGCAGCGATATTCCGGCCGTTACTCACGTCGACTATTCCGCGCGGGTGCAAACGGTCAGCGCAGACCGCTCGCCCCGCTTTCATGCCATTCTCAGCGCCTTCGAGCGTCGCACCGGTTGTCCCCTGCTGGTCAACACAAGCTTCAACATCCGCGGTGAGCCGATCGTGCATTCCCCGGGTGATGCTTACCGTTGTTTCATGTTCACGGACATGGATGTCCTCGTGGTGGGCGATTACCTGATGCGGAAAGAGGGGCAACCCAGAATGCCGGGAGCAGAAAAGTATCGGCGTCAGTTTCTGGCCCGCGATTGAGTGGCCCGGAGGGAAAGGGTTGGCGGGCCGAAGAGCGCAGGAAGCGCTTTCCCGAAAGCTCACCGGGCACTCGACACCGGATAGGAAAAACAGAACACTTTTCCAAGCATGGCTCGTCGTCGCTCCTTCATTGCCGAGTTGTTCGATTTTATTCTTTCGAATAAAGCTTATTTCATCGCACCCATCATCCTTGTCCTCCTGCTCGTTGGTGCGTTGATTATCCTTGGCGGGACAAAAGCGGCGCCCTTCATTTACACCCTGTTTTAAAAACCGGGACTCGGTGAACGTGGTGGCAACCCAGAGATTATGATCACCATCAATTGGAATCCTTCGCCCCGGGAGATGCGGCAATGGGCGATCCTTCTGGCCGCGGCTCTGGGCCTGGTCGGTTCGCTTTTTTATTTTCTTGAGTGGGGTGTTTTCCGCGGCGGCGAAGGATTGGCCAAGTTTCTGTGGGGCTTCGGGGCTTTCGCCTTTTTGACTGGTGTGACCGGATCAAAGGCCGGCCTGCCGGCTTATCTCCTTTGGATGGGCTTTGTTTATGCGATGTCTTGGACCATCGGGCACATTGCTCTGGCCTTGGTTTACTTTCTGGTCGTGACGCCGCTAGCAGTGGTTGCCCGGGTGATCGGTCGTGACCGGTTGCAAATCAAACCGGCGAACCGGACAAGCTATTGGCATGTCCTCGACGGGGTGCGGAAGCACCATCCTGAACGGCAGTTCTAAAGGCTTTACTCGTCTTCCTCCCGTCGGCACCTTCCTCGGCCTTATGATCCTCGACACGCACAAAAACCTCCGTCACTACGCACCTCTCTTCCGCAGTGTTGATCCAACGCCTCTTTTTGATTGGTTAGAGAATTGCCGGGATGTTGAGTCGGGCACCAGAGTGGACTTTGCCGGAGACAAGCTTTTCGCCAAAGCTTTGCGGCAGGATACGGGGGACCGTGGCGCCTTCAAGTGGGAGACGCATCGGGAATATGTCGACCTGCAATACATTCTCGGCGGTGGTGAGGTGATCGAATGGGCGCCGGCGGCCAAATTGAGCGCCGATATCGCTTATGACGAGGCCACGGATTTCCAGTTCTACGCGTCGGCGGAGGCCGATGCCTTGCTCAGGATGCAGGACGGTCTTTTTACCTTTTTGTTTCCGGCGGACGGACACAAACCGCTCGTTTCCGACGGAAACAACCGGCAGATCCACAAGGTGATCGCCAAGATCCACAAGTCGCTTCTGGTGGTTTGAGCCGAGACCGCCGGCCTGGTGCTGGTGCTAAAAGTCAAGACGCCCATCGGGGCGTCTTTTTTTTGCCCGGATCAATCGAAGATCAGGAACAGATAAACCCCGAAGACAAGCAGGTGAACGGCACCTTGCAGCATGTTGGTCCGACCTTGGCCGAAAGTGAGCATGGAGACGGCGAGGATGATCAAAAGCATGGTGACCTCGGCCGGCGCGAGGCCGAGGGTGACTTCCTGTCCGGTGGCAAGCCCGATAGCCAAAGCAGCAGGAATGGTCAGGCCGATGGTGGCCAGAACCGAGCCGAGGAGAATGTTGACCGAGCGCTGCAGTTGGTTGTTGAGGGCGGATTGCACCGCGGAGAGGCCCTCCGGGGCGAGGATGAGGGTGGCGACAATGAGGCCCCCAAAGGCGACGGGCAAACCGCTGGCTTCCGTGGTGAAGTCGAGAACGCCGGCCAACTTTTTGGCCAGAAGGACCACGGGGACGATGTAGATGATGAGCAATGCAGCGTGGAGAAAGTTGGAGCGCGAGGATTCGACATGCGGGTGCAGGCCTTCCGTCTCGGCGGGAACGCTGAAAAAACCGCGGTAACGGCTGGTTTGCACGATAAGAAAGACGGAGTAGACGGCGACGGAAAGAATGACCAGCGCCACGGCGTGAGGCGGAGAAAATACCTGGTATGGTGATGATCGGGTGAAGTCGGGGAGGACAAGCCCGATGGCGGCCAGAGGGATGATCATGGAGAGATAAGAATTGGCGCCCCTCAAGTTGAAGGACTGCTCGTGGAATTTGATCCCGCCAAGCAGGAGACAAAGACCGACCAGGCCAGCCAAGACGATCATAATGACCGAATACATCGTGTCGCGCGCCAAGGTGGGTTGTCCGCCCTCCAGCATAAGGGCGGAGATCATGAAGACCTCGAGGCTGATCACGGCAAAGGTGAGGATCATCGTGCCGTAAGGTTCGCCGAAACGCTCGGCGAGAACGTCGGCATGTCGCACCACCGCGAAAGCGGAGAGTAAAATGGCCAGACAGACCCAAACGAGGAAACCCGCGGCGCCCACCAGCGAGGAGAGGCCATCAATCCAAGCCTTACCCTGCAGCAGCCAAGCCAGCGCGGAGGCCCAGACAACGAGCAAGGGCCACTCGTCACGCCATAGGGGGCGGGAAGAACTCATGGGCCGGCACTGAACAGAAGAGATCGGCTCTTGGGAAGCACAATCGTCACGAATGTGTTTGCCCTCCTGCTGTCTGCCGGATTTGTTGGCAGAAGGTCCGGTTCGAGGGACTGTGCATGAGTGTCCGATCTGTGATTGTTATTGGGGCCGGAGCCGCGGGTTTGGCCGCGGCAGAGCGCCTCGTTTCCGACGGGATGGAAGTCACGGTATTGGAGGCCAGCCATCGCGTGGGTGGCCGGGTTCGTCATCTCGAGGGCTTTGCCGATTTCGATATCGAGCTGGGGGCCGAGGAAGTGCACGGGCTGGAGAATTGCCTTGTGCCTTTGGTCGAGGCGTCCGGCGCGGACTTGATCCGGCATGAGACGGCGCACGATTACATCCGCTATGACGGAAAGCTTGTCTCGTTGGCAGAGGCGCGAGCTGGGGAGGACCTTGGTGAGGCGTTTGATTTTGTGGCCGGCGTGAGCCACTTTTCCGGGCCGCCCTGGACGGTTGAACAATGCCTGGTGGCACGGCACATGCCGGGCCGCGCCTGGCATTACCTCGATTCGCGGCTGGGGGTGGAGCATGGAACGACCTTGGATCGTCTCGGGATGCGCGGGTTTGCCGGCTACGAGCCGAATTGGCAATCGCGCGAGGATAATTACACGGTGCGTCAGCCATACGTGCGACTGCTCGACCCGCTCCTTGACCAAGTGCGCGACCGCATCCGCTTCGACGCTGCCGTGGCGCGCATCGAGTGGGGAGGTCCGCAGGCCTTGGTCCGGTTGACCGGCGGGGAGGATTCGCGAGCCGACGCGGTGATCTACACCGGTTCGGTCGCGGTGCTGCGCGAGGCGCCGCCGGAATTCTGCCCGGCGCTCCCCGCGGAGAAGCGTGAAGCGATCGTCAGCATCGGAATGGATGGAGGAATAAAAATGGTTCTGAAATTCGACCACCGTTTCTGGCCTGAGGACATGTATTTTCTACACGCTGACACTTTTTGGCCGCAGTTTTGGGCGCCGGGAAAGGGGCGTGGGGGTCGGGCGCATGTGCTCACAACTTTTGTCAGTGGCGCGCGGACCGATTTTCTGCGTCCGCTGGGGGTGAACCGGGTGGAATTTGCCCTCGGGGAATTAGACCGTATATTTGGCGGGCGCATTGCCTCGCAGAGTTTCGAAGACGCTCATGTGGCGAACTGGACGGCGGAGCCGTATGTGCGCGGACTCTACAGTTTTCCGTTGGCGCACACGGAACCGCGGCACCGCGAAGCCTTGGCTGCGCCGCTCGGCAAGAGGTTGTTCTTTGCCGGCGAGGCGACGGATCTCGGGGGCCACAGCGGCACGGTGCACGGTGCGATCGACAGCGGGCGGCGGGCGGCGGAGGAAGTCAAGACGAGCCTGAATCTTGCAAGCTGGGACCGGAACGAATCGCTCAGGCCGACCACGAG
Source organism: Verrucomicrobiota bacterium (assembly GCA_027624625.1). Taxonomy (GTDB): domain Bacteria; phylum Verrucomicrobiota; class Verrucomicrobiia; order Chthoniobacterales; family JACTMZ01; genus JACTMZ01. The sequence continues at coordinate 17,700 of JAQBWH010000029.1, read as the reverse complement.
GTGAATGACCGGGCAACCCCGGCTTCGCGATGAGATGCTTCGCTCGGCACATGCGAAAGACGCGAGGAACCGCAGGCCATTACAGGGCAGAGGTTCCTCGGTGGCGCTTGGCCCCGAGTGCCGCCCCGATCAGAGTTTGAGGATCCGCGCGCTGACGATATCGGGGTCGGAGAGGAGATCTTTCATCACCTTCTCGTCGGGCGCGGAGTCGAGGTTGAGGACGGTGAGGGCGGTGCCGCCGGCTTGGTCGCGTCCGAGCGACATGCTCGCGATATTGACCTGGTGCTTGCCGAGGAGGGTGCCGATATGGCCGACGATACCCGGACGGTCTTTGTTTTCGAGGAGGAGGAGAACGCCTTCGGGTTGGGCCTCGACGTGGCGGCCATTGATCACGACCACACGCGGTTTGTGGCCGAAGAAAGTGCCGGCGGCCACAGCACGATTGGTGCCGTCCTCGGCGGTGACCTCGATCAGATCGCTGAATTCCGCACTGTCGCTGACCCGCGACTCCACGACTTGGAGGCCGAGGTTCTGGGCGAGTCCCGGCGCATTGATTTCGTTGACCTCGTCACCGCTGATGTTGGTGAGGAATCCTTTGAGGACGGAGCGGGTGACCGGGGTTGTGTCGAGGTCGCGGGCTTTGCCGCTGTAAACAATGCGCAGGGTGCCGCAGCGCTTCGGGGCGATCTGCGCCACAAAGCGCCCGAGTTTTTCGCCCAGCCGCAAGTAGGGTCCGAGTACGGCGAGTGTTTTGGCGTCGACGCTTGGGGCATTGACTGCGTTGTTGATCGTCCCGTCGAGGAGTGCGGCGCGGATGGCCTGCGCTATTTCGATACCCACGCTTTCCTGGGCTTCCGCGGTGGAGGCTCCGAGGTGGGGGGTGAAGACAATGTTGGGAGCGTTGCGCAGCGGGTTGGCCGCATCGGGAGGCTCTTGCTCGAAGACGTCGATGGCCGCGCCGGCGACCTGGCCGGAGGCGAGGGATTCGGCCAAGGCCTGCTCGTCGATCAGTCCCCCGCGTGCGCAGTTGACAATGCGCGCGCCCTTTTTGAGGAGGGCGAGACGCTTGGCGTCGAGCATGTGGCGGGTTTCGTCGGTCAGCGGCATGTGCATGGTGACGAAATCGGTCTGCGGGAGGGCGTCCTCGAGGTTTTCGACCAATTCGACCTGCAAGGTTTTGGCTCGCGCCGCGGAGAGGTAAGGGTCGTAAGCGAGCACGCGCATACCGAAGGCAAGAGCGCGTTTGGCCACTTCGGCCCCGATGCGGCCCATACCGAGGATGGCCAGGGTTTTGCCGTTGAGTTCAACGCCTTGGAAACTTTTACGGTCCCACTTTCCGGACTTCACGCTGGCATCGGCTTGCGGAATCTTGCGGGCCACGGAGACAAGGAGCGAGAAGGCGTGTTCCGCGGTGGAAACCGTGTTTCCGCCCGGGGTGTTCATCACGACAATGCCACGTTGGGTGGCGGCGTCGACGTCCACATTGTCCACCCCGACCCCGGCCCGGCCGATGGCTTTGAGGTTTTTCGCCGCGGCGATGACGTCAGCCCCGACTTTGGTCTGGCTGCGGACGACCAGGGCGGAGAATTCCGGAATGATCTTGAGCAACTCCTCGTGCGGCAGGCCGGGTGAAAAGGTGACATCGAGGAGACCGCCTTCGGCCAGGGCGTCGACGCCGGTTTGCGAAATGGGGTCGGAAACGAGAACTTTGGGTTTGGACATGAGGAGGAAACTTCTACCGACTGGTAACGGTATCGTCACGCTTACAATGGCATCGTCTCGTATTCCGAGCAGAGATAGACCCGCAGGATTTGGCCCGAAGGGGTGGTGATCTCGGCAAGGAGACGGTTGTTGGCGAAAGCCGCGCTAATGGCTTGGGGCAGATCTTCGGTCTTTTGCGGCGTGATGTAGAGCGCGGAGCGCCAGAGAAAGGGATTGATGCCATCCTGTTCGGTGAAAGGATCCTGGGCTTCCCCAGCCCTCGGTTGCGGTGCCTCGACAAATTGGTCATACCTCGGCCAGAGCGAGAATTGGCTGTCCGCATAGGGTGATTCGACGACATAGACGGGAGGGTGTCCGGCCGGGACGAACGAGATGTCGGGCAAATGCAGGGCCAGTGCCGAGGCGAGTGCGGCATCGCGTGCGACCAGAAAGACGGGAGCGGCGGGGTCGGCTGTTCCGGCGGAGCGGAGGGCCTCGATTTGGCGAACCACCCCGGCCGTCACGCTTTGGGGAGAGGGTTGCTTCAAGGCGAGTCCTCCTGCCGTCCAGAGCGCGGCGCCGAGGAAGAGGACGGCAATCACCGGTGGCGGTGCCGGCAGACGCACCACGAGGGGAATGGCCAGCGCGGCGGCCACTAAGCCGGCAGCCTCCGCGGGAGAGCCTTGGAGGGCAAGGTAAGCGGCGATGAGAGCGGCCAAGAAAGCGGGCAATGCGAGAAATTTTCCGGTCCGTGCGCGAGGCAAGTGCCGGAGAGCCAACCACAGACCGACTGCGAGGGCTGGCAGTGCGAAAGGCGAGGCGCCAAAGGCCGCTGAGACGAGGGCTTGAGGGATGCGTCGCAGGTCGAGCGTGGTGGCGGTTTGCCAAGTGCCGCCGATGAAATGGACCCATCCGTGTTCCATATTCCAAACGACCAACGAGGCGAAGACGGCGAGAGGCAAAATCAGGGCGAGCCAGAAGCCGGGTTCGAGGAATTGGGGGCGCCAGCGATGGGAGGCGAGCATGACCACGGTCAAGGCCGGCAGAAAGAACGAGGCGAGGTAAGCGAAGAGCAGACCGCCGGCGGCACACGTTCCCGCTCCCAACCACCATCCCGTGGCGGAGGTCTCAAGGGCCCGCCAAGCGCAGGCGGCAAAGCCGAGCGCGAACATGGTTACGGGCATGGCGCACGTCGGGTGCAACGCCGCCGCATTGAAAGCGGGCAAGAGATTAAGCAGGACCGCGGCAACTACCGCACCCGGCCGTCCCAGCAATGGAGCGACCAGAAGGTACATAGCGAGAGTGGCCAGCGCGGCCAAGACCGGCCAAAGCAGGGCCGCACCCAGCGCGCTTGCCCCGGCCCACCGCGTGCCGAGAGCGACGCCCACGGCGGTGGCGCCCGGGCCATCGAAATAAGCCACGGAGGGGGAGTGACCGCACAATGCCAGATAAGCTCCGGAGGGTGGAAGTTCTTGGGGGGCCAGCCACATCCAGCGCAGCAAAGTGAGCAAAGCCAGCGAGAGTAAAAGCAGGCCGCAGGTTTTCATGCGGGGGCGATGAGGCGCGGGTGATGGGCGGCCAGCGCGGGGACCAAACGCGGAACCAAAGCGCGCCACAGCCGGTCGTAAAGGGCGAGGAGGATGAGGGTCACAACAATCGATCCGACAGCGGAGAGCAAAATGTCGGAAGGCCAGTGTGACCCGGTAGCCACGCGCGAGAGTGCGACAAGGGTCGCGGGGATAAAGAACAACGCACCGCGCCAGCGGTAGAAGACGGTCAACACCGTGGCGAAGCAAAACATGTTCGAAGTGTGTCCCGAAGGCAGGGACTTGCCGATGGCGGGGGCCTCCGCGGGATTCCCGGCGCGGATAACGGGTGGCCGGATGGCAGCCAGCCAGCGCGGCGTGGTTTCTTCCAGTTTGACCACGCGTGCCTCGGACAGCACGTGGTAGGGGCGTTGTTTTGAGATGATTTTTTTCAACGGGTTGATCATCCCGCCTTCCATGATTCCGATGGAAAGAAGCAGGCAGGCGAGCATGGCGCGCCCCCGAAAACCGCCGCGCCAGACGAGGAGTAGCCCGGCGACAACGAGGAGTGGCAGCCAAAAGTCCAAGCTGGAAAAGACGGCCCAAAGGGTGTCCGCCCAAGGGCGCCCGCGGTCCGCGTTGAGCAAAAAAAACAGTTGCTGGTCGAGACTGGGTGCCACGCATGGTAGTGTCCGACGAAGGAACCGATGAAACAAGGCAGGAAGAGTTCAGGACAACGGGTCAAGAGCGGGGGCTCGGGAGCCGTTTTCGTCGCGGCGGTTTTGTTTTTTTTGGCGCCTTTCCGCAGTGGGGCCGCGGCCGGACCCGATCCGCAAGACCTGCTCAAGGTCGCGCGTCTGGCCTCCACGCAACAAGAGGCCGTGGTGAGTGGCAGGTTGCGCTGTGGTGCGGAGGCCACGCCTTTTACCCTAACGGTCGACTTCGGCCGCATGCGTTTTGCCTTCGAGAATCCGTCTCGAGTTTATGAAGTGCGGCTGGATGAAGAATCTTCCGGGGTTTTCGATGCCCAAGGCCGTTCTTTGCAACGCGGCATGGGCGAGCCGGTGGTGGCGGGCATTCGTGTCACGGTGGAAGATCTTTCGTTGGGTTTCCTCTACTGGCCCGACGCACGACTGCTCGGCAAGGAAACGGTCCGCACGCGGCCGGCCTGGAAAATCGAACTCCGTCCGGGCAAACGAGGATCGGAATTTGCCATTGTCCGCGTCTGGCTCGATGAGGCCAGCGGCGCCCTGCTGCGCATCGAAGGCTTTGACTGGCAAGGTCACCTCTCGCGCCGTTTCGAGGTCGTATCCGGCCAGCGCATCGATGGCCGGTGGATGCTCAAACAGATGCGTATCGAGAGTTTTGCGCCTGATGATGACGCGCGACCACTTCAGCGCTCTTACCTCGAAATCCTCGGCAAAGAAGGCGTGTGACCGGCGGTGGCGGCAAGGACGGCCGGCTTTTCGGGCCAACCATCTGAGGTCTGAAGCCCACCGGCAGGCGATTTTTAACGACGGAACGGGCGGCGGCGGGGACGGCTCGGGCGGCCGTCGAGCCGAGGTTCCGGTTTGGGCGCGCGCGGGGCAGCGTCGTCCCCTTGTTTCGGAACGTTTTTGCCCTCGAGGTGCAAGCGGTCGATTTTTTGGCCGATGAATCTCTCGATGGCGGCCAGTTTTTTCAATTCGTCATGTGCTACGAGAGTAAAAGCGTCACCGCTCCGCTGGGCACGTCCGGTGCGGCCGATGCGGTGGACATAATCTTCGGGGTGCTGCGGGATATCGTAATTGATGACGTGGCTGACCCCGGCCACATCGATGCCGCGGGCGGCAATATCGGTGGCGACCATCACGCCGTAGCGTCCGGACTTGAAACCTTCCAATGCCTCTATGCGTTGGTTCTGGGACCGGTTGGCGTGGAGGACCGCAACCGAATGGTTGCTGGCCCGCAGGCGCTTGGCTATGCGGTCGGCCCCGTGTTTGGTCCGTGAAAAGATGAGCACGCTGTCATATTCCGTGGCCTCGAGCAGGGCCAGGAGGAGGCCGTATTTGCCGCCTTGATCGGTGACGTAGACGCCGTGTTTGACTGTCGAGGTGACCGAGCGGGAGGCGCCGATTTCGATCCGTATTGGGTCGCGCAGGGCCCAGGCAGCCAGTTGGGCAATCTCCGGTGGCAGGGTGGCGGAGAAAAAAAGCGTCTGCCGGTCCTTCGGGCATTTGGCAATGATGCGCTTCATCGGCTGGAGAAAGCCGACGTCGAGCATGCGGTCGACTTCGTCGAGCACGAGCACCTCAATCTGGTCGAGCTTCAATGTGCCCTGCTGCAAGTGGTCCTCGAGGCGCCCCGGGGTGGCGACAAGCACATCAATGCCGTCGCGCAGCGCACTGCGTTGTTTGCCGTAGCCGACCCCGCCGAAAACGGAGCTGACTTTCAGGTCGGTGAACCGGGCGAGGTCGCGCATCGATGTTTCGACTTGCATGGCCAGTTCCCGGGTCGGCTCAAGCACGAGGCAGCGGAGTTTGCCGTGGTGGCCGAGTCTCTGCAGGGCGGGCAGGGCGAACGCGGCGGTTTTACCCGTACCGGTTTGGGCGGATGCTATGACATCGCGGCCTTCGAGGGCCGGGGGGATCGCCCTGAGTTGGACTGGGGTTGGCTCCCCGTAGCCCATGGCTTGGACGCCTTCGAGTAGTGGCTTGGACAATCCAAGCTTGGTGAACGGCATGTAAGACAACAACACTCGGGCGGAGCAGGTGGTTTGTCAATGCGCGGTCGCTACCCCTGCTGCCGTTCGGGGGGCGCGCCACGCGGCCGGATTCCGCGGTCCGGTGGGCCGGTGGCGACAGCTATGACAATGCTTCCGCATGGTGCGGCAATGCGCTTGCACGCGATGTCTTTTTCACCACGCACGGGTTCCCCGCCACGGAGCCGGGGGCGGCCAGACCGGCCATGCTCTCCGATTTCCGCCGTGCCTTGCGCGGCGGAGTGTCCGGGGCATTTTCTGGGTTGGGTTTTGATGCGACCCGTTCGCTCATCGCGGCCCTGCCGGCTACACATGGCAAATTGACGGACCGAGTGCAGAATGGTCCTGCTTTGGCGGGGGTAACGGGGCGGATTGCCTATCCACCGGGCAGCCGGGTTCCGGCCAAAGTTGTCGCTCTCCATGAAGCAAGCCGTCCGGATCGGCCCATGCGACAGTTGGCCCCGGCCACGGTTCTCCCGCCTTGACCGGACCGCGGCACGGAGGCGCGGGTGTGATACGGCCGGTTAGTTGTATTTAATCGAGCAACCGTAAGGTTCGGTACGCGGGGTCGAGACGGGCTGGCCGGCGAGGGCCTCGTCCAAGGCCTGTTTCACGTGATTCGTGGCGCCTGCAACGTCGGCGGGGTCCACGGACTTTTTGTCGTCGATCGCTCCGGCGTAGATGAGATCGCCTGCGGGGTTGATGACGTAGAGCTCGGGTGTGACCTTGGCTCCGTAGAGCTGGCCGACCGTGCCGCCCCCATCGATCAAGATGGCCGTGGCGGCGGAACCTTTTTCTTCTTTCGCTTGATTCGTCTCGGCGGGGCTCAAGTGGCCCTGTTTGCCGGGCGCGGAAGAAACGACAGAAAGCCAGATGACGTCTTGGCCGGTGTATTCTTTCTGCAACTTCTGCATGCTGCCACTGTCATAGTGCTTGATGACAAAGGGACAACCGTGGTTGAGCCACTCCAGGACGACGAACTTGCCCTTGAAGTCCGAGAGGTTGTGCGATTGGCCGTTGGAATCGGTGAGGGTGAATCCGGGGGCGGGTTGTCCGACTTCCGCAACGGCGAGGGCCGGGCTGGCGGCGAGGACGAGGGCGAGAGTGGCTTTGCGGACGATGTGCATAGAATGGTTCAGGGCTGTGCGCCGATGGCGCGGAGAAGAATTTGCTCGGTGAGCAGTTCCGGCAGGATGACTGGATCGTCTTTTTTGCCGGGCGCATAGAAAAGGTAGAATGGAACGCCGACTCTGTCAAATTGGGCCAACTTGCGGGTGATCTCGGGGTTGCTGTTGGTCCAGTCGGCCAGCATGGGAACGATACCGAGCTTTTCGAACGCTTCGCGCACAGCCTTGGTGTCGATGGCGGTGCGCAGGTTAAATTTGCAGGTGATGCACCAGTCGGCGGTGAAGTCGAGAAAGACGGGACGTCCTTCGGCCAGCAAGCGCCGCAATTCGACCTCGGAAAACGGGACCCAAGGGATGCCGTTGTTCGCTCGGGCGGCGGATTTTTCCGGCAGCGCGGCAGCGGAACGGGCGAAGAGGTTGCCGGTGAAATAGCCGAGGCCGAGAAGCAGGGAGAGCAGGATGGCCAAAGTAGCCAGGGTCTTGGCCCGGTTTGAGGAAACGGGCCCGAGGAATGCGCCGTAGAGCCAAGCGGCGAGTCCGAGGCAAAGGTAGCTGGCCGCAGCCCAGATAACGGCCTCCGTGCCGCGTTGTTGTCCGATGACGTAAAGCAGCCAGAGCAAGGTGGCGAGGAGGGGAAAGCCCATGAACTGCTTGAGACGTTCCATCCAAGCTCCGGGTTTGGGCAGGTATTTCATCCAGCCTGGTTGCGCCGAGAGCAGGAGATAAGGGAAGGCCATCCCGGCCGCGATGGCGGCGAACATGGCAGCAATGACCGTGGAGGTCTGGCTGAAGGCAAAGCCGAGCGCGGTGCCGAGGAAGGGTGCGGTGCAGGGGGTGGCCAACAGGGTGGCGAGGATTCCTTGGGCGAAGGAACCGGCCAGCCCGCCATGGCCGCCGGCTTCGGCTATGCCTTGGGTGGCCCGCCCAGGCAGGACGATTTCGAAGACGCCAAAGAGATTGAGGGCAAAAACAAAAACGACCGCACCTATGACATAGTTAAACCACGGGTTTTGGAATTGGAAAGCCCAGGTGACTTCGCTGCCGGCCGATTTGAGCGCGATGATCACGGCGGCAAGTCCAAGAAACCAAAGGAAGATGCCGGCGGTGAAGGCAAAGCCATGTTTGAGGATGTTGGCGCGCGAATCCCCGGCCTGGCGCATGAAGCCGAAAATTTTCAGCGAGATAACGGGGAGCACACAGGGCATGAGGTTGAGAATGAAGCCGCCGATAAAGCCAAAGAGGAGGTAGGTCCAGAGTCCGGAAGTCGCGGCGGAAGCTGCGGGCGCAACGGCGGGCGTGGCGGCGGTGCTTTCGATGATCCAGCCGCGGCGGGCGCCGTTTTCGAGAACCACGAGGCCGCGCACGGAGGCGGACGCGGCGACGGGGATGGCGAGGTCGGCGGCGCCGTTGGTCAACTCGCGCGGGGCGGTGTGGGCGACGGGGGAGGTTTCGTCGGCGTAGGGGTAGAAATCAGCACGGGTGGCGGGGCCGTTGAGGTCGCGCAGTCCGAGGTTCCAGCCGGTCGGCGTGGCGGTCCACGATATGGTGAAGGGCGGGGCCTCGTCGGATGGAGCGAGGGCGGTGAATTTTTCGAAGAGTTCAGTGTGGGAGGGTTTCGCGGTCGGGGCGACGGGGAGGGTGAGGGATGTTTCCGCTTTGCCCGGGATGCAGATGGCTTCGCAGACCAGCCAGGTGGATTTGGCGGAGATGGTGATTTCCGGTGCGGCGAGCGTGGCGGGCGGGGTGATGGTGCGGACGAGGAGGACTTCGCCTTGGTAGGCGTAGACCTGGATGTCGCCGGGTTCGATGATGCGTTGGGGGAGCGGCCAGATGATAGGGCCGGTGGTGAAGCCGTCGGGGAGTTGCGGGTCGAAGGTGGTGGGGAGGCCGGAGTCGCCGGGGTTTTCCCAGTAGGTATGCCAGCCGGGGGCCATGCGGAGAAGGAGGCCGAGGCGGAAGGGTTGGCCGGGAACAATGGCGGTGGTGTCGGTCAGGAGGGTGGCCTCGACCAGTTTTTGGCCTTGGTGGAGTTGGGCGGAGGAGGGAGAAGAAAAAAGAAAGAGGGAAGAGAGGATAAGGGGGAGAAGCCGGCCTGTTGCGGTCCGCGGGCGCAAGGCCCGCGGCGCCGCTGGTCGCGTTGCGGGGTGACTACGCATTTTGGAGGAAGGCGGTGAGGGGGCTGGTGGGAGTGGCGGTGTCTTCTTGGGCGGGAAGCCCGGCTTGGCGGGCGAGGCGGCCGGCTTCGACGGCCATCTTGAACGCGCGGGCCATGGCCACGGGGTCTTCGGCCACGGCGATGGCGGTGTTGATCAGGACGGCATCGGCGCCGAGTTCGAGGGCTTCGGCCGCGTGGCTGGGCGCGCCTAGCCCGGCGTCCACGATGACGGGGACGCGGGCTTGCTCGATGATGATGGCAATTTGGGCGCGGGTTTCGAGGCCGCGGTTGCTTCCGATGGGCGAGCCGAGCGGCATGACGGTGGCAGCTCCGGCATCCTCGAGGCGTTTGGCTAGGACGGGGTCGGCATTGATATAAGGGAGGATGGTGAAACCTTCGGCGGCGAGGATTTCCGTGGCGCGCAAGGTCTCAATCGGGTCGGGCAGCAGGTATTGCGGGTCGGGGTGGATCTCGAGTTTGATCCACTTGGGCAGTCCAGCCGAGGCGGCGAGGCGGGCGAGGCGGACGGCTTCCTCCGCGTTCATCGCGCCGCTGGTGTTGGGGAGCAGGAGGTATTTTTCCGGATCGATGAAATCAAGAATGTTGGCGAAAGGATCGCTGGTGCCGCTCAAGTCGGCCCGGCGCAGCGCGACGGTGACAATCTGCGTGCCGCTGGCCTCGAGCGCGTCGCGCATGAGTTCGTTCGAGCTGAACTTGCCCGTGCCGAGGAGGAGACGTGACGAGAAGGTGCGTCCCGCAATAACCAGAGGCGGATTCACGGCGCGGGTGAAGTCTCGGGGGTGACGAGGGGCGCCGCCTTGTCGCCCGCAACTTCGAGCTGGAAGCTGAAAGTGGCTGCGACTTGGTCCGGCGCCTCCCAAGGGCGGCGGTAAACGGCGGTGATCTGCTGGGATCCTGCTTTGACCGCCTGCAGCGTAAGGAGAGTATTACCAGGAGCGCCGAGGAAAACATTGCCACCATGCGGAGCCACCACCTCGCTGGCATAAAAATCCGCCGCGCCGTAATCGAAACCGCGCAACTCCCAATTGTAACCCGTGCTGGGGTTCGACTCGAGCGTGATGCGGACGAGGTTGCCTGGTGCGGCGGAGACAACTTTTCCATTGTCTTGCGCGGTGACTTCCACCATTCCGGTGACCGGCGGTCGCTCGGGCGCTTCCTCATCGCCGGGCAACTTGGAGGTGACTTGGCCTGAGGTGTCCGGGTCAGTGGCGTCAGGCGGCGGGGGGATTTCCATCAATTCCGAATCAGCGGTGTCGGCCAGATTGACCTCTTCGCGGAGAGCCGGCGCTAGAGCGGCGGGGTCTGACGCTGCTTCCCCGCTGTCGATTTCCTGCACCGAGGGTCTCGGCAAGGGAGACGCCGCAGGTGCCGGCTCCTGAGCCGGCAACGCGCCGATGGCCGCAAAAAAGAGGCACGGAACAAGAAGGACTTTCATCGGGTCTAACTATGGAGCCAATCCGGTCCGGGCTCAATCCCTAGGGTCAGGAAACGGCGACGATTTTCCAACGGGGCGGTCCGTCGTCCCCAATTTCCAGCCAGGCAAATGACGGCGGTGCCCCATGGTTCGGCTTACCAATGGTGCCGGGGTTGAGATACCGCACCTTGCCGGTCTTTTCGTCGCGGGGCACATGAGTATGACCGTGCAAAGCAAATTGGGCGCCGGGAGGCACCATCGAAACCGGTTCGTGGGTAAGGAAAAAGGTGTGACCGCCGCGGGTCAGAGTCAGACTTTCCGGACCCAGCCCGCGCGGATCGCAATTGCCGCGCACGTTTTGCACCGGAGGTCCGAGCCCACGCAACTCCTGGAGGAGGTCCTCGCGGCAAACGTCACCGAGATGCCAGATCTCGTCCGCGCCGGTGAGGACGGCCCGCACGGAGGAAGGCAGGTGGTTGTGGGTGTCGGCAATGACCGCGATGCGCACCTTTTCATCTTGGGGCCGAAGCGAAGCGCTCGCAAATCCGCAGTGGATCCGCTAAACTGGCGCCATGTGGAAAAATGCCAACCCGCAACTCCGTGAACTGGTCGCCTACGAACCGGGGAAGCCCGTCGAGGACTTGGCGCGGGAGTTGGGGCTTGCTCCCGGTGAGATTATCAAACTGGCTTCGAACGAGAACCCGCTCGGTCCGTCTCCGGCCGCCCGCCAGGCGATGATCGACACGATTGACCGAGCGCACTTTTACCCGGATGGCGGAGGCTATTACCTGAGGGAGGCGGTGGCGGAGCAGTTGGGACTAAGCATGGCCAATGTCATTCTCGGTAATGGCTCCAACGAGATCATTGAATTTCTCGGGCATGCTTATTTGCAGCCCGGCGACGAGGTGGTGGTGGCGAAGCATTCCTTTGCCGTCTACCGGCTGATGGCCCAGCTGTTCGGGGCGAAGGTTGTCGACGTGCCGGATCCGGATTTCACCGCCGATCTTGACGGCATGCTGGCGGCGATCACGCCGCGGACCAAAGAAGTTTTTATTGCCAATCCGAACAATCCCACGGGCACGATGGTCTTCCAAGAGGATATCGACCGGTTCATGGCGCAAGTTCCGGAGCAGGTCATGGTGGTCTTCGACGAGGCTTATTACGAATTTCTCGACGAGCCGCCCGATGTGCTCCAATACGTGCGGACCGGGCGCAATGTCGTCGTGCTGCGCACCTTTTCCAAAATCCAAGGATTGGCCAATCTGCGCATCGGCTACGGCCTGGCTACGGCGGAAATCATCGAGGTGCTGCAAAAGGCGCGGCAGCCCTTCAATGCCAACGGGATCGCTCAGGCAGGAGCCTTGGCGGGTATGTCCGATCATGCGCACATGGACGAGACGCGGCGGGTCACGCGCGAGGGACGCAATTTTTTCCAAGCGCAATTTCTCGAGATGAACCTCGAATTCGTGCCGAGCCACGCCAACTTTGTCCTCCTCCGCGTGGGTGACGGGAAAAAAGTTTTCGAGGCCCTCCTGCGTCGCGGTCTGATCGTCCGCGCGATGGGCAGCTACGGTCTGCCCGAATGGATCCGTGTTTCGGTCGGCACGATGCTTCAAAACAAGGCCTTCATCGCGGCCCTGCGTCAACTTGACGCCGAAGGAACAGTCGACCGCGGCGCCTTGGTCGCGGTGCGGTGATGTCCGGTTCGGACACCATTGCCGCCCTCGCCACCCCGGCCGGTGCCGGCGCTTTGGCGGTGGTGCGGATCAGTGGACCGGGTGCGTTGGCAATTGCCGGGCGGGTCTTTCGCGGGCGGCGATCTCTCTCCGAGAGTGCGCCCGGATGCGTGCAGCGGGGGAGGGTCGAGCAGGATGGTGCGGTGCTCGACGAGGTTCTTCTCACCGTCTTTCGTGCGCCGCGCAGTTACACCGGTGAGGACTTGGTCGAGATCAGCGGCCATGGCGGGAGCGTGGTGGCCGCTGCCGTGTTGCGTGCCGTGCTGGCGGCGGGAGCGCACCCGGCCCCGCCGGGCGAGTTCACGCGGCGGGCCTTTCTCAACGGAAAAATGGATCTCACCCAGGCTGAGGCGGTGATGGACTTGATTGCCGCCCGCGGGGAGGCATCGGCCCGGGCGGCCGCCGGGCAATTGGAGGGTCGCCTTGGCCGGGCGGTGGAAGAATTACGCGGGGATGCGCTCACCGCGGTGGCCCACCTTGAAGCTTTCATCGATTTTCCGGAGGAGGGCATCGATGCGGAGGGCGGCAAGGTGCTGCTTGAACGGGTTGATCGTCTCCATGACGCGGTGGCCCGCTTGCTTTCCACGGCCGACGAAGGGCGCATGCTGCGCGAGGGTGTGCGCTTGGTTATTCACGGCGAACCCAACGCCGGCAAGTCGAGCCTGCTCAATCTTCTCGTCGGCTACGACCGCGCCATGGTCAGCGAAATTCCCGGAACCACCCGCGACACGATCGAGGAAAGTCTGACCCTGTGCGGCATTCCTTTCCGTGTGATCGACACGGCCGGATTGCGGGAATCGTCGGATCCTCTCGAACTGGAAGGCATGCGCCGGACGCGGGCGGAACTTGAGCAAGCCGATGTCTCCTTGAGGGTTGTCGATCTCACAGCCCAAGCGGAAGCTGCGCGACCTGCTGCGCGGGAAATCCGGGTGCTCAACAAGATCGACCTCCGGCCCGAGTGGGTGCCGGGCGCGGACGAAGTGGCGATGTGCTGCTTGGACGGGCGCGGTTTGGAGGATCTGGTCGCCGCGGTCATCGCGCGGACTGATCTGTCCGCTTTGGATCGCTGCGGTGAGGTGATCGCGGTGAACGAACGCCACCGGCACTGTTTGTCCGCGGCGCAAAATTATCTCAGGGAAGCGCGGCAGTCTTTGCAGCGCGCCGATCCGCCGGAACTCACCGCGGTGGAATTGCGCTCGGCGCTGGCCGCTATTGGGGAAATCACCGGTGCGGTGGATACTGAAGATGTGCTCGATAAAATATTCGGAAGCTTCTGCATCGGAAAGTGATGCCGGGTCGGTGGCCCCGGGAGACAAGAGGCGGCTGGCCAGAAGCCGGGGAGGCGCTAAACTGCGAGGCTTGATGGAAGTTGTCGACCAGCCAGTCGGGCGGACCCAATCAGAAAAGCGGAAGGGTGTCTTCCGTATTCTGGGGGAGGCCTTCAATCGGTACGTCATGGAGGGCGGACTGACGCACGGTGCGGCCCTCACTTACTACGCGGTTTTTTCTATCGGGCCGCTGCTCCTCATTGCCACGGCGATGGCCGGTTGGGTTTTCGGCGAGGCGGCAGCCAACGAGGAATTGCGGGACAAGTTGGCCGAGATGTTCGGCCCGGACACCGCGGTGACGATCGAAGGTTTGCTCGTCGGAGTGCGTTCGCGGGCCGATTCGGGGCTGGCCGCGTCGATCGGCGTGGTGGTGCTCCTTTACACCTCCTCGAGCGTGATGCGCCAGTTGAAGGAGTCGATGAACTTCATCTGGCGGGTGCCACATTTGCGCGAAGCGTCTTGGTGGATGTGGGTCGAACACTACCTCGTCTCCCTGGTCGGCGTGCTCGTCGCGGGCTTGCTTCTCATTCTTTCTTTGATCAGCACCACCGTGCTCGCCGTGATGAAAAAATACGTTCCTGAAGAACTGCCCTACTCGAGCACCTTCCTCTTCTCCCTCGAATTCGGCGTCACTCTGGTCATGGTAACGGGCGTGTGTGCCCTGATTTTCAAGTCGCTCCCGGAGGCAAAGGTCCTTTGGCGTTACGTCTGGCTCGGAGCGTTCGGCACAGCGCTGCTCTTCGCCATCGGCAAGCTGGGCATGGGGCTTTACCTCGGATGGCTCAGCGCCGAGTCGTTCTACGGCGCCATGTCGTCATTCATGATCCTGCTGTTCTGGATGTATTTCTCGGCCCAGGTGCTGGTCATCGGAGCTTACTTTACCGAGGGATTCAGCCGGGCCCGCATGGCCGCCAAGGCGGAGCAAGGGAGGGCTTAAACTTGGCTCTTCCTGCTGTGCTGACCCTGCGCAGCGCCTCCGCGGTGGCGGAGTTAGCGCCCTCGGCCGGCGCCCGCCTTATGCGATGGTCCGTTGCCGGCCGTCCTGTGTTGCACTGGCCCGAGAGTGCGGACTGGTCGGCCCCGTCGAAAATCCGGGGAGGCAATCCGCTTCTCTTTCCTCTCATCGCCCGCACTTTTCTGGACGGAAAAATCGGATTTTGGCGGGACGGGGTAGGTCGGGTCCGTCCGGCACCAATGCACGGATTGGTCAGGGCTGCTCGCTTCGACGTGGTCAGTCAGGAGGTCGATCGCATCACCATGCGCATGGGATGGGATCGGAGCATGGCCGAAGCGTGGCCGTTTCCATTCGTCCTTACCGTGGAGTACGCGCTGGCTGCCGAGGAGTTGTCGGTTGCTTTCACGGTGGAGAATACCGGGGCGGATACCATGCCTTACAGCTTGGGGAATCATTTTTACTTGGCAATGCCCGCCACGGACCGGGCTGACTGGTTTCTCGAGGGAGCTTTCCAGTCATGGGCGCGGCAGGACGCGCAAGGGCGTGTTGTTCCAGTGCCCGCCCCGGAGAATGGCGGCGCACTCTCCGACCCGGATCTGGTCGATCTTTTCCACCTCGGGCCACCGGCTGAGGGTGTGGCCCTGCGGAATCAAAAAGACGGACGCGAAGTGGTCTTCGCTTGGCAGACCGAGGAAGGAGGCGAAAATCCGTGGTATGCGGTGACGACCTGGACGGAATCGCGGCAGTCGGACTTCTACTGCGTGGAGCCTTGGTCCGCCTTGCCTGACGCGGTGCACAACGGCATGGGTCTGCGGAGGCTCAGTCCCGGCGCGAGGGAGACGTTGTGCCTGCGTTTGACGGCGCGGGGCTGGTAGCCTTTTTGCGCGAGGAGTGGGGCGTTGTCTTTTCGGACTGACTCGGCGCACTCCTCTTGCCCGCGACGTGCGATTTTCCGTTGAAAGTGGCTCCTTCTTCAACCAGAACACGCGCGGCATGGATGTCGCCGTGCAGGGTGGAGGAACTTTTCAGCACGGCGCGCCCGGTGACGTGGATGTCGCCCTCGACCGTGCCGAAGATAAGGACAGACTCCGCCTGTATGCGTGCCTTGACGTGGTTTTCGCGCGGAATGATAACCGTGGCCGGACTATGGATTTCCCCCTCGACGCGGCAGGTGACCGTCCGCTCGTCCGGCAGCTTGAGTGTCCCGATGATGGTGATGTCGCCCGGGATCTGTCCGGAAGTCTGGGGCGGCGGCGGGCTGGAGAGGGGAGGTGCTGAAACCAGCGCATGTGGTTCGGCGGGCGCGGGGCGTTCCGGCAGAACGGAGGAAATGGGACGCCATTCGGCCCAACCTTCTTGCCAGCAAAAATCCTCGGGCAGAAAATCCCCGGTGGCGACAAGCATGGCAATCTCCTCCGGAGCGTGCGGCCCGAAGGTCTGATCGTTTTTGGTGACGAAGAGGGCCATGCGACAAAAAATGGTGCGCGATACAGGGTTCGAACCTGTGACCCCCTCCGTGTCAGGGAGGTGCTCTACCACTGAGCTAACCGCGCTAAAGTGTTATCCGATAAGGCTTTGCAGAGAAAAAAGATTCGCGTTTTTACCTCTTGTAACCCGATTTTGTAACCCGTAGGATTTAGGGCATGAGCAATACCCAGAAACCCAAGGCAAACGAATCAGATTGGAAGAAAGTCGCGTCATGTCTTTACCGCTACAAAGGCCAGACATACTACGCGCTTTTGAAAATCCGAGGCAAGCAAGTTAAGCAATCCCTCGAAACGTCCGACCGCGAGATGGCAAACCGCAAACTGCGGGAATTGCGCGGCAAGTTGGAAAAGACTGATCCCGCTCTGGCCCGCCGCACGCTGGCCGAACACCGCGCCCTGTTTGAAGCCCTGCTCACCGGCGCGCCTTCCACCATCGAATCCCACAAGCACCACATTCGGCAGCTGGTCGAGCGATGGCCCTCCGACTGCCCGACCATCATCAGCAAAATCACCAAGACCCATATTTCCAAATGGCTCAAGCTGTTCTCCGACCAAGACCTCGAGGCATCTTCAATCAATAAGCGCATCACCTCCCTGCGGAAGTTTTTCGACATGGCCGCCGATGATCGCGTCATCACCGAGGACGGCAGCCCCATGCTCGGCATCAAATACAACAAGGTTGCCGACCCGATCCGACTCACCCCGAGCGAGGAACAATTCCGCGCCCTGGTGAACGACATCCGTAGCCAAAAAGCCAATGGTCACGGTTGCAATGATTCGGCGGACTTCGTGGAACTGGCAGGAACCCTCGGCCTCGGGCAAGCAGAGTTGTCGGGAATTCGGAGGCAGGACATCAACCTTAAGACGAACAAGATTCAAGTCTTCCGCCGCAAGTCGAGGCAGCAATTCACCATCCCAATCTTCCCCGATGCGCGTCCGATCATCGAAAGGCGGATGGCGAACATGGAGGACTCACCAGATGCCCGACTACTGCCGCAGGACAACTGCAAGAAGGCATTGGAAGGTTCATGCCGCCGTCTTAACTTCCCGCACTTCGAGCCGCGCTCCCTGCGGAGGTTCCACATTACGCGCTCCCTGCGGGCCGGTATCGACGCTCCGACTGTCGGGGCATGGCAGGGCCACAAGGACGGCGGCAAGCTGGTTCTAGAGGTCTATCAAGCCGAGGTGAACGATAGCCATAGTCAGCGGATGGCCGCGATGCTTGGAGCCAAGCCCGAGAACGTGGTGATGATGCCGACCGAGCGGGCGGCTGGTTAGGCGGCATCACCGCGAAGGCGCGCCAGCAATACTTTTGCTTTCGTCCAATCGCCGCGCTCGCGCTCCTTTTCGCGGATAAGGCGAATGCCGAATGCCTGCTCTGCCAAAAGTTCGAGGATGCGTGGTTCGCGGATGCGGACAAGTTGCTCGCTGACTTTCTCCGCGCGCTGAAGGTCCGTAAGCCGCTTTTGCGCCTTGGGGACTTTAAAACCGTTGGTTCTGAATAGCACTT
>JAQBWH010000028.1 GCA_027624625.1 Verrucomicrobiota bacterium | reverse complement strand
CTCGCCGGCACCCCGCTGAAAAATATCGGCCGCTGATCAAACCGGCGGATCCGCGCAGTCGAACCTATCGGTTGCCTGCCTTCACCCTAGTTGACTCACTCCTCAATCTTCACTGGCGTGCCCTGCTTCACCCGCTGGAAAACGAGCGGGGCAATGTCCACCGGCAAACGCACGGCCCGGTCCGCTGACGGGTATCCCGGCAACCGGCCCGCATGGAGGGCGAGCCCGGTATCATCGAGACGCAGAAAATACGGCACTGGCACCGGGCGGAACGTCGTGCCACTTGGCGCCGCGTCGATGCGTGTGCTTACGCCATGGCGGACCGCATTGCCGTTGGCATCGACAAAATCCCCGTGCAAATTCGAACTCTGCTCCGTCGCTTTCTCCAACACGGTGAAGTTCCCCGTCGGGGTTTGTCCGCGGCGCCTTCCCGTGGAGACCGGAGAGTCGATCGCCACTTCCTCGTCCACGTAAAGATAGGCGCGCTGACGTCCGAGAGAGACCACGACCCGCGTGTTCGCCGGAGTGGCACGGTCCAAGACCCGCGGCACCACTTTGGGGGGATCCTGCGTGGCGATCAGCTCGCCAGCACCCGGAAACACGGGGCGAGATGGTTCCTGCCCGAACGCCACCGGTGCGACTGTGAAGACGGCGGCCGCCAGCGCGCGCCTGAAAACTCTGCCCATAACCCGAAAATAGGGTTCGCCTCGCCTTTTTCCAACCCATTTGCTTCTTTGGCTTGGTGACTGCCCGCCTCCTCGCCTCTCTGGCGATTTTCTTCGCAGCCCAGAGTGCGGACAGCCAGGCCAAAAAACCGGAACGCGTTTCACCCAAGGGTCAAAGTATCACAGTCGAGGTTACACGGGGAGAAAGCGTGCGCATTCCGCTGCGCGGATTCGAACGCAATCTCAACCCGCTGACCTACCGACCGCTGGGCAGGCCGCAGCACGGCAAGCTCTCGGGACTCGAGCAATACAACGGACCTGATCGCCAAGGGCCCGCTTACATCATCTACACCCACGGCGACGACGAAGATTCGGTATCCGACAGCTTTGACTTCGAGGTGAAGGCCGGCACCACCAAGCTGACCGGACGAGGGCGCGTCACGATCAAGATCCGCGATGCCGCCCCGGTGCTGTCCATCACGCCGGAGTTCCTCGATTTCGGACAAGTCGCCCCGGGCGATCCTCCGGTGCGGCGCGTGGTGGAGTTGGCCAATGTGGGCGGCGGCGTTCTCACCGGATTCCTCAGGCCAACGGAACCATTCGCCCTCGAGGATGATGGCGGCTTTGTGCTGCGCCGCGGCGAGAAAACTCGCATCCCTCTACTTTTTGAGCCACAGCGCGTCGGAGAATTCGTTGATCGACGACAACCTCTCGCCAACGACCCGACCCTGCTCATCCTCAAAGGCCAGGCCGTTCCACCGTTCGTTCTTGAGGTGAAGAAAACAACATTCTCTCCCGCCCCAGACCAATCACGCACCAACAGTGTTACGGTGGAAAACCAGTCCGAGCGACCGCTGACTGTATCCATTGGCCTTCCGCCGGAGAGTCCCGTCGAAGCCTACGACGACTTTGCCCTCGGACCCGGCGAAAACACGGAAGTCATCCTGCGCATCCCGTCCGACCGTAAGGAGTACGTCCCGCCGTTCGACATCCGCTTCGAAACTGACGGGCATGCCGAATTGCGGGAGTTCACCGCGCCCGCCATCCCCGCTGCACTTCGCATCGTCGCGGAACCCGATTTCGGGAAGGTCAGACCTCGGACCGTCGCCAGCGCGTCCTTGATCCTAACCAACGACGGGGGTACGCCCGGCGAAGGCAAGTTGCTCCGACCCGAATCGATCCGTCCGGCCAACGGCGCGACCGCTTTCACTGTCCCATCCGGAGCAGACTTGAACATTCCCCTCGAACTGCGCTTCAAGCCTGGCCAAGCCCTCCCCACCGAGATGACCGTCTCCTTGCTCGGAAAAGAAGTCATCGTGAAGGTCTCAGCGCATCTAATCCGGCCCACCCCTACGCCGACACCAACTCCTACGCCTACGCCACCCCCGAAACCAGATTACCTCCTCAACACCGACATCCGCTACGAAACGACCGCGGAAGGTCCGGCCATTACTTGGGCTGAAAAACCTGGTTGGCAAGATTTCACCCTCCAGTGCCGCACGGAAAATGATGGCCTGTGGCAAGATTACCAAAGGCCAACCCCGCAGGAAGGCTTGATCGGGTGGCTGCAAGGGCTGCCCGACCGAATCACCAACTTCCTCAACGCACCGATTAAAAGACCTGACCCCACGGCGGAGCCATTGAACGAGGCCCCCGCCGAGCCGCAACTCATCGCAGAGTCCCACCTCAACGACCACCAATGGCGTCTGGTCGCCACACCCGGGGGCGGCAACAGGCGCGACGTTGCCCAACCGTTCCGCATCCGGGACAAATCACTCGTCAAAATCCCCCAACCACCCGCCTCCGATCCACCGCCTCCGACCGGACCGGTCACGGCCCTTGCATCGGTGCACCGCAAGGCCGAACGTTCCGGCGCTCTGCTGCAGATCTTTTTCGCACACCATCTCGGTGTCTCCAGCTTCCGCCTCGAACGCGGCGCCATGATTGCCCCGATTGATCCACCGACCGGCATCCCCGGCGCACCCAGATTCAAAACAATCGATCCACCGGAAGCGAACGTCGAAATCCTCGGTTTCTGGGAGGTGACGGCCGAGGGACGCAAGCTGACGCTGGGTGAGGCCCGCATCGACGGCCTGCCTCGCGGCACCCGCACCTTGTGGCGCGCTGTTCCGACCGGACCATCGGGCGAGCTTGCGCCGACCATTGGGTTCCATGTCGACACCCTACCCGTGCCCCCTTTCCCTTGGCGCACCGTGGGGATCGGCGCCCTCTGCGCCCTGCTTGCCGGCGTACTTTACCTCCGCTGGCGCCTCAACCGTCCTCCTCGCTGAGCGGCCCGTGTTGCTCGAAACCGGCCCGGTTCCCCGCCAATCTTGGGCTATGACATTTCGCCTTGCCGGTTGCCTTGCTTCGGCCGGATTGCTCACCGCCTGCACGTCCCTTCCCCCTCCGCAGACCGTTCCCTCCGTCGATCTCGCGCGCTACGCCGGCCCTTGGTATGAAATTGAATCCTTCCCGAATTGGTTCCAAGGCGGCTGCGCCGACACCAAGGCCGAATATATCCCGAGGCCCGATGGACGCATCCGTGTGGTCAACGCTTGCCAACGAGGCGGCCGTCCCACCCGGATCGAAGGCACCGCACGGGTCGTCCCCGGCAGCAAGAATAGCAAACTCAAAGTTTGCTTTTTCTGGCCGTTCGAAGGCGATTACTGGGTCCTCGACCTCGATCCCGCTTACCGCTGGGCCGCCGTCGGACACCCCAACCGCAAATATCTCTGGATCCTCGCCCGCCAGAGACGGCTCGACCCCGGGACTCTCCAAGGCATCCGCTCCCGGCTCGCCGCCCAGGACTACGAGGTTAGCCGCTTGCGCCCCACGCCCTTTTCGAGGCATGGTAATCTGAGATGACTCCCGAACACCCTCCAGAGACATCTTTAACCACCCCCCCAAGTACACCAGGGCTCAAACTGCGGCCGCCCGATTTGCAACTGCCAAAGTCGGAGAGACACGCCGAGCGTTCCGGTGGCGCCAAGGTTGGCCTCTACATCTCATCGGGGGGTCAGACCTACGGCCCCTCCACCCCCCGCGAGGTGGTGGCCAGCGTACGCACGGGATATTTCCACGAGGATGCCGTGTTTTGGGTCGAAAGCCGCAATGAGTGGCGACCGCTAACCGAATTGGCCCAGCATGTGGAATTGCCGCCGACAGTCGAAGAACCGGCCTACCTCGAACTTCCCCCGCGCATCCCCCTGCACTCGCCGCTAGCCGAAGCCATCACCCCGAAGTGGCCCGGGGCGAGCCGGCCATCTTCCGCCCCTTCCGCCCCTTCTGCCCCTTTTGCCCCTTCTGCTTTTTCTTCGTCTTCCTCTTCGCCCGGCGGCGAAAGGCGGCGGCGCAAGCGCACGGGTAAGAAAGGCAAAGCATCAAAGAAACGGTGGGCCGGGCCGCTCATCGTGCTCGGGCTCATCCTGCTCCTCATCCTGATCACCGCCTCGGTCCTCATGTTCCTCAGCGGACTTTGACCGGCGCCTCTCCACCGAAGCCAGGCGCAGGGTGGAACTCCATTCCCTCCGTGCGGTTTAGTCCCCGGCTACCGCCTCCAATCAGGAAGCTGCCGCATCCCTCGCCGCGGCCACTTTGAGACGCAAAGCATTGAGCCGGATGAATCCCGTGGCGTCCGACTGGTTGTAAGCCTGCGTCGGATCGGCTTCCATCGTGGCAATTTGCGGGTTGTACAGGCTGCGCGGGCTGCGCACTCCGCCGGCGATCACATTCCCCTTGTAAAGTTTCACCCGCACCTCGCCGGTCACGTCCTTCTGAGTCTCCTCGACCAGCGCTTGCAGGGCATGGCGCTCCGGGGCGAACCAGAAACCATTGTAAACCAGCGTGCTGTAGTGCGGGATCAGCGAATCACGCAAATGCATGGCCTCGCGATCCATGGTGAGCGATTCCATCTGGCGGTGGGCGAAATGGAGGATTGCTCCACCCGGCGTCTCGTAGACCCCGCGGCTTTTCATCCCGACGAAACGGTTCTCCACCATGTCGACCCGCCCGATGCCGTGCTGGCCGCCCAGCTGGTTGAGCGCCCGCATGACCAAGAGCGGACTCAGCTTCTTCCCGTCTCCCTTGTGCCCGAGTTTCTCCAGCACCTTGGTCACCCCCGCGCCCTCCAATCCGGTGCAGTCGCCCTTGGTGAAATACAAAATGACCCGTTCCGCCTCGTCCGGCGCGTCTTCCGGCGCCACGCTCAGACGAAACATGTCCTTGTTCACCTCGTCGCTCGCGTCGAACCACGGGTCCTCCAGGATCCCGCTCTCGTAGCTGATATGAAGAAGATTGCGGTCCGTCGAATACGGTTTCTTTGCCGTGACCGGCACCGGAATGTCGTGCGCCTCGGCGTAGGTGATCATTTCGGCGCGGCCGGGGAATTTTTCCCGGAACCGCTCCTGCCGCCACGGCGCGATCACTTCCAATTCCGGGGCCAAGGCCGCCGCCGCCAACTCGAACCTCACCTGGTCGTTCCCCTTGCCCGTCGCCCCGTGGGCCACCGCGGCCGCACCCTCGGACCGCGCGATCTCCACCATGCGCTTGGCGATGAGCGGACGGGCGATGCTCGTGCCGAGAAAATACTGGCCCTCGTAGATCGCCCCGGCGCGGATCATGGGGAAAATGAAATCCCGGGCAAATTCCTCCTGCAGATCATCGACAAAACATTTCGCCGCCCCCGTGCGCAGCGCCTTGGCCTCGAGCCCGTCGAGTTCCTCCTCCTGCCCGATATTGGCGCAGAAGGCAATGACCTCCGCCCCGTAGGTTTCCTTCAGCCACTGCAGCAGCACCGAAGTGTCCAAACCGCCCGAATAAGCACATACGATCTTCATCTGTCCGCTTTCCTACATCGCCCGTCCGCCCCTGGCAATGCCGCACGGGACTTGCCGGGCGGGCCTCCGCCATCCAGGATACTGTTTGCGTTATGAAGGTCTCGAAACGCGGTGAATACGCTTTGCGTGCCTTGATCGATCTCGGCATGGCGGCCGAACTCGGCCGTCCCCTGCTCCGCGCCCAAGAAATTGTGGCGCGCGAAAATTTGCCCAAAGGATTTCTCGAACAGATCCTCATGCAACTACGGAAAGCCGGCCTCATCGGCACCAAGCGCGGCAGACACGGCGGGTATTACCTCAGCCAGCCGATGGACAGCATCAGCCTCGGCCAAGTCATCCGCCTGGTCGACGGCCCCCTCGCCCCCATCCGCTGCGTCAGCCAAAGCAAATACGAAAAATGCTCCTGCCCGGACGAGAACACCTGCGGCCTCCGCATGGTCATGCTCGAGGTCCGCAACTCTCTGGCCAACATCCTCGACCGCCACACCCTGGCCGACACGGTCCGCGGCTCTCTCGCCAAAATGCGCGCCTGCGGCACGAAGCTCCCCTACGCCGCACCGTAGGCGCGCTACCTCAGCCCGTCATCCACCGCCACAACTGCTGCACGCCGGCGGAGCCCAGAAAGAAAATCAGGCCCACGTAGCAGAGGCCAAGCAGCGCGAAAAAGTAACCGATCAAGGTGCAAATGCCGTCGCGCTCCATGATACCGAGGGCCATGAAAATGACCGCCAGCCCGGGAACGGTATTGGTCAGCGGAAAAATGGGCGGGAAGGGCAGACTAAGCAGGACACCTCCCATCATGATCATCAGCCCCATCAAGTTGATCATCCCCGGCCAGCGTTGCAGGAAGTGCATGCGCGGCCGGACCAGCTTTTCCACCTTGCGGTAAAACGCAGCGGCAAAACCGACGATTTTTTGCAACATCTCGTAACTCACCTCGCGCCGCAGGATGAATTGGGGCATCCACAAGCTCTGGCCCAGCCCGAGCCGCAACCCGCACAGCGCGATGGCCACGCCGAAGGGAATGGAGAGACCCGGCAAGGGTAGTGGAAAAAGAAAGGGCACGCAGAGCAACACGATGAGGGTGGGCAGGCCCCGGAAATGGAGGTGCTCGACCACGGTGCGCAACTTCATCGGCTGCCCCGGAGCGATCGCCAAGAGGCTGTCCAGCTCCTCGCTGAGGCGCCGCGCCTGCGACCGAGGGCCGGAGTCGGTGGTCGGAATTGAACTGCTCATCGCGGCTGCAATCTAACCTGCACGGAGCGCGCGGCAAATTTTCAATCGCCGCACGTCCCCCGACCCGATACCTTGGCTTTTGCACTATGCATTCGGAATTACTGACGGCGATCGACGAGGGAAAACTAAGCAAACAGCAGGCGGAAATACTGGACCAACTCGCCCCCGGGGCTTTTGCCCTGCATAAAAGCTGGGGCTGCGCCCGGGTGGCCGGCACGGATTTTCTGATCGGGCAAATCGAGCTCGAATTTCTGGGCGGACGCAAACAGTCCATGCAAATGGCCTTTGCCGCGACGTCCCTGACCCCCATCAGCGAGTCGCACGTCGAGGCCCAGCGCCTCTCCGACCAGGCCGCCGTGCAAAAGGCGGCTTTGCATAGTCCGGTCGAGTTCGTTCATCGCGTGGTCTCCGACTTCCAATCCCGCCTCACCGTCGACGCGCTTTCCGATTACTTGGCCGTCGTCCTCCCCGACAGCGCTTTCCCCAAACCGGCCCCGGGAGCTTTCAAACGTTGGTGGACCTCCCTCCGAGGCAAACTCAAAAACGACAGTCGTTTTATTGTCCCCCCGAAAAAGACGGAATTCGTCGTGGTGCGCGAACGTCCCGCCTCGCCTCACCTTGATATGGTCGAGGCCTTCGAGAAAGCCCGCCAACCCAAGGAACAAGCCGCCGCCGCCGAAGCCCTGCTCAAAGGCTTGGAAACATTCGAAGGCCAGCCCGAACAACTCCAACGCATCCTTGGTTTGCTCGCCAAGGCGGCCGACGACCACCAACGCCGCAATCCGGCCCACTCCATTCACCTTCTCTGCGTGCGCGACGAAATCCTCGAGCGTCGCAAGACCGCCCTACCCGAGGGCGCCCTCACCCTCACCGTATTCCTCTCTCATCCGCCCGCCCACTTGGCCGGGTTGCTCGCCCCGCTTCCTCCCGCCCGCATCCGCCACGCCCTCGAAGCCGGCGTGGCCCTCGGCGGCACGGCCGGCGACCGTCTCTTGCTCGACGTCCTGAAGGAGGGCGACAGCAAGGTGGTGGTCGAAGCCACCCGGTTGCTCCTCGAACAGGGCCATCTCGAACCCCTGCGCGAACATTTGCGCCGCAGCATTTCCGAGCGCAGCACCAACCCCGAACTTCTCGCCTGGTTCCTGGCCAAGCGCCCCGAAGGATTGGCCGCCCTCGTCACCCCGGAAACCCTCGAGGCCGCCATCACCGTGGTCGAGCGCGAGACGATCAAGGACAGCAAACGAGCCACCAAACTGCACAAGGTTCTTTCCGACGACAAGGCCCTCATGGCCGTCGCCCTCGCTTCGGCCGACGGCGAAGCCACCCGCGACCTCGTCCGCAAAATTATGCGCACGGCCATTTTCGAAGAAATGGACAAACGCGCCCTCCTCGCCCGCGCGATCAAGGCCCGGCCCGAATTGCAGGAACTTCTCGAAGTCAACGAAGACAAATCCGCCACCGCCGCCCCGGCCGCCAAAATGCTCACCGTCTCGTGGGCCAGCCTCGAGCGGCGCAAGAAGGACTACGACGATCTGGTCAACACGCGCATCCCGGCCAACAGCCGCGACATCCAAGTGGCCCGGGAACAAGGCGACTTGCGCGAGAATGCCGGATTCAAATTCGCCAAGGAGCAGCAAGGCGTCCTCCTCCGCCAGAAAGCGGAAATCGAACAGCAATTGGCCAACTGCCGCGGGACCAATTTCGAAAATCCCGAAACCTCGCAGGTCGGCCTCGGCACCACGGTGCACCTGCGCGATGATGCCACCGGAACGGAAGAACATCTCCACATTCTCGGTGCGTGGGACGGCGACTCGGCCAAGCAGGTCGTTTCCTACCTTGCCGCTGCGGCCACCGCACTGATCGGCCACCAAGCCGGCGAGACGGTGCGCATGCCCTCGGAACACGGCGAACGCGAGATGACCATCGTTTCGATCGAGCCGTTTAAAAGCCTTGAAATTCTCTGATCAGCGGGACACTTTTTCCCGCTAACGGCGCGCACGCCTCCTCTTTCGTATGTCATCCACCCTCATCAAAAACGTCCGCGGCCGCGAAGTGATCGACTCGCGCGGCAACCCCACGGTCGAAGTCGAAATCACCCTGCAAGGCGGCGCGACCGGCCGCGCCATCGTCCCGAGCGGCGCCAGCACCGGCGAGCATGAGGCTTGGGAACTGCGCGACGGCGAAGCCGACCGCTACCTCGGCAAAGGCGTGCAGAAAGCCGTGGCCCACGTGAACAAAGCCATCGCCGCGACGATCACCGGCCTCGAGGCCACCGACCAGGTCGGCGTCGACCGCGCCATGCGCAAACTCGACGGTACGGCGAACAAGAAAAAGCTCGGGGCCAATGCCATCCTCGGCGCTTCCATGGCCACCGCCCACGCCGCGGCGGCGCAGCTCGGCCAACCCCTCTTCAAATACCTCGGAGGACCGAACGCCAAAGTTCTCCCCGTGCCGATGATGAACATCGTCAACGGCGGCGCGCACTCCGATGCCCCGATCGACTTCCAGGAGTTCATGGTCATGCCGCGCGGGCTGCCCACCTTCCGCGAAGCTTTGCGCTGCGGTTGTGAAATTTTCCACGCCCTAAAGTCCGTGCTCAAAGGCCGCGGACTTTCCACCAGCGTGGGCGACGAGGGCGGCTTCGCCCCGAATTTCGCCTCGGCCGAGGACGCCCTCGACACCATCGCCGCGGCGGTCAAAAAGGCCGGCTACAAATTCGGCAAAGAGGTCTTCATCGCCCTCGACTGCGCCTCGAGCGAATTCTACAACAAGACGAAGAAAGCTTATGTTTTCAAAAAGTCCGACGGCAAAGTCCGCTCGGCCGACGACATGGTCGCTTACTACAAAAAGCTCTGCGCCAAATACCCGATCATCTCGATCGAGGACGGCTTCGCCGAAAATGACTGGGCCGGCTGGAAAAAATTGACCGATGCGCTCGGCGACAAAGTGCAACTGGTCGGTGACGATCTTTTCGTCACCAATGTCGACTTCCTCCGCAAGGGCATCGAGCACGGCGTGGGCAATTCAATCCTCGTCAAAGTCAACCAGATTGGCTCGCTCACCGAGACACTCGACGCCATCGAGTTGGCCCGTGAGAACCGCTACACGGCGGTGATCAGCCACCGCTCGGGCGAGACCGAAGATTCGACCATTGCCGACCTCGCCGTCGCGACCAATGCCGGCCAAATCAAGACCGGATCCCTCTCCCGCACCGACCGCATAGCCAAATACAACCAGCTTCTCCGCATCGAGGAAATGTTGGGCAAAGACGCGGTCTACGGCGGGAAAATGCACGCATGAACCTCTACGAGGAAGACGATTTCGTGGTCAAGCGCCAGCGGCGCCGCGAGCCGGACTTCTGGCACCGTCTCAACCGCGTCCTCCAGTTCCTCGTCGTCATCGGCTTCCTCCTCACCGTTGGCGTGATGTTTTATCCCGTCTGGCAGAAGCAAAACGGCATGCGTCTCCACCTCCTCACTTTAGAGCGCGAGCAGTCCGAGAAAACCGCCGTGCTGCAGAAGACCCAGCGCGAACTTGACCTCCTGCGCAACGACCGGGAATACCTCGAAACCATCGCCCGCGACCGCCTCAACCTGATGAAGCCGGGAGAAACCATTTTTCGCATCGAGTTGCCCCGCTCGTAAGCAAGAGGCGATATCCTCCCGCCGCCCCGGGGCTGGGTCAAAAGCCAGGATGATGCCGCCAGTCCCGCCCCTGCCATTTATCCGTGCCATTCGGGCCCTCCGCGGTTAATTTTCAGCGAATTTTTCCCATGTCTCTTCCCGAATTCGACAGTCTCGACACCTCCGGGCTCGCGTCCCGCCTGACGCAGCTGCGGAGGTTTCTTTGACTACGACAAACTTGCCTCCGAACTGACCGCGGTGGAAAGCCGCATGTCCGAGCCCGGCTTCTGGGACAACAAGGACAAGGCGCAGGCCGATGTGGAAAAAGTCTCCCGCCTGCGCGGGCTGATTGAGCCCTACCGTGAACTGGAAACGCGCACTGCCGATCTTTCCCTCCTCCACGAAATGGCGCGCGAGGAAGCCAACGGCGACGCCCGCCAGCAGGCCGAGCAGGAAGTGGTCAAAGAATTCCAAGCCATCGAAAAAGCGCTCGATGCCTTCGAGATCACCTGTCTGCTCGCCGGCGAGTTCGACCGCAATGCCGCCTACCTGACAATCCACTCCGGGGCCGGGGGAACCGAAGCCTGCGACTGGGCCGACATGCTCATGCGCATGTATCAGCGCTGGATCGAGCGGCACGGCATGAAGTCGGAGATCCTCGACATCCAACCCGGCGACGAAACCGGAGTCAAATGGGCCACCCTCAAAGTCACCGGCGACTATGCCTACGGCTACCTGCAGACCGAACGCGGCGTGCACCGTTTGGTCCGCATCAGCCCGTTTGATAGCAACAAGCGCCGCCACACGTCCTTCGCCAGTATGGATGTGACCCCGGAAATTCCCGAGGACGCACCGATCGAAGTTGACGATCGCGACCTCCGCATCGACACCTACCGCAGCGGCGGCAAAGGCGGACAGAACGTGAACAAAGTCGAAACCGCCGTCCGTCTCACCCACCTGCCCTCCGGGATCGTGGTGGCCTGCCAGGCCGAGCGCAGCCAGCTGAAGAACCGCAACCTCGCCATGAAGCTGCTCAAGGCCAAACTCTACCAGCGCGAGCAGGACAAAAAGCGCGCCGAAGTGGAGCGTCAATACAGCGAAAAGGGGGAGATTGGCTGGGGCAGCCAAATCCGCAGCTACGTTTTCCAACCCTACCAGATGGTCAAAGACCTCCGCACCGGCGTGCAAACCAGTGATGTGCAGGGTGTCATGGACGGCGACCTCGATGACTTCATCCATGGCAAACTCCGCGGCCTCACCTACAAAAAAGGCGCGGCCGAAGACGACGAGGACCTGTAAATCCCCTGGTAGGGCGGGGCTTCCGGACCCGCCGACGGCCTGCGTCGGTTGAACAGGCAGCAGCCCAATCGTCCGTTTTCTTTCGGACGGACACGCGGTCTGCGTGTCCCTTCCGGGACGATCACACCGGAGGAAACCCCTTCGTCACCTTCTGTTCAAATCCCCTGGTCAACCCGGAAGGCTTTTCAGCATTTCCGCGTTGGTCGGGTATTTCCGCACGAAGTGGAGCAGACGCTCGATCGCTTCGATCGGTTTGTGTCCGGCCAGGCCGCGGCGGATGACATTGATCTTGTGCAACTGCTCTTCGGGCAGGAGCAGTTCCTCGCGGCGGGTGCCGGAAAGGAAGATGTCGACCGCCGGATAAATCCGCTGGTCGCTGATCTTACGATCAAGGACGAGCTCCATGTTGCCGGTGCCTTTGAATTCCTGGAAAATCAGTTCGTCCATCCGGCTGCCCGTTTCGATCAGCGCGGTGGCCATGATGGTAAGCGAACCGGCCTCCTCCGTGTTACGCGCCGCGGCAAAAAGTTTGCGCGGAATTTCCAGCGCACGCGAATCGACGCCGCCGCTCATGGTGCGGCCGCCACCGCCCGTCGCGTTGTTGAAGGCGCGCCCGATGCGGGTCAGCGAGTCCATGAGCACGAAAACATCCTTGCCCATTTCAACGAGACGCCGAGCGCGCTCGATGGCCAGAATGGCAATGCGGGTGTGGCTCTTGATGTCGCTGTCGTTCGAACTGGCCATCAGCTCGGCCTGCGGCACGGTGCGGCGGATTTCGGTCACTTCCTCCGGCCGCTCGTCGACCAGCAGGATGATCAGTTTCATCTCGGGGTGGTTGCGCACCACGGCTTCGGCGATGTGCTGGAGAAGCGTGGTCTTGCCGGTGCGCGGGGGCGCGACGATGAGACCGCGCTGGCCCTTGCCGATCGGGGTCATGATATCCATGACCCGCGTGGTGTAGCGCTCCGGATCGGTCTCGAGATTAATCCGCGAATTCGGGTTGATCGTGGTCAGTTCCTCGAAATACGGGATGTTGGCATACTTCGCCGGGTCTTCGCCCTCGATCTCGGTGCAGCGGAAAAGCTGCGGCCCGCGGCTCCCCTTGCGGATTTCGCCTTTGATCCACACGCCGTCGCGCAAGTTGAAGGCGCGCACCACCTCGGGAGTGACAAAGATGTCGTTGTTCGACTGGGTGAAATTGCGCTTCGGGTTGCGGAGGAAACCGAATCCCTTGCCGCTGACCTCGACAATACCCTCGGCAAAGACCGGATCGCCCGCCGGTTCATCCTCGAGGGGAACACCGGCATCGGCCGGACCATCCTGACCGCCGCCGCGCGGGCCGCGATCATCGCGCGGGCCACGGTCATCCCGCGGACCACGATCGTCCCGCTCACCGCCGCCACGGAAACGCCGGTCGCGTCCCCGGCGGAAAGTACGTTGGCGGTTGCGACGCGGGCCGGCATCTTGTTGGGCTCCGCCGCCGTTGCGCTGTCCGTCGCCCTCGGGGGCGGGCAGCGACGGATCGGGCCGGTGCGCGGGCAAAGCCGCTTCGTGTTCGTGGGCCGGCAAAGCCGGGGGTTGAGGGGCGTTGGTCTCTTCCATGGTATTATCGGGAAATCAGTTGCGGATGGGCCGGCCTTGGGGAAGGCCGATGGTCAATGGGAATTTGGAATGGGCGCTGGACACGTTATGGTCGTCGCGGGCGATTGCTTCCGCCGGCGTGGGAAAAAATCCCCCGCGCGGCATCGGGTGCGCCCTTGGTTCGCTTAACTTGGGATCACTTGTGGTGACCGATCATGGGAGCTGTCCGAACCTTGGTCCGAACTGGGTAAAATACGTTCTCGTTATTGTTCTTGGAGAATTGTGCACCGCACTCTGGCAACCACTTGCCGGAATCTCCTCCAAGGGGAGCGCAACGAGCGGCGCGGACAATCAGAACAAAGGGCATAGAACCATGGCTTGGCGCCGGTGTCAAGCCCCCTGTGAGGAAAAAAAACTGTAACGCCCCAAGCGCCGGCGGTGCGCCGCTTTACCCCCCGGTCTTGGAGGACGCCCGTTTGCGGCCGGTCGCATCGAGGATCTTCTTGCGCAGGCGCAAGCTCTTCGGCGTGACCTCGACGTATTCGTCGGGCGCGATGTATTCGAGGGACCGCTCGAGGGTCATCTGGACGGGCGGAGCCAGCTGAATGCCTTTGCCGTCGCCCTGACTGCGCATGTTGGTCAGCTTTTTCGCTTTGCACGGATTGACCGGCAAATCATCCGGACGCGCGTTCTCGCCGACGATCATACCTTCGTAGATTTCCTCCTGCGGTCCGATGAAGAGGCGCCCGCGTTCCTGGATGGTATCAAGCGCGTAAGCCATGCTGATGCCGCCTTCCATGGAAATGAGCACGCCCTTGCCACGGTTCGGGATCTCGCCTTTGTGCGATCCGTATTCCTTGAACAAATGGCTCATCGTACCGAGGCCCTTGGTCACGTTGACCAGATCGGTCTCCAGCCCGATGATGCCGCGCGTCGGGATGGTGGCCTGGACCAGCACGCTGTGCGGATGGTGCTCCATGTTGGCGATGTCGGCCTTGCGCGTGGCGAGGGCCTGAAGGATATCACCGAGATTCTCCGGCGGGACGTCGACGTAAAGAGTCTCCATCGGCTCGAGCAGGGAGCCGTCGGCCCCGCGCTGGAAAATCACTTCGGGACGCGACACGAGCAATTCGAAGCCTTCGCGGCGCATTTGCTCGACGAGGATGGCAATTTGCATTTCGCCCCGCGCCTTGACCTCGAATTGCCCGGCGACTTCCGTCTCGGAGACCTGCAGCGAGACATTGGTGCGGGTCTCGCGGGTCAGCCGGTCTTTGATCTGGCGGGCGGTGAGCAGTTTGCCGTCACGACCGGCCAGCGGCGAATCGTTGACGCAAATGCGCATGCTGATCGTCGGCGGGTCGATCTGAATGAAGGGCAGGGCGGAGCGCTCCTCGTTGTCGACCAACGTCTCGCCGATGAAGACGTCCTCGAAACCGGCCAAGCCGATGATGTCGCCTTCGGAGGCCAACTCGATCTTCACTTTTTCGAGGCCCTGATGGCCGAAAATGGCGGTCACGTTGGCCCGTTCCTTGCGTCCGTCGGCATGAAGGCAGACGATGGATTGTCCGACCTTGACCGTGCCGCTGATCACCCGACCGTAAGCGATACGGCCGAGGTAATCGCTGTAGTCGAGGTTTGAAACGAGCATTTGGAAATAATCAAGACCCGACTTTTTCGGCGCGGGGATATGCCAGGCAATGGCTTCATAAAGCGGAACGAGGGTGTCACTCGGATCAACCAGTTCGCGCTTGGCGAAGCCGGCCTTGGCACTGGCGTAAATGTGAGGGAAATCGAGCTGCTCGTCGGTTGCGTTCAGTTCGAGGAAAAGCTCGAAGACCATGTCGAGGACCTTGTGGGGACGGGCGTTTTCCCGGTCGATCTTATTGATCACCACCACCGGCTTAAGGCCGTTCTCCATCGCCTTGCGCAGGACAAATTTGGTCTGGGCCTGCGGTCCCTCGTAAGCGTCGACCACGA
This sequence comes from Verrucomicrobiota bacterium, assembly GCA_027624625.1. Classification (GTDB taxonomy): domain Bacteria; phylum Verrucomicrobiota; class Verrucomicrobiia; order Chthoniobacterales; family JACTMZ01; genus JACTMZ01. The sequence continues at coordinate 11,591 of JAQBWH010000028.1, read as the reverse complement.
GCAGTACGCCGTCGACCATCTTCATGATGCGTTCCACTTCGCCCCCGAAGTCGGCGTGGCCCGGAGTATCGACGATGTTGATGTGGTATTTGTCCCACTTGAGCGATGCGTTCTTCGCCCGGATGGTGATCCCCTTTTCTTTCTCGAGATCCATCGAGTCCATGACCCGCTCCTCCAGCTTCTCGTGGGCTTGAAAGGTTCCCGATTGACGGAGCAGCTGGTCAACCAAAGTGGTCTTACCGTGGTCGACGTGGGCGATGATGGCGACGTTGCGAATATTTTCCATACGATACCTGAAAAGGAGGGCGGACTATGGAGGCGGAGAGACGGACTGTCAATGGCGGGAGCCCGCCGCCCCCGCCCGCCGGGCGGGAAAGGCGTTCACCCCACGATCAGCGGGACAGTCGAATCCGGAGCCTGGTGCATGATATGCATAACACGACGAAAGCCCTCGCTGTTCACCGTGAGGCAGGAAAGCGAGTCCGGAACACCTGGCCGGCCTTCCGGGTGCAGCAGGATGGCGTCCGCCTTGTAGCCGGGGCCCGGTTTGCCCACCGGTTGCCCCGGACCGGTGATGGCCGGAGTTTGGGCCGGCCAATTGGCCCCGCTCTGGCGCTTGGGCTGCAGCGTGTAGTGGCCCAGCGGGATACCCCGCGATTGACCGATGAAGCCGTTCTCATTGGTCCGAAAATCCCCGAGGTAACCTTGCCGCCCGTAAACATACATCGTGCCGGGCGAACGCCGGTCGGCCGGATCATCGCGCTCCACCACCACCCCGATCCATCCGTCTTTCGCCCCGCGCGGCTTCTTGCCCGGATCCGGCAGCGGCCGGTAAACCGGCTTTGGTCGCGGCAGCCGGCGCATCCGAAATCAAATCAGGGCCCGGCCACCTGCAAGCGCAGAAATTTCGCAGCCCCCTCGAACGGGACAGTCACTGCGCGGCGCTGGTGGTTGGGCGGGTCGCCGAGACGCGCCGCAACATTGGCGGCTTGGATTGGTACCCAGTCGGCGGACAAATTTGTCGAGATCTGCGGGATAACCGCGAGAGAGGATCCCCCGTCGGTCCGCTCCAACCACTGGAAAACAAAATGGTAGGTGCCGCCTGAGTTGGTCGTCGCCATGGTCTGCAGGGCCAGACCGTCCGCGGCGTCGGTCGGATTTCCTCCCAAGGCATATTCCAAACGATGGGAGAACCCGTCGCGGTCGGAGTCATGGTCCCAGCGCAGGTCGTCGGCGGTGGCGGGCTCAGGCGCGGGAAGCCCGTGGGTCTCCCACCACTCGGCAGAGACCGGGAACCTCTGCACGGTATAGGCGCCGTCGATTTCCCTGAAAGTAAAGCGATGGCGACCGGCCGCCAAGGTGGTGGAAAGATTGCTAGTGCCGGCTGTGGAGGCAATCCCGGTCGCGAGACCGGCGCCCGTGCCATAATTGAACCCGTCCCAGCCCGGACCGCTGGCAAATTTGAAATCCAGAGCTCCCGCGGTGAAGCTCCCGGTCCACTCCCACCTTTGGCGTGCGTCGGACCAGGTCATGCGCAGCGCTGCGTTATCCGGGGACCAGGCCAGCGGCGCCCTACTCCCGACCAAAGACAGGCGATCCGCAAGCAACGGATCGCTCAAACGGCGGAACTCGGCTGCATTGGAAATGCTGTCGTTATCCGGATCCACACTCGGATCGCTCACCCCCGCCATGGCTTCCCACCCGTCGGGCAGCCCGTTGCCGTCGGCATCGTCGAGCGCTATCCCCGCCGCAGCGGGACTGCGAGCAAAAATGATCGCGCTGTGCGGCGCGATGGTCACGGGGGCTCTCGCGTACCCGTTGGTAACCGCAGCCGTCACCGCGCCGCCGGGTCCGATGTTGCCGAAGTCCGCACCGTAAGCTGCCCAATCCGTGTTCATCCGCATGTACCAGGTGCCGGAGGAAGGAAAAGGCACGCTGAAATCGTTGCGCGTCTGGCCGGAGAAATTAACCAAGACAACGACATCCTGAGCGGCGTCTCCACCGGACCGGCGCCAGTAGACGACCAGATCGAGGTCCTCGTTGAGGCCGCCCGGTGCCGCGGAAAGGTCGGAATTGCGCAGGGCCGGAAGGGATTCACGCAAATGGAGGAGATCACGATGGGCACGGAAGATGCGGTGCTGCCCGAATGCAGTGCGCCAATCCAGGGGTGCGCGGTCGCTGAACGTCCCCGTGGCGTGGAATTCCTGCCCCATCCAGAACATCGGCGTCCCCGGAGCGGTCAGGGTGAGAACCGCATTAAGCAGCGTTTTCCGGCGAGCCGTCTTGCTCTCCGGATCGCCGGGATCCATGCGGTCGGCCAAACGCTTGCTTTGGTTGAGGTTCCCCGATTTGTCGTGGTTGTCGGTGAAAATGACCCGGTAACCGGGGGGCTCCGACCATCCGTTGACCTTGGCGAGGATCCGGCCGACCTCGGGCGACGCGGATGCGACCTGCGGCGTGATCTCGTTGTGGAAACTGGTCTGCCAATGGCCGTCGAAGCTATCGGCGGCGTCACTGACCACCAGCCCTTGATAGAATTCGGCGCTGGGAAATCCGGAATAGGTTTCGTTGACCGAAAGAAGGTCGGCGTCCTCCGCGATGCTCCAGCGTTCGGGATATTGCTCATGAATCATCCGGTTGACCGCCATGAGCATGCTTTTCCCCTCGGGTAACACCGTGTCGGGATTGGCGCCGCTTTTTCTTGTGTCATAGCCCAAGATGTTCTGCGGCGAATCCCAGCGGAATCCGTCAACCTGGAAGTCGTCGAGGAGCGTCTTGATGTTTTCCTCGATGAAGCGCCCCACTTCGGGTTTGGCGTAGTCGGGGCGGTCACCCCACGGGGTCCAGCGGCGGACGGGATCGGCAGGGAAATAAATGTTGGCCGGACCGTCGAACTCCCAGAGCCCGTCCCCCTGCGGGTTCCAGTGGTTGTGCACCACATCGAGTTGCACCTTCATGCCGCGCGCATGCGCGGCCTTGACCAATCTTTTCAGGCCGTCCGGCCCGCCGTAAGCCGCCTCGATGGCGAAGAGGTGCTCCGGGTTGTAGCCCCAGCTGTAATCCCCCCCGAATTCGTTGAGCGGCATGAGGGCGATGACATTCACCCCCAACCCCTGCAGGTAGCCGAGGCGGGAGATGGCATCGTCGAATGTTCCCGGACGGTTATCCGCGGGATTCGGATCGTAGAAGCTGCCGATGTGCAATTCATACATGACCTGCTGATCGACCGGGATGGACGGACGCACCGTCGTCCCCCAATCGAAGACACTGTGGTCATAGATGACGGAATTGCCGTTACGGACCCACACCGCCCGCGGGTCGTGCTTCCATGAGCCGGTGGTGTTACCGGACCAGCGGACAAAGTATTTGTATTCTTGGTTTGGCTGGGCCCCGGCCACCGTGGCCGTCCAATAACCCGTGGCGCTGTCCTTGGTCATGGCCCTTTCGACCCACCCGTTGAATTCCCCCCGCACCGCGACGCTGGTGGCGTTGGGAGCCCAGACCCGGAAAGTCACGCCGGTAATGTTTGCACCACTGCGGTTGACCACAGCACCGAGAGGTGACGATTGGGCGTCGGCAGCGGCCAGGAACAGCCAAAACAAAAAAACAGCAGCGCGCATGCGGAAAATAAACTAGACCGCAGAGGCAAGGGGGTCAAACGACAGACCCCCCCCGGAAAGGGTTCACCAGAAACTCTGGGGCACTTCGATCTGGTCGCCGGGAAGCAGAATAATGTCGAGGGAGGGATCCTTACGGACCGCTTTGATATCGACAATTTGCACCCCGCCGCCCCGGATGAGGCGGACCTTGCGTTGGTCGGCATATTCCGTGAAGCCGCCGCACGCGCTGATCGCAGCGAGGAGGGTGAGGTCCGAGGTGTATTCGACCCGCCGCGGTCCGCGCACTTCACCGCTCACGTTGACGAAGCGCAGAGCGGCGGGAACGGTCAGGGTGATCGACGGGTTGGTGTAAATCTCTCCGGTCCGAAAAGCGGCTTCGATGGCGCTTTGCAAAGCGGCCTGAACCAGGCCGGCGGCGCGGACCTTGCCCACGTGGGGAAGATTGACAAACCCCTCCCCGTCGACGGTGTAAATGCCGGTGATCAACTGCGCCTCCTCCGCCGGAACGCCGCCAATGCGGACTTCGATGGCGTCTCCCATACGGAAGACCGCATTGGAGGCCCGGAGGCCGCCTGCGGACACGAAAAACAAAAGCAGGCCAGCGACGAAAAATGCCGGGAGGCGGGAGGTCATCTTAATACTCATCTTCCAAACCTGCTTTGGCCGGACGCCGCGAGCGGGCAGGGGCAGGGGCTTTGGTCTCCGTGGCCGCACCCCCGTTCACTCCCCCTTTAGCCTTATTCGGGGTGTAGTAGTAGTTGTAATAGTTGGTGTAGTACTCGTAATACTGGTCGTGGCGCACGTCCACGTTGTTGAGGACAACGCCGAGGATGTTGCCGCCGACACTTTGCACGGCTTGCTTGACCCGCTGAAGCATGGCTCGCGGGAAACGGCGGTGCTGCACCACGATAATCGTCAGGTCTAAGGCGCGGACCAGTACCGAGGCGTCGCTCAGGCCGAGAATCGGAGGGGAGTCGAAGAAGATAATGTCATAGCGGCTCTTGACCTGCGCGACGAGGTCTACCATGCGCTGCGAGTTGAGCACCCCGACCGCGTCAAAGGGCATTTTTCCGCTGGGCAGCAGCGAGAGATTGGGGGCGGAAGTGGCTTTGACCAATTCCTCCAGATCGATATCGGTGGTCAGGAAGTCGCTCAACCCGAAGTCGTTGGTCATCCCCAGCATGCGGTGCTGCGAGGGGCGGCGCATGTCGGCGTCGACGATGAGGGTATTGTAGCCGCCCTGGGCGAAGGTGTGGGCCAGGTTGTTCAGGGTGGTTGACTTGCCCTCGCCGGCTCCGCCGCTGACGCAGGTCACCGTATTGTGCTCAGCCGAAGGTCGGTTGAATTCGAGGTTCGTCCTCAAAATACGGTAGGCCTCGACGTCCGCCACGGCTTCGGGGTTGGCATGGATCAGGCTGATGTTCTTCGGCACCACGGCCAGCACCGGGACTTGGAGATAATTTTCCACATCCTCCATCGTTTTCACGCTGGTATCGAGATACTCGAGGAAAAAGGCCAGGCCGAGGCCGACAATGAGGCCGACGGCGACGGCCAGCGCCATGTTAAGCAGGACTTTGGGCTTGGAAGGACCGGAGGATGGCTCCGCTTTTTCCCAGATGCGGGCCGGGTTCATCGGCATGCTGCGCTGCATGGTCTCGGTGGAAAGGCGCAATTCCGCCGCCTCGAGCACCCTCTTGGCTTGGATGTAATTGTTCTTGGCCCGCGCGTATGCCGCACCGTCGGTCTTCGAGTTCCGCTGGTCCTCGCGGGCTTTGTCGAGTTCCTCTTCCATTTTTTTTAGAGAGCGCTCGGTGATTTCGAGGTTGGCCGCCAAGGTGCGGCGGATGCTGTTGACCTGATCGGAAAGTTGTTGCTCATAAGTCGCCTTCTTGGCGGCCAAGGAGAGGATTGTCGGGTGGCGCGGGCCGAGACCGGATTGCAAGGCGCGGGCCAATTCGGAGCTGATCTCTTGGTATTGGGGGAGAATGGCAACGACCGTTTGGTCTTGAATTTCCAGGGTCGGGAGCGAACGCATCAGTTCGTCACCGGAAAGTTTTTCAATCTCGATGTACTTGGTCCGGAGGTTGGAAGCCATCATCCGGGCCTCGCTGACCCGCGCTTCTTGTTGCTGCAACACGGTCTCCTGCGACTGCATGGGGTCCTCGAGGCTGTCGGGATTGAGGTCTGTGATGCCCAACTCGGTGCGGATACGCCCCATTTCTTCGTTGGCTTCTTGGACCTTGGCCCGCTGTTTGGCCACCTCGTCTTCCAACGTGGCGAGGGAACCGGACAGGAGTTTTTGCTGATCTTCGATTCGCTTGCGCTGGTATTCCTGCGCGATGCTGTTGGCCAGATCGGACGCCTCCTGCGGGTCCGTGCTCTCGACGCTGATTTGCAGGAGGTTGGTATTACGCACTTCGCGCACGTCGATCATGCTGCGCAGCATGAAGTAGGCCTGCTCGCGGCTGCGGATACCGAATTCTGCACTCCACCGCTCGAGCAATTTCATCGAGTCGATCACCGGATAGAGCATCTCCTTGCGCTGGATGATCTGAAACTGGGTGGTGGCAAACCGCGGATCCATTCCCATGCCGCCTTGGTAGCCATCGGTGAAAATGCGGATTTTCTGCTCGTTCTGTTCGACCTCGATGATGACATTAGACTCGTATTGGCGCGGCATGAAATAGGTCGTGACGCCAGCGGTGACCACAACGAGGAGGAAAGCGAGAATGATGATCGGCAGCCGCAATCTAATAACGCGCCAATAATCGAGAAAGTGCAGCTTGGATTCCTGAACTGCGCCGTTAGCACCATAGCCGGCAGCACCATAGCCGGCAGCACCATAGCCGGCAGCACCATAGCCGGCAGCACCATAGCCGGCAGCACCATGGCCGGCAGCACCATAGCCGGCGCTGCGACGCGCCACACTCTTGGAAGATTTTCTCTCGGGCATAGAATTAAGAGGACCAGATACAATAGCTTATACTAGGAGGCCAAGGCAAGGGAAAGATTCGCACCGGAGGCCCTCTCGAGCGTCCTCTGAACTAAAAGCAACACTCAGGCTCCAAACAAAGACCAGGCTGGAACCCAAAGCCGCACAAAAAAAGAGCGCATCCAGCGGATCTCCCCGGGGTTCTACTCGTGACCCCATGAGCCCAAACCGCCTCTTACTCCCCGGCCTGTTGGCCGTCCTCGCACTTCTTTGGGTCGTTTGGCCCATTTATGCCGGCTGGGGCCTGGTCACCCTGGATCTCCGCGAGGCCCCGCTGGCCAAAGCGATTGCCGCGATTAGTCGCCAAGGCGGCATCGAAATCGTCTCCAACCTCGACCCCTCGACCCCGGTCACCATCAAAGTGAAACGCGTTCCGCCGGTCGAGGCCCTCGACATTGTCGCCGTCCGCACCGAGTCCTCGTGGCAATTGGCTTACCTCGGCGCGCCTGAGGCAGGAGCCATCGACCACGTCCTCGCCGTCTTCCGCGCGGGCGGCGAGACAACCGGTTGGGCGTCCTTTGATGCCGGCGGTTTCAACCTGATTGCGCCACAATCCGGCGCGGCCCTGGATTTGCGCAGCACGTTTTGGACCCCTTCCGAGCCGGGCGGATTGCCCGCCTTGCTGGAGGAGGCGGCCCAGAAGACGGGGGTCTTCCTGGCTGCACCGGCGGACTGGAAGCCGTCGGTCAGCGCGCCGAAGGCAGCCTCCGTGGCGGTGGCCATGCCGCGCCTCTTCCGCAGTGCCGGCGGGGTCAGCCGCGAAGTTTTTCTCCTGCGCACCCGTCCTTCGCGCGACGACGGCCTGGGCGGCGGACGCGGCGGTGCGTGGATCGGGAGCCGCTCCGGCGGACGGCAGGGTGGAGGCGGGTGGATGCGCACCATGGGCGACCTGCAGAACACGGCGGCCCGGGCCGAAGCCCAGATCGCCCTGCTCCCGGAAAGCGAGCAGGAACGAGCCCGCGAAGACGTCCGCTTGATGGGGGAATTTTGGCGCGGGATGCGCGACCTTCCCGGAGACGAGCGGCGGGCCAAAGCCCGAGAATTTTTCCGTCGTCCCGAGGTGGCCGATCGAATGGATGAGCGCCGCCTGGCCCGCGAAGCCAAAATGACCCCGCAGCAGCGCGTCGAACGTTCCAAGCAATACTTCGAGCGCAAACAGGCGGCCAAAGCAGAGCAGAACCGCGGCTCGTGAAAGCACCCGCCTTCACCCTCGTCGAGTTGTTGGTCACCATGGCCATCCTCGCCATCCTCGCCTCCATCGCCACCCCGGCCATCGGTTCGATGATCGAACGCGGCCGCTCGGCCAAGTGCCTCGGGAATCTCCGTCAAATCGGCGTTGCCGTGCAGCAATACGTGAGCGACAACGACTACCGCTTCCCGCCGATAGAAACCGTACCGCCCTCGCTGGGCAACGAGGGTCGGTCCGCCCTCGAAACCCTCGGACCCTACGGCGTCAACCTCGGCACGCTGACCTGCCCGAGCGATGCGGCCGGTCCGGATACCGTGGCCCGCTACGGCTCGAGCTATCACTTCTCCCCGGTCCTGCAGGACGAACTCGCCTCCAGCGTCAAGATCTACGGGCGCCGCGGCATCTTCCAAATTCCCAATGTCGGGCGTCTGACCATTTGCACCGATTACCAAGCGGTCCACGCCAGTTCCGGAAGGCTGGGCATGAACGTGCTCAAAGCCGACGGCCGCGTCATGCAACGCTGAGGAAGAAGCCGGCAGTCGGATTCGAACCGACGACCGCCTGATTACAAATCAGGTGCTCTACCAGCTGAGCTATGCCGGCGAAAGGAGCAGTGAAAAACCACCCTGCCGCGAAGTCAAGGCGCGGGAATTTCCGCCGCCACGCGGTAAAATCCCGAGGATGCCCCGGCGTGGCGGTGGACGAACGGGCCGGAAGTCAGGCCGGTGGCGGCATCCACCCACGTTCCGGAGCCGAGGGACTCGCGGTATTGCACCCGGTAGGAACGCCCGGGAACGGCGACCCAATCGACCGTGGCATGGTCCGGGGCGCGGCTCACCGAGGCGGCAAAGCGCGAACCGGGGTCGAGGGCATTGGTCCCCGCGATCTGCTCGGCCTCGTTACGCATTCCGTCGCCATCCTCATCTCCGGCCGCGGCAAGAACCCGGATGGAGAGCAGGGAAACCGCGGAACCGGCCTTGTTTTCCGTGTCATAGGGATTGACCGCGCGGACACTCACACTCACTTCGTCACCGGGATTGACCGCGTCCGCCGTGTAGCTGGTGTCCACCACCACGGCGGGCGGACGTGCCGTTCCGTTGACCGTGACCGTGACTTCGTAAGCCGGAACGACACCGGCTGCGTCGGCGGGCAGGGCCGGCCAGGAGAACGGAACGCTGCGGCCGACGGCGAAGGCGGCAGCATTGGGACCTTGCAAGCCGGTCGGCGCACCGGTCGGCGGAGTCACGTCATAAACTTGAAGAAACTTGGCCTCATAGGGTGCGGTCGCCCACGCGGCGTCCGATATTGGCACGGGGTTGAACGAGACGGAGATGCCATCGGCCTCGATCCGGGAACGCGCGACACCGGAACCCCAGATCCACTCCTCGCGGCGGTGGCTTTGCCCGTTGTCCCGGCCGGGGTAAGCCGCGATGTTCTTCGCGTTGTAAGTGCGCCCGGCTTGCAGGCCGAGAATGTCAGCCAGCGCGGAAGTCACGCCGAAGGTATTGGCTTGGGGGTTGCTCCGGTCAAGGCTGGTGAAAGCAAGCACCACGTCCTGCTGTGCGAGCGGGGTGTTGCCCGAGGTGTATTTAGCCACCGCGAAGATGTCCGGGTCGGCGTCGTTGCTCCCCCGGGGATTAAAGAACCAGCGGTTGGAGCTGCGCAGGGCGGGACTCGAAGCGCGGGCTCGGCCGACGGCGGCGTAGGCCGGTTTCAAAAACTGGACGCCATACGCATTGTTGTCATAGGCATTCCACTGCAGCTGCATCGAATTCCATTTTTTGAAGTGCGGAATGAATTTATCGAAATTATCCTCGTACCAATCGAAGCCGCCTTGGGGCACGGAATCCTGCACTTTCTGCCCTGTGCCGATTTCCTGGCCGTACATCAGCATGGGCGCGCCGTCGGTCGTGGAGACTGTGATGTAGCGGATGAGCGCCTGCCACGGGTCGGCGTAGGGCAGTTCGTCGTGGGAGGTGTTGTTGAGCAGGACAAGGCTTTGACCGTAGGCGCTGCGGCGGCCCTCCATGATCGAGCGGTAGGCGGACGTGGTCGTGGCCCCCTGCAGCGGGAACACGATGTTCTCGTTGAGCACGGCGAAGTGCCGGCTGGAACGGTAGGTCACCTGCTCGCCGTCGAGACTTTCCGTCATGAAGACGAAGTTCCACTTCACCTCGTGCGTGCGGTTGATGATGTACTCCATGGCGTGAGGCGGAAGCCCCTGGCCGAAGTCCTTGCGCAAGCCGTCGATCCCCGCGGCATCCAACTCGTCGCGCGATGCGCCGTCCGCACCGTTCGAGTTGTATCCGCGGTGACCCGACTGGACGATCCAATGGGGCAGCACCTCGCCGAAGTAGCGCCAGACCCCTCTTGTCGTGGCGGACATCCCGCCGAAGTCCATCCAGTCGCCCTCGTTGCGGGTGGTGGCGCGACTGGTCTCGGCGCTTGGATCGCCGATGACGAGCGTGGCGTATTTGCCGAAAAAAACATCCCGCACATCGCTCCACTTGCCGAAATCGTTCCGATCGGGCGCGGTGGCGATCTGACTGGCCGTCTGGGCCGGCGCGCTGTAAGCGGCTGCTCCGCCACTGCCGTCGGTCGAAAAGAATCCCGGGACGCGGTCGCGGATTTTGTCGCCGGGTTGCCAACCGCCCGCCGCGCCGAAAATCTCCACGCCCTTGGACCCGAGGACCACGTCCGGCGCGGTGTGGTTGAACGGAAAATCCAGCATCAGCTGGATTCCGCCTTGATCGGCCGCGAGGGCAAAATTCCGGAAAGCGGTCATCGATGCGGTGTAGTTGGCCGGATTCGCCGCGGGGTCGTCCAAATTGCCGTTGTAGCTGCGGGTGTAGAGGGGATTGATCTCCCAGAAGTTGCGGATCGAGTAAGGACTGCCCGGTTCGTAGGGCTGGTTGTTGTTGGCCGGATCGGGTTGGCGTCCTTCCCGACCTTGGGGATGGAATGGCTGGAACCAGATCCAGTTGACCCCGAGATTTTGCAGCCAGGTGATATTGACCCGTTTGGCCGGATCGTGGAGATCCTCGAAGGTCCCGCGTCCGGCGAAGTTGGCTGCCGTGGCGTTGGCATTGGCCACATGCAGCTCGTAGACGCGCATGTCGCGGGCGATCTTCGGCGCCACAACCACGGCATGGTCGCGGATCCCGGAACTGCCCAGCCAAGTCCACGGATCGTTCGGCCCGGCCCGGTAGCGGGCGGTGACCCGGTAGGCCCCGGTCTTGAGCACGGGAAGATCCAGCTCGTAGGTGCCGTCGTTGTCCGGATCGGCCATCGCATAAGCCTGGAAATAAGCCCCGGTCTCGGCCGTCGTGGTCAGGTTGCCATCCGGCGGAAGAATGCCATCCTCGATCCCGTCATTGTTGAAGTCATCATTCGCCCGGTCGCGGTTGTTCAGGTTGGTGAAAACCTCGACCTGCGCGGCCACTCCGGGATTAAGGCGGATGGGCAGAACGGGGAAAGAGACATCGTTGTTCTCGTCGATGTAGTAGTTCGACTTGGAGTAGTCCCCGTTTGAGCCGTTGACCGTGAAGACCGGACGCAGGGGTGCCACTGTGAAGGAGAAAGGGTTCGCCTGCGCTGCGGACTCAACGGTTCCCACCGTGTTGCCCGCATGGACGAAGGTTGGAGAGCGGTTACTGAAGTCGGTGATGAAGTAATACTGCACCACCGCACCGACCGCGCCCGGCATGGTCAGTGACGCCTTCCAGAATTGGTTGAGACTTTGACCGGAACCGACATTCGAGTGGAAACCGAGACTGACCGGTTGCCAACT